>JAZTZK010000027.1:0-4207 GCA_045637485.1 Clostridia bacterium
CGACGCCGTCGGAGACCTGGTCGAACCGTTTACCAGCAAGTGCACGGGGAAAGATGCCCGGACCGCGGCGAAGAACATCATCAAGGGTGTATGGAGGACGGTCACAAGCTGGTTCTGATCCGTAAACAGGCATAGCGGGAATTCACGGGGACGGTTTCATTGCAGGAAACCGTCCCTGCTCTTTGGAAAAACAGGCTTGCCATAATGAGCGGCAGTATTGTATCATCAATCAGAGAACGGAAATCCGTTGGAAGAAGCTTGCATACAGAATTGGATCGATGAGCTTTCGGAGGGAATGGAAAAGGCTATGACCAGCAGTTTGTTATCGACGCGCCTTTGCCGGAACTATCCGGGCCGCCTGGCCATTGTGGGCAATGGTGAAAGCTGCACCTATGAGGATATGCACAGGGGTATACGTGCTCTTGAGAAGCGACTTCGCGAAATGGGCGTGAAGAAGGGGAGCCGCGTGGCGCTGTGGAGCTACAACTCCGCCAACTGGTTGATTGCATTCTTTGCCATCGTCCGGGCGGGTGGTACCGCCGTGCTGGTGAATTACAGCATGAGCAGCGCCGACGCCGCCGAGCTGCTGACCATGACAGAGACAGGCTTCCTGCTCTGCGGCGACAACGGAGAGACGAAGAAGAACCCCGACGCCATGGGGCGGCTGGCGTCCCTGGCGGGCATCCCGGAGGACCGTTGTCTGGACATCCGCCCCGCCGCGCTGAACCTGGGACACGCGTATCGTGATGCGGCGGAGGAACCGGAGGCGCCCGATGCTTCCGATGAAAACGCCACCGCGTTTATCATCTTCACCTCCGGCACCACCTCCCGGCCCAAGGCGGTGCAGATCTCCCAGAGGGCGCTGACCTTCGACGCCGATGTCTTCAACGGGAACATCGGCGAGTATGCGGGCCGCAGCGTGTGCGTGGCTGTGCCGCTGTTTCACATACTGGGACTGCTGATGAGCTACGCCTACCTGTGCCGCGGCGCAACGGTGTGCCTGCCCGCCAACTATAAGCCGGACACGCTGGTCCGGGAAATCGACGCCTACCGTGTTTGCGATATGGCGGCGGTGGGGGCCATTTACCTGGGCCTGACCGATGCGGAGGGCTTTGAGGAGAATGTGGTGCCCAACCTGCATCTGTGCATGATTGCGGGCGGCATGTCCACGCCGGTGCAGATGATGCGGCTGGAGCTGCAATACGCCAATGCCACCTTCATCAACATGTACGGCCAGAGCGAGGCCGCGCCGCTGACCATGGTGCGGCCCTCCGACCTGGTGGAAAAGCGGGCCCAGACGGTCGGCCAGGCCATCGAGGGCGTGGACATACGCATCTCCGACGGCAAGGGCGGCTTCCTGCCTCCGGGCGAGGTCGGCGAGGTGGTGGCCCGGGGCGCCAACCTGATGAATGGTTATGACAAGCTGCCCATGGATAAACAGCCCATCGACGATCAGGGCTGGCTGCACACCGGTGACCTGGGCTGCTTCGATGAGGAGGGCTATCTGTACCTGGCCGGGCGCATCAAGGATGTCATCATCCGGGGCGGCGAAAACATATCGCCCTCTGAAATCGAAAGCGCCCTGAACCAGATGGACAACATCCGGGAGGCCAAGGTCATGGGCGCGCCCCATCCCATCTACGGCGAGAGCGTGGAGGCCTGCGTCACCATGACCGACGGGGGTGTGAGCTTCGATCAGGAGGAGCTGAAAAAAGCCCTGAGAAGCGTGCTTGCCCGGTACAAGGTGCCCTCCCACATCTTCCTGTACGACAGCTTTCCCCTGAACGTCAACGGCAAGCTGGATCAGCGCGCCCTGCACGCTGACATGCTCAACCGCCTGCTGCGGCTGTCGGTGGACGAGGAGCTGGCGGGCGGCGTGACGGTGTTCGACGTGGTCGTCCGAAACAGCAGCTACGCCATCGTGCCTGTCACCAGCATGGCCAGCGAGCTGGCCCAGTCCGTGGGCTTCAGCCGGCGCCGCCTGATATCCATTCGTCTGGCGGTGGAGGAGATGCTCACCGAACGCATCACGGATGCCTATTCCGCCGCCGGCAACATCCGGGTGAAGATCACGCTGATGCCCGAATGGCTGCGCATCGCCTTCAGCGACGACGGCGCGGAATATTTCATCGACAAGCGCCGGGACACCTCCATGAGCGCGAAGATCATCCTAAAGGCCGTCAGCGACTTCCACACCGATTACCCGGACGGCAAGCCCGTCTACTGCATGGACTTCCTGTATGAGAACGAATTCAGCATCCAGGAGTTTTTACTCAAGAGCAAGGAGGAAATTGAAGCATGAGTACCCAGCGCCCTGACTTTGAGAAAAAGGAAATCGCCCTGTCCAGCAGTCCCTATGTCTATCTGCCGGTGGACATTCCCGTCTACACCGTGGAGGTCACCCATCGCGAGCCCGTCGATGGCGAGCTGCTCCAGCGCGCCCTGGATCGGACGATTCAGCGGATGCCCTATTTGAGCGACACGCTGACCATCGACGGCGGCGCCGTGTATTACGCGAAAAACCCGCTGCCCATGGAGGCGGCCCATACCGACCGGCTTCGCCATGTCGGCGGCAGCGAGACGAACTACCACATGCTGGACCTCACCTGGGACGGTCATAAGACCTGGTTTTCCATGTTCCACGGCTTCTGCGACGGCCAGGGCATCTACGCCTTCCTGGAATCGGTGCTGTATCACTATTATTGCATGAAGGACGGCGTGGAATACGACCCCAGCGGCATTCGCGCCGACAGTACCCGGGCCACGGAGAGGGAGACCTACGAGCCCCTTTCAAGGCAGTATGAGCTTTCCCCCGATTTCGTCATGCCGGAGAGACAGCAGCCGCCCACGGCTTACCACCTGCCGGAGATCAAGTCCAATCCCGGCGGCGAGGTGATGGAATACGGCTTCCGCCTTCCCTCCGAGGAGTTGATGCGCTTTGTGAAGGCCAATGGCACGTCGCCCTCGGTGATGCTGTCCATGCTGGTGGGCGAGGCCATCCATCGTCTGCATCCCGACGCCGGCGCGCCCATTTTCTCCATTATCCCCGTGTCCATCCGGCGGCAGCTTGGCTGCGAGGAGACCTTCAAAAACTGCTCCAGTCGGGCCATGCTGCCGATATGCGGCACGCCCATGGACGCACTGCCCTTTGACCAGCGCGCCGCCCAGCTCCGGGCCCTGCTGAAGCAGCAGATGAACACGGACAAATTCCGCGCCACCTACAACATGCTGGGACAGATGTACCGCGGACGCATGATGCAGGCCACCGATTACCGGGAGGAGCTGAAAAAGCCTGCCGGGTTTATGACGGTCACCCATGATACCTTCTACATCGATTACATCGGCTCCATGCACAGAACCGGCTATTCCGATCAGATCACGGACGTGCGCTTCCTCTGCGCGCCCGCGGCGGGAAATACCCTGCACCTGAACGTGATTGAGCACAACGGGGAATTCCGGATCGCCTGCCTGGCCTGCAGCGACATCTCCGACATTGCCGAAACGCTGCAGCAGGTGATGAAGGACCACGGCCTGCCCGTTCAGAGCATCCCCGTGCAGCGCTTTACCCTGCCGAAGACCGCCTGGCGGGAGGCATGACAACGGTGGCGACCGGACCCGGATCCGCCAATGTTCCGGGCGGTACCTTTTTCGCGTTGAAGCCAGGGAAGGCAGGCTTTATGATTTCTCTTAATGCCTGGCACATGTCTTCATCCTCCTTTCGAAGTTTCCGATATAACTCCTCATTCGCGGAAGCGCTGACCTGCAGGATGGCGTCCACCCGCTGGAAATCTCCGCTGTTTACAAACGCTCTTGACGCCCTGATGAATCTCTCAACATCCGCGCGCTGCGCGTGGCTGGACAGAAGTACAGGTACGCGTAAGCCTGCGTTTTATAGAATACGTCGATGCTCAGTTCATCCTCCGGAGACTTGAACTCCACGATGTTATGCCGCCGGAAACATTCCGCAAAGTTCACATCAATCTTTTGATCGCTCAGCTTCCTGATAATCAGAAGATCGATAGACAGAGGCCCGCGTGTGAGCTGATACTCACTGTCAAAGGAGAGATCGAAGGCTTTCAGTTCCAGCTCCATGCCGGCGTAAAATCCCGGATGCCACTGTATCTTCTCAGCCAACGACATCGCCTCCTTCCGCCTATATTTACAGCAGACAAAAGTGCTTTGCAACCATGTAATCTTCATCAGAGAC
>JAZTZK010000028.1:0-3051 GCA_045637485.1 Clostridia bacterium
TCTGCGGGTATGGGTGCTGGTGATAAACAGCAGGCACGAGACCAGTATCAGGCCGATGCCGGCCTTCAGCAGCGACTGGTTGAAGCCCTGCATGTCGTAGTAGATCATGGCGCCTGCCACCTTGACCGAAGACGGGTCGTCAGGCACCGGAATCATCGTGTACAACATATCGTACAGATCCGTCATGATGCCCAGCGCGTACAGGAATACCAGCGCGCTTGCCGCAATGGACAGGAAACACGCGATGCGCTGCAATTTCATCTGTTTCTTATACATGTCGACCTTCCCCCGATCAATGGTTCCCCCCCTCCCGGTCAAAGCCGGGAGGAAGGGGGGTTGTTTCCAAATCAGCAACCATTCATCTACACAGGATGTAAGTAGCGGCGGCGCCTGCGCCGCCATCGTGGCGGCCCGGAGGGCGCCGCTACAGACGACATCCGCTTATCAGAGACAGTTGCGCCAGTCAATCATTCTTACAGGCCGCTGTAGTAGTCCAGCAGGCGGGCCCAGGCGTCGCCCTTCAGCAGCAGGTAGTCGAAGCCGAACCAGTCGGTATCGACGGTCGTTGCGGCCTCCTCGGGGCTGGTCATGCCGTCCAGGGTGAAGCCCTTGACGATGATGTCCACGAAGACATTCTCGCCGTCCCTGGCCAGGTTGAACTTGCCGTTCGCGGTCAGCTCGGTGAAGGTGTTCAGCTCGTCGTTTTCAACCTTGGTGTTGGGCAGCACGGTGGGCATGGAAGTGTACCAGGGATTCTCGGTGATGGCCAGCTCGGGGTGCTTAATGGTGCCCAGGCCGATGGCCGTGGAGATGTGGCCCGCGCCCTCCTTGCCGACCGCGCTGGTGCACTGGTACTCGAAGGCCTGGCTCTTTGCGAAGGACAGTGTGGAGCCCAGGTACATGCGGGCATAGTTGGTGAAGTTGCCGCTGGCCTTCTCCCACAGCTCCGCGTAGGTGGCGTCGGCGATGACGGGCATCTCCTTGCCGTTGAACACGAAGGTTTCGTAGCTGCCGTCCTCCTTGGTCTTGATGAAGGCGTCGGGGCCGTAGCTCATCAGGATCTGTCCCTTGTCGGAGAAGGCGTAGTCGATCAGTGCCAGGGCTGCCTTCAGCTTGGCCTCGTCGCCCTCGACGCCAGCCTTGGAGATCGCCCAGCCGTCGGTCTTGACCGAGCGCCAGGATTCGGTGAAGCGCATGTACACGCCGTCGTCATCGGTGCCGTCGAACCAGCGGGCTACGGGCACCATGACCGCCATGTACTTCTCGCCCTCCTGGAGCTTGGTCTCGTTCATGATGGTCTGGGTCTGGTTGTAGTCATAGCTCATGAAGCCCAGATCGTTCTCCAGGTAGGTACCGCTGTTCTCCTCGGAGGAATCCAGGAACGCCTTTGAGATCAGGCCCTCCTGGGCCATGGCATTCATGCGGCCCATGGCCTCGTAGGCGGCGACCTCCTGGCGGGCGTCGTGCAGCTCGCCGTCGGCGCCGACGTACAGGTAATCCTGGCGGGATTCCATGCCGCGCACGCCGAACAGGTGGCCGGCCAGGCGGATCATATCCACGCGGCGCTGGTTGTTGGCCTCCTCGCGGGTGAACAGGCCCTGCACGGAGTCAGTGCCGTTGAGGGTCTGGGGATTGGCGACCACGCACCGCAAAAGGGCGAACAGCTCGTCGGCATCCCAAGCGGCGTTCTGGCCCACGAACAGGTTGGAGCGCTCGGCGCCGTAGTATCCGCCGTAGGCCGCGTCGATGTAGGCGCGCAGCATGTTGACAGCCTCGACGCCACTCATGGCGCCCTTTTCGTTCATGGCGGCCACGATGTTGCCGGCGGCGTCGTAGTTCTTGGTGACGGTCTCCGTGCCGGAGCCATCCAGCTTCACGGTCTCGATCTCCACGGTGCCGCTGGTGGGCATGTAGGGCTGGTAGACCGGGGCGGCGGTGTCGTTGCATGCGTCGGCGGCGAATTCGCCGTCGCCGTCCAGCAGCTTCTGCACCCAATCCACGCGCATCAGGGGCATGCGCTCGATGTCGTTGACGCCGTCAAAGTAGGGGCTGAAGTAGATGGCGCCGGTGGAGGTGTTGCCGGTGATGGACAGGCGGACGATGGGATTCGCGTCCAGGTAGGCCTTGAAGGAGGGCATCTGGTCCAGGTACTCGGCCAGGTTGACCAGGCTGCCGGCTTCGCCGTACTCGGACAGGGTCGCGGCGGTGCCGCTGATCATGTCAACCTCGTTCAGGCGATCCTTCCAGAACTCGAACTCCTTGGCGGCGCCGTTGCCCTGGTACTTGTCCTCGAACTTCACGCCGAGGATCTTTTCGACCTCCACCCAGGTGGGCTTCAGGTCGCCGGTGTTGTAGGTATTGCCGTCGGCCAGGGTCACGCCGCTGCCGGCGGTCTCGGCATCGAAGGCGATGCCCGTCTTGGTGCTGTTGTAGCCGGTGGCCATGCGCAGCACGGTGTCCTCGGCCAGCGCGGCGCAGGACAGCAGCATGACGCAGGCCAGCAGGATCGACAAGAGCTTCTTCATACAAAATTCCTCCTTGATATTATTCCTTCACACCGCCGGCGTTGGTGCCTTTGGCGAAGTACTTCTGGATAAAGGGATAGATGATCAAGATCGGCACAATGGAGCAGACGATCAGTGCGTAGATCACGGAATCCGAAGCGTAGCTCTCGTTCCAGCCGGCCATGGTCTCGGAATTGGTGAAGTCCTCCAGCGTCAGTCGGATGAACACCTGCAGCGGATGCTCGTGGGAATTGGAGATCATCTGGCGCGCCCAGAAGTAGCCGTTCCAGCGGGAAATGGCGAAGAACAGCGCCACCGTGGCGATGGTGGATTTCGACATGGGAATGAACACCTTGCTCAGCACGCCGAACTCGGTCGCGCCGTCGACGATGGCCGCCTCCTCGATCTCGCTGGGCACGTTCTCAAAGGCGTTGCGCAGCAGTATGATGTTCATCGCCGCCATGCCCATGGCGATGACCACCAGCCACTTGTCGTCCATGATGCCCACGGAGTTGAACACCTTCTTGGTGGCCAGGTAATTCAGGTA
>JAZTZK010000029.1:0-2146 GCA_045637485.1 Clostridia bacterium
TCATTCCTCATTCCTCATTCCTCATTTCTCATTCTCCAATAAGGGGGGTCGCCCATGAACCTGGTGCCCTATGTCATTGAACAGACGAACCGTGGCGAACGGTCCTACGACATCTATTCCCGCCTGCTGAAGGATCGCATCATCTTCCTGGGCGGCGAGATCGACGACGACGTGGCCAATACCGTCGTTGCCCAGATGCTCTTTCTGGAGATGGAGGGTCCGGACGCCGACATCATGCTCTACATCAACAGCCCCGGCGGCTCGGTGTCCGCGGGCCTGGCCATCTACGACACCATGCGCTACCTGAAGTGCGAGGTCTCCACGCTGTGCATCGGCCTGGCCGCTTCGATGGGCGCGTTCCTGCTGGCTGCCGGCGCGAAGGGCAAGCGCAAGGCCCTGCCCCACGCCGAGATCATGATCCACCAGCCCCTGGGCGGCGCGCGGGGCCAGGCCACGGACATACAGATCCACGCCGAGCAGATCCTGCGCATCAAGAAGACCATGAACGAGCTGCTGGCCCAAAACACCGGCAAGCCGCTGAAGACCATCGAAAAGGACACCGACCGCGATCACTTCATGACCGCCGAGCAGGCAAAGGACTACGGCCTGATCGACGAGATCATCGCCCCCAGGAGGTAAGCCCATGGCAAACAACAAGGATTCCCTGAGGAAGCAGGTGCGCTGCTCCTTCTGCGGCAAGACCCAGGATCACGTGCGCCGCATGATCTCCGGCCCCAACAACACCTACATCTGCAACGAGTGCGTGCTGCTGTGCAACGAGATCGTGTCCGACGACGTGGAATCCATCGGCGTGTCCGGCGAGCCGGAGATCAAGAAGCCCCAGGAGATCAAAGAGATCCTCGACCAGTACGTGGTGGGCCAGGACGCCGCCAAGAAGGCCCTGTCCGTGGCCGTGTACAACCACTACAAGCGCATCCGCTGCATGGGCAACAAAAAGAGCGACGTGGAGCTGCAAAAGTCCAACATCGTGATGCTCGGCCCCACCGGCTGCGGCAAGACCTACCTGGCCCAGACCCTGGCGAAGATACTGAACGTGCCCTTCGCCATCGGCGACGCCACCTCGCTGACCGAGGCCGGCTACGTGGGCGAGGACGTGGAGAACATACTGCTTCGGCTGATCCAGAACGCCGACTTCGACGTGGAACTGGCCCAGCGGGGCATCATCTATATCGACGAGATCGACAAGATCGCCCGCAAGAGCGAGAATCCCTCCATCACCCGCGACGTCAGCGGCGAGGGCGTGCAGCAGGCGCTTCTGAAGATACTGGAGGGCACCATCGCCTCCGTTCCGCCCCAGGGCGGCCGCAAGCATCCCCTGCAGGAGTTCATACAGATCGACACCAGCAACATACTGTTCATCTGCGGCGGCGCGTTCGACGGTATCGAGAAGATCGTCGAGAGCCGCATCGGCAAGAAGGTGATGGGCTTCGGCGCCGAGGTCAAGGGCAAGCACGACCAGACCGACGCCGAGATCATGTCCCAGGTGCGGCCCGAGGACCTGCTGAAGTTTGGCCTGATCCCCGAGTTCATCGGCCGCCTGCCGGTGCTGGTGACGCTGAACAGCCTGGACGAGGAGGCCCTGGTGAAGATCCTCACCGAGCCCAAAAACGCCCTTGTGCGCCAGTATGCCAAGCTGCTGAGCTTCGACGACGTGGAGCTCGAGTTTACCCCCGAAGCCCTGCAGGCCATCGCCCAGCAGGCGCTGGGCCGCAAGAGCGGCGCGCGCGGCCTGCGCGCCATCATCGAGGGCGTCATGATGGACACGATGTACGAGCTGCCCTCGCTGGAGGGCGTCAAGAAGTGCGTCGTCACCAGGGAGGCGGTGCTGGGCAGCGAAAAGCCCCGGCTGATCTACGCCGAGCAGGAGGCGCTGCCCGACCCCAAGGCCCGCAAGCCAAAGCCCGAGCCCATCGGAACCGCCATGATCCCGGAAGCCCCCACAGCGGGATAAATAAGGAAAGAGAAAGAACCTTCGCTCCACTCAGAATGACGCGAATGCGGCATGGAATCATACTGAGGGGAGCGAAGGTTTTTTGCTCGGAGCGAATCCACAGCTTCCGATTGGTGGTGCGCTCCCCCCCACAATCGGGGACCGCGTTCACCCCTCCACCCCCGAGAACGGGTG
>JAZTZK010000030.1:0-3758 GCA_045637485.1 Clostridia bacterium
CCTAAAACCTGACCCCTGACCCCTCAGATTCTCCGGAGGCCATCATCGTGAAATGTCCCTACTGCGGCGGCGTGTGCGCGGACGACGCGCTGTACTGCCCCAGCTGCAAGCAGCCGCTGCCCACCGCCCGCGAAGAAACGGAAGCGCGGCATGAAAAGCGCCGCGAAAAGCGCACCGCCGGCCAGAAGGCCCTGTCGGCGGTGCTTGTGGTGCTGTTTTTGACGGGGCTTTGCGTGGGCGCGTACAAGCTGGTCAGCTGGATCAGGAGCTACCAGCTGACCCGCCTGTACACCCGCGGGGCCTACGCCCCCACACTGTCCGAGGTGCAGATGGACGATATGCGCCAGGGCCACGCCATGATCTTCTTCGGCAAGGACGGGGACCAGATCTACGTGCCCGAGCTGGAGCGCTCGCTGACGATCTCCGGCGGCGTGGCCCGCATGGAGGTGCCGGACTCCGAGTGGTTCACCTCCAGCGTGCAGGACGTCGAATACGCGGACATCACCCTGTCCCCGATGCTGATCAGCGAGCGCGGCATGAAGACCGAGCTGCCCCAGTTCAACTTCCAGATCGGCGTGCCCGACTCCCCGCTGAAGGTCACCAGCCCCGCCGAGGAGCGCACCACCGTGGTCACGGGCGTGTACCCGCTGACGCTGAACGTGGTGCCCGGCAGCACCGTTTTCGTCAACGGCGAGGACGTCACCGGTTCCGTGGATCGCAGCGGCTACCTGTCCACCTACGTCAGCGTCAAGCCCATCGGCGACAACGTGATCACCCTGATCGTGCGCACGCCCAGGCACCGGGAATGCCGCCGGGAGCTGGTCATATTCCGCCAGCACTACGACATCGAGCTGGAGCTGGACACCACCGTCAGCACAGAATCCCCCGCCCGCACCATGGCCGTCACCGGCACCACCGAGCCCGGCGCGTCCATCGCGGTGGACACCGATCACATCCCGGAGAGCCTGACCGTGGATCCGACCACCGGCCGCTTCTCCTTCGTGGCCAACTTCTCCAACTATGGCAACAACATCATCCGCTTCCGCGCCACCAAGGAGGGCAAGCAGGACGCGGAGATCGTGCTGAACGTGAACTACAAGCCCTCCCTGGCCGAAATGTCCGGCCGCGCCTGGGCCATGGATTACGAGCAGCTGCGCATACTGTTCGAGAACTGGCGCTACAAGAGCTTCGTGTGCAAGGGCCCGCTCATCGACAGCTTCACCGACAACGACGGCAACAAGTGCCTGGTCATGGATGTGGGCACCGACACGCGCCAGCTGGTCATACTGGTCAACCAGTCGAGCATCGCCAACCCGACCCTCGGCCGCAGCTACCAGGCCTACGCCTACGTGGACGGCCAGCAGATGTACCAGTCCGAATACTACCCGCGGCTGATCGATCTGTACATGGACGTGACGGGATAGGGTTTAAGGAGGAATGAGGAATGAGGAATGAAGAATGAAGAATGCCGATTCCGCATTCCTCACTCCCCATTTTCCATACCCCATTCATTAACACTGTATTAATTCCCGCATCCCCGTTGCATTTGAGCAACGATTACGCTATAATGACGTTGAAAGGAAGGCAGTGCGCAGGCGCTGGCGGAAGGAGATGCCAGATTCCGTCAAATCATGCGGGCGCAGCAATACCAGGTTTTACCGATTGTATGAGTAGGAATGGCGCGTCAAGTACCGGCGGATGGGAGGTTGCCGCCGGGCGAAGGAGTCTCACGGCTCCGCGATGCCATTATCGCATCCGCTAACACAATCACAGGCGCGCGCCCTTTGGCGCGACGCGCATACCGACGATCAACCTCCTCCATGAAGAACGGAGGAATTTTTATGTTCAAGGGAAGAAACACCACCCGCATGCTGGTGACGATGGCGCTGCTTTCCGCCATCGAGGTCGTGCTGGCCCGCTTCATCGTACCGATGCCCAACCCCACCATGCGCTTTTCCATAGAGGCCGTGCCCATCATCGTGGCAGGCTACCTGTACGGTCCCGTCGCCGGCGCCATCGTCGGCCTGGTGGGCGACGCCGTGGGCACGCTGTTCTCCGGCTACGGCTACAACCCGCTTTTCGCCGTGCCCCCGATGCTGATCGGGCTGTGCGCGGGGCTGCTGCGCCCGCTGCTCTACAGGAAGATCAGCTTCCTGCGGATACTGGCCACCTTCCTGCCCGCGGTGGTCGTGGGCAGCGTGCTCTGGCAGAGCTACTGGCTGTCCTTCATCTACGGCACCCACAGCTTTGTGTGGTTCCTGGGCTCCCGCGCCGTGCAGTTCGCCATCACGTCGCTGGTGAACGCGGCGGTGATCCTCGGCCTGTTCAAGAGCCGGGTGTTCGACGCGCTGCACCTTTGGCCACCGGTGGGCGTCCAGGTCCACGAACAGGAAAACAACAATCAAGCGAGCGTGATATCATGAATCTCGACGAGGCCCTCAAGTACATCCACAGCGTCAGCTGGCTGGGCACCATACCCGGCCTGGAGCGGGAGTTGGAGCTGCTCAGCCGCATCGGCAATCCCCACAGGGGCATGAAGTACATCCACGTGGCGGGAACCAACGGCAAGGGCTCCACCGCGGCAATGCTGGCGAGCATACTGCGCCAGGCGGGCTACCGCACCGGGCTGTATACCTCGCCCTACATCATCCGCTTCAACGAGCGCATACAGGTGGACGGCGAGCAGATCCCCGACGAGGCCGTGTGCGAGCTGACCGAGTTCATCCGGCCCCACGCCGAGGCCATGGCTGACCATCCCTCGGAATTCGAGATCGTGACCGCCATCGGCTTTGAATACTTCAGGCGCCGGAAGTGCGACATCGTGGTGCTGGAGGTGGGCATGGGCGGCGAGTGGGACGCCACCAACGTCATCGAGGACAACGAGGCGGCAGTGATCGTCAACATCGGCCTGGACCACACCGAGGTGCTGGGCGACACCGTGGAGAAGATCGCGCTGACCAAGTCCGGCGTGGTCAAGCGGGGCTGCCCCTGCGTGATGTACCGCCAGCAACCATCTGTGGAGGCCGTATTTGAGGAGGTCTGCCGCAAGCTGGACGCCCCCTTCACCCTGGCCGACTTCGACAGCCTCCGGCCCACCTATGACGGGCTGGACGGCCAGCGCTTCGATTGGGGCGATATGAAGGACCTGTACATCCCCCTGCTGGGGGCCCACCAGCTGAAGAACGCCTGCAACGTGCTGACCACGGTGGACGTGCTGCGCGGGCGGGGCTGGAGCATCCCCGAGAAAGCCGTGCGCGAGGGCTTGGCCACCGTCACCTGGCCGGGCCGCTTCCAGCTGATGCGCCGGGACCCGCTGTTCATCGTGGACGGCGGCCACAATCCCCAGTGCCTCGAAGCGCTGGAGAACGCCATCAAGACCTACCTGCCCGGACAGAAGCTGGTATTCCTGAACGGCTGCATGGCCGACAAGGACTACGTCGACATGTTCCGCTGGCTGCAGCCCTATGCCAGGGAGTTCGTGACGGTCACCCCCCGCAACCCCCGCTCGCTGCCCGCGGAGGACCTGGCCCGCTACATCACCGAAAACCTCGGCGCGATGGCCACCCCCTGCCCAACCGTGGCGGACGGCGTGCGCACCGCCATCGAAAAGGCCGGCAAGGCCGGCGCAGTCTGCGCCTGCGGCTCGCTGTACATGATTGGCGACATCGTCGAGGCGCTGGAGGCACTGTAATTCCGGCCCACGTTACCATTCACCCTTGCGGCGAACCGCCGTAGCGACGAGAAGTCGGAGGCCAAGC
>JAZTZK010000031.1:0-9310 GCA_045637485.1 Clostridia bacterium
GCCGCCGCTACAATGTTGTGCCGTCTCCCCACCAAATCAGAACTTACGGCTTCCCAGATTTCTTTTATTCAGAGGATTACGGAGCGTCGGAAGCCCTGTCGTTCCCATGAAATCAAACAAATCCCGAAGGGATTTGGACCACCCCTAACCCCCAATCCCTAAAGCCTAACCCCTGACTTCTGCTTTATCGAGTAAAGCTCGATAAAGCAGAAATCACCTATCCGCCTCATAAACGATCCCGTGCTCCTTCCTTGTCGCCTCAATCAAATCCGTGATGCGGGCGGAATCGGCCCAGGGGAAGTGGGGGCACTGCTTCTCGCCCGCCCGCAGGCAGGCCTGCACGGCCTCGATCTCGTACTGGAAGCCGGTGGCGGGATAGGGCTGCTGGAAGGTTTCCCTTGCGCCGTCATAGCCGATGAGCGTGGCGGTGGTAGGGTCCCAGAACTCGGGGCCGATCAGTATGCGGCCCTTCTCGCCGGAGATCTCCACCTCGGTGTTGCCGTCCTGGTTGAACGCCCCGCCCGCAAAGGCGTGCTGGCCGTCGCCGTAGTCCAGCAGCATGTGGAAGGACTGGTCCACCTCGCCGTTGGATTCCATGACGGAATAATGCCTCTCGGGCATCCTGCCAAAGACCATGTCGGCCATGGCCAGGGAATAGATGCCCACGTCCCTCAGCGCCCCGCCGGCATGGGCAATGCCCGCCTTCCACCACTGCCAGTCGTCGGGGTTGGCGCACATCTCGAAGAAGGCCCGCACGGTCAGGGGCTTGCCGATTTTGCCCTCGGCGATCCACTGCCGCGCCCTGCGCACCGCCGGGAAGCAGCGGGTCCACATGCCCTCCATCAGGAACAGGTTCTTCTCGCTGGCCAGGGTGGTCACCTCGTTCCACTGGCGGCGGTTGTCCACCATGGGCTTTTCGCTCAATACGTTCACCCCGGCGTTCAGCGCCTGCACGATGGCGGCGTAGTGGCAGTCGTTGGGCGTGCCGATATACAGCACGTCGGGGCTCTCCTCAAGGAGCATCAGGTTCAGGTCGGTATAGACCGCCCCGCCGCCGTACTTCCCCGCGAAGGCCCTGCCCCTGGCTTCGTCCCTGCTGACGACGGCGCAGAGCGAGGCGTCCTTCACCTGCATCATGCCCTGGGCGAAGCGGTTGGCGATATAGCCGGTGCCCATGATGGCCCAGCGAATGGTATGATCGGTCATGTTCGTACCTCCCGTATTATTGTCACGGTCTTTGTTGCGGACCACGCCGACCGATAGGTCACGCCGTCCACCTTATTTAGGCGCGGATGTGAACAGAGACAACCTTGACTATCCAACACAGGGGCGGCCCATGAGCCGCCCCTGTATCCAGGCCAATTATCCTTATTCCACCGCGATTAGGTAGTAGTACAGCGGTTGCCCGCCGGACTGCAGGTCCACGTCGCAGTCGGGGTACCGCTCCGCCAGCTGTTCCTGGAGGGCCCGGGCGTCGGCGCCCTGGATATCCTGGCCGTAGTAGATGGTGATCAGAGAGGAATCCTCGTTCACCATCTTCTCGGAGACGTCCAGACACACCTGGGGAATGTCGCTGCCCAGCACGCTGAGCTTGTTGTCGACCATGGCCATGATGTCGCCCTCGTGGATCTCCTGGCCGTCATAGTTGGTATCCCGCACGGCGTAGGTGACGGAGGCGGTGTGCACCGTTTCGGCTGCCTCGGTCATGGCGGCCGCGTTTTCCTCGGGACTGGCCTCCGGGTCGAAGGCCAGGGCCGCGGAGATGCCCATGGGCACCGACTTGGTGGGCAGCACGATGACATTGCGGTCGGTCAGCGCGCTGGCCTGCTGGGCCGCGAGGATAATGTTGGTGTTGTTGGGCAGCATGATCACGTTCCGGGCGTTGGTGGCGTCGGCGGCCTTCGCCAGGTCCTGTATGCTGGGGTTCATGGTCTGGCCGCCGTCCACGATCTGGTCCACGTTCAGGCTGTGGAAGATCTCGGAGAGTCCCTCGCCCAGCGCCACGGCCACGATGCCGTATTCCTTCTGCTCGGCGGCCTTCGCGGCTGCGGCTGCGGCCATCATGGCCTCGCGCTCGCGGCGCTCCTCCTTCATGTTGTCGATCTTGATGGCGTCCAGCTCGCCCAGCTCCAGCGCGTATTGCAGGGCCTTGCCGGGCTCGTTGGTGTGCACGTGCACCTTCACCACGTTCATGTCGGAGATGACCAGCACGCAGTCGCCCATCCGCTCCAGGCGGCGGCGCAGGCGCACCACGTCGCTCTCCCGCATGTCCGGGCGGGGATGGGTGACGATGAACTCGGTGCAGTAGCCGAACTTGATCTCGTCGATGGCGTCGTGGTCGTCCACGAAGTCGCCGGGCATGGCCACGACCTTGGGCGTTCCCTCGTCCTCCACGTCCACCGTCTCGCCGGTCAGCGCCGCGTACATGCCCCGGTAGATCACCATAAGGCCCTTGCCGCCGCTGTCCACCACGCCGGCCTGCTTCAGCACCGACAGCATCTCGGGCGTGCGCTTGAGTATGGCGTCGCCCACGCTCAGCACCAGCTTGAACAGCTCCACCACATCGTCCTGCTTGTCGAATGCCTCCTCGGCCTCCTCGGCGATGACCCGGGCCACGGTGAGGATCGTTCCCTCCTTGGGCTTCATCACGGCCTTGTAGGCGGTGTTGGCGCCGGAGCGCAGCGCAGTCGCCAGCAGCGGGCCGTCGATTTCCTCGTGGCCGTCCAGCGCCTTGGCGAAGCCCCTCAGGATCTGGCTGAGTATGACGCCGGAGTTGCCCCGCGCCCCCTTCAGCGCGCCCCGGGCCGCGGCGTTGGCCACGTCGGCCACGCTGGAGTAGGGCTTGGAATTGATCTCCTTGACCGCGGAGTTGATGGTCTGGGACATGTTGGTGCCCGTATCGCCGTCCGGCACGGGAAACACGTTCAGCGCGTCCACAGCTTCCCGGTTATTGTTCAGCAGCGCCGCGCCGGAGACGAACATCTCCTTGAACAGCATGCCGTCTATTTTCTTTTTGCTTGCCATGTTAACCTCCCACAAGCACAGCGGAGCGCGTCATACGCGAATATCCTCGACGCTGACGTTTACCCGCCCCACCGGCACGCCGGTGAGGTGCTCCACCTTGTATTTCACGGTCTCGATGATCGCCGCGGCCACGGCGCTGATCGAAATGCCGTATTCCACGATGATGAACAGATCGATATCCACCTTGTCGCCCGAGGAGCGGATCTTCACGCCCCGGCCCAGGTTCTCGCGGCCCATCATCTGCACAAAGCCATCCGTGCCTCGCTTGGAGGCCATGCCCACAATACCATAGCAATCCAGCGCCGCGTAGCCCGCGACGCGCACAATAACATCGTCGTTAACGGTGACAAGGCCGATATCGGTATTGAATTTGCAATCCATGAATGATACCTCCCTTTCGTCGGGGTATGCCGCCCCCTCCCATGCGGGGGATAAGCGCAAATATAGCTCACCATTTACAGTATACCTGTTTTGGGATGAATATGCAAGCAAAACACCGGAATATGACCCAACAAAAGCCCATATTTTTACAATGGGCCGCGAGTCACCCGGCATTTCAGAACTTTTACACGGCCAACCCTTGCGTTTTGGAGGCGAAGATGCTATAATTTCACTGTTTTGATGTGGATATATCCTTGAAGGAGGTGTGATAGAGTATGGGAAAGTTTTGTGAGGTCTGCGGTAAAGGCGTCGTATACGGCAACAACGTCAGCCACTCCAACCGCAAGACGCGCCGCACCTGGGCTCCGAACACGCAGAAGGTTCGCGTGCTGGTAAATGGCGTTCCGCAGCGCATGTCCGTGTGCACCCGCTGCCTGCGCAGCAAAAAGGTTGAGCGCGCCCTGTAATAAAGCCGCCGACCGCTTATGAAGTGAAGCTTCACAGGAAACCGGTTGTTCCGATGCCCCTTGTATAGATTCGGGCCGTCGGGCTGACCGGTCTTTTTGTTATAAAGCATGCGCAGGGGTGGCCCATGAACAGAATCCTCACCGCCATCGCCGCCGAAAAGGACGCCGGACGCAGGGTGAAATACTTCGTCCGGGGCGATATGGGCGTGTCCTACGGACAGTTTTCGTCGCTGAAGCAGCGCAACGGGCTGTGGGTCAACGGCGCTCCCGTCCACGCCAACCACATCCTGCGCCCCGGGGACGCGGTGACGGTGGCGCTGGCGGACGCCCCCGCCCGGAAGGCCACCGCGCCGGAGGAAGGGCCGGTAACCGTTGTGTACGGGGATGAGGACCTCCTCATCCTTGACAAGCCCGCGCCGCTGGCGTGCCAGTGCTCGCCGAAGCAGCCGGGGGGAACGCTCGAGAACCGGCTGGCCTTCCTGTATCGGGATCGCCCCGGCTTCGTGTTCCGGCCGCTGAACCGGCTGGACCGGGGCACCAGCGGCCTGATGGCCGCCGCCATGAACGCCCACGCCGCCCAGCAGCTGCAGAAGCAGCTGCACACCGACACCTTTGTCCGGGAATACCTGGCCGTGGTTGAGGGGCGCATGGAGGGCGCGGGCACGATCGACGCCCCCATTAAAAGGGAAGACGCCGCCACCGTGCGCCGCGTCGTGGATTTCAAGGGCGGCAGGCCCGCCGCGACCCACTATCGGGTAGTGCGGGCGGGCAACCGCTTTTCACTGGTGCGCCTGCGCCTGGAGACGGGTCGCACCCACCAGATCCGGGTGCACCTTCAATATCTCGGCCACCCCGTCGCCGGGGACTTCCTCTACGGGACGGAGGACCCCCGCCTGCCCGGACGGTTCGCGCTGCACTCGACGTATATCCGCCTCACCCACCCCGTCAGCGGGACCACCATCGAACGCACATCGCCGCTGCCCGCCGAGCTGGCAGCGCTGCTTGAACAGATATGAGCATCAAATACAGGCGCGCAGCCCTGGATAATATCGAATTGCCAGTGGCGGACGCCCTACGACACGACGCGGGCCGCATCGGCCCGGAGGCCATCGACATGGGTCGCCCGCTGTACGAAAAGTACGGGTTTACCGGCGTCGGCGGGGAGATGGCGCTGCCGTGATCGCCCACGATATGGACCGAGTCGTAGCCGCCCTCGCCACAGTACGCGTTCCGGCGCAGCCGGAGGAGTACCACATCCACGCCGCCGTAGCCGAAGCGCTGGCCGGGGCGGGGCTGGAATGCGCCCACGAATACCGGCTCGGCCCCCGCTGCCGCATCGACTTTGCGGTGGGGCGCGTGGGCATCGAGGTGAAAAAGGGGCGGCCCGCCGCGGCCCGGCTTGTCAAGCAGCTGGGGCGCTACCTGGAATCGGACGCGCTGGACGGCGTGATCGTCGTCACCCAGCGGGCGGTTCCCCTCCCCGCCTCGATCCGTGGCAAGCCGGTGCGGCAGATCTCATTGAACCGGCTGTGGGGCGTGGCGCTGCCGTGACATTGCGGCAGCGGCAGAATGCCGCCGCTGCATTTACCCCGTTCGGAGGCACTATGGACTATTACAACGACTACACCGGCTCCGGGGCCATCACCATGGACGACTACGGCGATGACTGCGCCGTCCCCGAAGCCGAATATCCCGCCTATCTGCGGGATGGGCCGCCCCCGAGGCGCACCTATGGCACGCTGTCCTACAACCGCAAGTCGAAGTGCTGGATCATACGGGGCGAGCCCTGTGTGATCGAGCTGGCCAAGCGGCTGTTCCCCGGCTGCGACGGCCGGGGCCGGGGCGTAGCCCGCTTCACCGCCCACCGGCGCATCATCGGCGATCTGAACTGGCTGATGCTGCGCTATCCGCTGCAGGTGAAGGATTCGGACCGGAGCCGATGGGAGAATGCCCTGGAGGAGGCCCGGGAATACGCCGTGCGCCGGGAACAGTCCCTGTCCATGCCAGAGACCGCCACGCCTCCTGCGGAAGCCTTCTCCGGCGAGCTGCTGCCCTTCCAGAAGCAGGGGCTGGGCTTCCTGCTGTCCACCCGGCGCTGCCTGCTGGCGGACGAGATGGGCCTGGGCAAGACGGTGCAGGCACTGGCGTTCCTGGCCACCACGGCGGCCTATCCGGCGATACTGGTGGTACCGCCCCACCTGATTCGCAACTGGCAGCGGGAGGTGGAGCGCTTCCTCAGCCCCGACGGGCGGCTGCGGGTGCACGTCATCAGAGGACTGACCCCCTATGACCTGCCGGAGGCGGACATCTACATCATCCACTATCTGCTGCTGCGGGGGTGGAAGGAGGTTCTGCCCGGGCTGGGCCTTCGCACCGTGATCTTCGACGAGATGCAGGAGCTGCGCCGCAACGGCACCGGCAAGTACAGCGCGGCAAGCCTGCTTTCAGAGTCATGCGAGAACTGCATTGGCCTGTCCGGCACGCCCATCTACAACAACGGCGGCGAGATCTGGAACGTGGTGAACATCATCGACTTTCACTTTCTCGGCGACTGGGAGAGCTTTTCCCGGGAGTGGTGCTACGGCTACAACACCGCCGTGGTGGCCAAGCCCGAGCAGCTGGGGGAATACCTGCGCAGCGAGGGGCTGATGCTGCGCCGACTGAAGGGCGACGTGCTGAAGGAGCTGGCCCCCAAGCGCCGACTGGTTCAGGAGATCGACTGGGACGACGCGGTATACCGGGAGCTGATGGCGCCGGTGGCGCGGCAGCTGCAAATGCTGAGGGCCACCGACGATCCCTCTCGCCGGGCCATCATCGAGGACGCCATCTCCCAGACCCAGCGCCAGGCCACCGGCATCGCCAAGGCGCCCTTCGTGTGCGTCTTTGTCCGGGCGCTGGTGGAGGGCGGCGAAAGGGTGCTGCTGATGGCCCACCACCACGCGGTGATGGACATCTACAAAAAGGAGCTCAGATCGCTGAGCCCCATGTTCATCACCGGGCGGGAGACAGACCGGCAGAAGGACGAGGCCGCGGCGGCCTTCATGGCCGGTCGGGCCGATCTGCTGTGTATATCGCTGCGCTCGGCCAGCGGGCTGAACCTCCAACGGGCCAGCTGCGTGGTGTTCGGGGAACTGGACTGGTCCCCCGCCGTGCACTCCCAGGCCGAGGACCGCGCCCACCGCATCGGACAGAAGGACAGCCTGCTGTGCTACTACCTGGTCTCCCCCCGGGGCAGCGACCGGGACATGCAGGACGCCCTGGGCCTGAAGGTCAGCCAGTTCGTGGCAATCATGGGCGACCGGCCCCAGTCGACGGAGGATCAGTTCATCCGGCAGAGCGAGGCCCGGGAGCGGATACGGCAGCTGGTACGAAAGCTCGAAACGGAGCAGGAAGCGTGATCCGTCAAATCGCGCTTCCCACTCCGTTTTTTATCACAGTCAGCCTTTCTGCATGAGCTGTTTTAAGCCCCAAGCTCACGATCTGCATCGTCTGCTTTTCTTCCATATCGGTCGCAGCCTCGAAAGTAGGTATTCGGCAATGACAGTTCAACCGCTGCCCTCCGGGACCGACGCGGTCTTCATTCCCTGTATCCCTGCCTTTATCAAACCGCGCGGGCGGCCCGCACCGGCAGGCGCAGCGTGAAGGCGCTGCCCTGCCCACGCCGGGACGAGGCGGTCAGGTCCCCGCCCATGGCCCGGGCCAGCCGCAGCGCGATGGACAGGCCGTAGCCGTGCCCGCCGTCGCTCTCGCCGCTGAGGAATACATAGGGCAGGCGCTCCGGCGGGATGCCCGCGCCGTCATCTGACACGCAGATTTCGACAAAATCCCCCAGCGCCCGCCAGGTAACCCGCACCTCGCCGCCCCGGGACGTGAAGCGCAGCGCGTTGGAGATCAGATTCAGCAGCACCCGGCAGAGCATGTCCTCGTCCAGGGCCATTCTCAGGGAGGCCACGTTGCCGTGGCAGCTGAGGCGTACCCCGACCTGCTCGGCAAAGGGCCGGCATCGCAGGCAGAGCTGCCTTACGCAGGTCGCAAGGTCGGCATTCACCGGACGGGGAAGCTCCTGCCTTGCGGCCCGGCCACAGCGCTCCAGCGTACCGTCCAGCATCCGCCGCATGTGCTCCACCGACTGCATCAGTATGTCCACGTAAACATCAGCGTCCAGCGTCGGATCGTCCATGGACAGCTTCAGCATCTGGGCGCTGGAGGAGATCATCTGCAGCGGCATCCGCAAATCGTGGGCCAGCTCGACGCCTGTCATATCCATTCTATCACCTTCCCGTATTCATGTGACACTGTATATGCCGGTGAAGCGAATGATATGCCGGATTACAACATTTTTCGCGGCGGCGGCCGCCCGTTTCGTTTTCCGGGCCTCGCCCGGCGGATCAATAGTTGCCCGCCATCATCTCCCGCATTTCCAAAAAAACCTCAATTTGGGCGCAGCGCAGCAGGCCGGACAGGGTCGCGGAATCCGACCGGTTGGCCTTCGCGGCGGCGTCCTGCATCTGCGCCAAATCCCGCAGGTGACCCATCAAGGCGGCGCACAGGGCATTCTCCCCCGCCCCGGGGATCGCCGCCAGGAGGTCGGCCTGTTTTTCATCCTCCGTAGCCGCCAGCGCGCACAGCGCCCTGGCCGCCTCCGGGTTGATCTCCCCCTTATCCAATTGCAGGGCCATCTGCCCCAACTGCCTCATCTGCCGCCGAAGCAGCGCATCCGCCCCGGACAGGGCGTCGATTTGCGCCTGGGGCGCCGTCACCCGCAGCGTCAGTCCCCCCGCATCCAGCTCAACGACCTCGGCGGGGATGCCCTCTTCCGCCGACAGCCGCTTTGACACGCGCTCCGCCTCCTTACGGGATTCGTACAGGGCGCCCAACACACGCCACTGACCGTCCAGTTGATACACACAGCCTGCCGCGCCACGGCTCACCCAGGCAGACGCCTGCAAGCGCGCCGCCTGGCGGCTTTCACAGCTCGCCATCGACACGACCCAGCCCTTCAGCGCATCGAAGGCGATCTCCCGGGTCACTCTCGGCGCGGCAGCCACACTCTCCACCACGTCCGCCCCCTTCACATCCAGCGTCAGCACATACACCACCAGCATCGTCACGCACAGCGCCACCGCCAGCGCCAAAGCCGTCGGCCGCTCCCGCCGCACCCGCACCCGCGTCATGCTCAATACGACACCCCCCGTAGAGGGTATGAAGGAGGTATTGGACAAATTCTGATTTGTCGAGCTCTGCTCGATAAATCAGAATTTGAGGGGTTAGGCTTTAGGGGTTAGGGGTTAGGGAAAGATGAAATCCTTGCGGATTTCTTTATATTCAAAGGCTTGCGAAGCGTAGAAACCCCTGTCTTTTCCATAGAATCAAACAAATCCCGAAGGGATTTGCGACGCGAAGCTAGCCCTTTAGGGTACCACCCCTAACCCCTAAAA
>JAZTZK010000032.1:0-10825 GCA_045637485.1 Clostridia bacterium
TAACCCCTAACCCCTAAAACCTAACCCCTCAAATACTGATTTATCGAGCAGAGTTCGACAAATCAGAACTTGTTTCCCCCGATCTCCCTCAGCGCCCCATCCAGCCACGCCAGTGATTCTTCCCTGTACGCCTCCCGCAGGCCGTCCACCCTGGCCCAGTCGATGGGGGCGGCGGTCAGGGGGTCGTCCCTTCGGATATACCGGTCCGAAAGGTCGAACTTTTCGCACAGGTCCCGGTACTTGCGGCCCCCGTTGTCGTGCTCCATGGCGTAGAACTCCCGGTGGTAAAGCAGCGAAAGGCAGGTGCCGTGCAGCGAATTGGAGAACACCGCCTCGGCGTTTCGCAGCAGCGACAGGAATTCCTCAATGCCCGCGGCGGTATAGGTTCTGTGCTTCAGCTTGTGATGGGTGAATATGGATACCTCCACCACCTTCAGCCCGTGGGCCTTTGCGTATTCGTCCACCCGCCGCAGCATCCAGGCCTGGGGATTGACGGTGTAGTAGGCCAGCAGGTAGCGTCCCTTCACCGGCTTGGGGGCGGTGATGGGGTCAAAGTCGGCGGGCTCGACCAGCAGCACCGGGTCCACCACATCCATGACCGGCTTGTCCGTCAGACCCCGCACGATTTCCGAGGCGTAGCGCTCCCGCATCGATATGTACTCCGGCAGCTTCAGCAGCTCGCGCAGCTCCTCCGCCTGGGCGGGGGTGAGGTCCGCCTGGCCCATGCTGGCGGAATAGGCGATCTTCGGTATGGGCCGCATGCCGGCGGGCGCGCCGAAGAACACGGGGTCGAAGTGGCCGTTGAAGTACCCCGGCGACCAGATGACGTCGCTCTCAAACACCAGCACGTCGTAGGGAAGTCGGCGTTCCTCCAGCTGCCCGCGGGTGTAGCTCTCCTTCGATACGCGCATGTTCCGCTTGAAAAAGTCCTGGAAGCGCCTGTAGCGGCGCACGAAGCCCGGCGTGATCAGCAGTGCGCCCAGCAGCTTGACGGGACTGCCCCGCTTCTTGCGTATGAAGTAGGTCCAGGGATTGCCTTCCTCCCTGCCGTCGGGCAGGTAGTCGATGACCTCGCATCCGTCCACGTCCCCTCGGCGCAGCATGAGCTGCTGGAACGCCCAGGTGTGTAGCACGGCGCCGTAATTCAGCCGCCGCGTATGCAGGTTGATGCTGATGATTCCCACTTTCAAGGCGATCTTCCTTTCAGTCGAGCCTATGGAAAAATTATAGCGGGAATCCATGAAACAGTCAAGTCCCGTCGTTACAGCTCAGCGTCGACACTGTGGAACCCCTCCGATCCCGCTTTCAGCGGAGGCTGTTTGAATTATAGTACGTTAGATAGCCTCCCCTGAAAGGGGAGGTGCCGAGCAAAGCGAGGCGGAGGGGTTCCGAATAATCAGGACTCTGAGCTGTAACGTCCCGTCCGCGGGCTTCACAGTCCGTGCCGAAACCGGACTTGCAAATCATATCGGGATGTCTTATAATGTAAGACAGTATTGTGGAATGGGGACGGGTCATGTCGATTTCAAGAACGATCAAACACGGCGTGCTGGAGCGCAAGTGGCTGTTTGCCCTTGTGCATCCGGTGTACAAAGCGTATTGCGTGGCGTATATGCGCCTTGCGCAGGGGCTGCGGGGCATCAACCCCCGAAAGGTGGTCTTCAGCAGCTTCGAGGGACACCAGTATTCCGACAATCCCCGGTATATCTCCGAGAAGCTGCACGAGCTGTGCCCGGACTGCGAGATCGTCTGGCTGTTTCACAGGAGCTGCATCGACAGGGTGCAGGTGCCGGACTACGTCAAAAAGCGGCTGCGCAGCGGCCGAACGGGGCTGTTCGAGCAGGCCACGGCCCGGTTCTGGGTGGACAACTTCCGGCACAAGGAAGCGGTTTGGCTGAACGATGGAAACCAGTTTTACATACAGACCTGGCACGGCGACCGGGGCTTCAAGCGGGTGGGCGACGACAACGAGAAGATGCCCCACGAGATCAGGCGCATCGAGCGCCGCTGCGCCATGATGATCGCCGGATCTGAGTTCGGCAGGAACACCTACCGCACCGCCTTCGACTTCCGGGGCGAGGTGCTGATGGACGGCTGCCCCAAGAACGACATACTGATGCGCAACGACCCCGACGAGGCGGCGGAGATCCGTCGAAGGCTGGGCGTCGGGCCGGATATAAAGCTGCTGATGTACGCGCCCACCTATCGGGACAACCGGGCGCGCCTCTCCCAGGACGCGGTGCTGGACCTGAGCCGTACACTGGATCACCTGGAGGCCGTCACCGGCGCGCGCTGGCGCTGCCTGTACCGGGCCCACTACCTGAACACGGGCCTGAATGTCGAGCGGGACGACAGGCTGACGGACGTCACGGCCTGGCCGGAGATGTCCGAGCTGCTGCTGGTTACGGACATGCTGATCACCGATTATTCCTCCTGCGGGGGCGATTTCGCGCTGCTGCGTCGGCCGTTGTTCCTGTACCACGCGGACGTGGAGGATTATTTAAGGCAGAGCCGTAGCTTCTATTTCGACGTTGAAAAATCGCCGTTCCTCGTGGCCCACAGCCAGGAGGAACTGGAAGGGCTGATCGACGCGACGGGGCCGGAGGCGGCCCGTGAAAACTGCGAGGCGCTGGACCGCTTCTTCGGCACTACCGAGACCGGGCACGCCTCGGAGGCGGTCTGCCGGTACATCATGGCGCGCATGGATGCCGCAGGAGTGAAAGACAGATGATCATTTGTTCGACGAATATAGACCAGGGCCTGCTGGGCGAACAGGTGTCTGCCGAAGAGGTGCGGGCAGCCCAGCTGGAGATGCTGGACCTGCTGGTGGACTTCTGTGAGAAAAACGGGCTGACCTACTACCTGTCCGGCGGCACGCTGCTGGGGGCGGTGCGCCACAGGGGCTTCATTCCCTGGGACGACGACATCGACATCAACATGCCCCGTCCCGACGCGGACCGGCTGATCGGGCTGACGGGGGGCGTGCTCAACGACCATGTGGAGATCGGCGCGCCCTTTGGCCCGGTGCCCCACGCGGTGGGCTATCTGAGGGTGTACGACAAGCGGTATGTGCTGCGCAGCGCCAGTCGGGACGGCAGGGCCTTCTACTACATGAACCTGTTCGTGGACATCTTTCCCATCGAGGGCCTCCCCACGGACATGAAGCGGGTTCGCCGGCACTACAGGCTGGCCAGCACGCTGATCTACATGCGCAAGCTGGCCTTCTTCCAGGGAGTGCCCGGAAAGAAAGGGCTCAACCGGACGCTGCGGCTCATCGCCCGGCCCTTCGCCAGGCTGATGGGCTATCCCTTCTGGAACCGGCTGCTACTGCGCACGGCGCTCAGATACCGCTACGACGACTGTGACTACGTCGGGGTGGTCACCAGCAACTTCCACACGGTGGAGGAGTACATCGCCCGGGAGGACTACGGCACGCCCGTCAAGGTGGCGTTCGAGGGCAGGCAGCTCAACGCCCCGGCCAACGCCCACCGGTATCTTGAAAACCTGTACGGCGACTACATGCAGCTGCCCCCGGTGGAGAAGCGGGGCCAGCATCACCAGTTTGAGGTCTACAGGTGTAAAAACATTGGGGAGGATCGGCGATTTGAGTAAGCACAGTCAATCCAACATCGAAAAGGCATATCGCCGTGTCTTTGTGGCCTGTACCCGCTTGCTTCGGCCCGTCGACCCGAACAGGGTGGTGTTCAGCTGCTTCCGGGGGCGCTCCTACGGCGACAATCCCCGCTGCGTCTCCGAACGGCTGCATGCGCGCTGCCCGTCGGCCAGGATCACCTGGCTCTTCACCAGGGCCGCCCTTTCGAAGCTGGAGGGCGGGCTGCCGGACTACGTCGAGCCGCTGATCTTCGGCTCCCGCCAGGCGCTAACGGCGCTGGCCACCGCCCGGGTGTGGGTGGACAACTACACCAAGGACAAGTACCTGTCCTTCACGCCGGGTCGCCAGTTCTACGTGCAGACCTGGCACGGCGACCGGGCCATCAAGCGGATCTGCTACGACCTGCGGGTTCCGGGCGACGAGGGCCGCGTCGAGGAGCATTGCTCCCGGGTGGTGACGGCTTCCGCCTTCGGCGAGGGTATGTTTCGCACCGCCTTTCGCTACAGGGGCGAATACCTGAAGGCGGGCTCGCCCCGCAACGACCTGCTGGTCAAAAACGACCCCGTGGAGCGCGAGCGGATTCGCCGGGAGCTGGGCGTCGCGCCGGAGACCGGGCTGCTGCTGTACGCGCCCACCTTCCGCGAGCCGGGGGACACGCTGCCCAAGCGGCTTCAGATGGACCTGGAGCGCACCCTGAACTGCCTGGAGCGCAGTACGGGGAAGCGCTGGATATGCCTGTTCCGCGCCCACTACCTCTCCGCGGGCATTGACTTGGCTTCCGTGCGGGATCGGCTGGTTGACGTGACGGCCTACCAGGACATGGCCGAGCTGCTGCTGGCGGCGGACATGGTGCTCACGGACTATTCCTCCTGCGCATTGGATTTTATACTCCTGGACCGCCCCGCGCTGTTCTACATCCCGGACTGGGAGGCCTACAGGCAGAAGCCGGGGGTTTACTTCGACGTGCGGGAGGCGCCGTTCATGACGGCGGCGGACCAGGCGGGGCTGGAGGCACTGATCGAGGGCATGACCCCGGAGAAAACCGCCGCCAACTGCGCGGCGATACGGGAATACTTCGGCTATTACGAGACCGGGCGGGCTGCGGACGCGGTCTGTGATTACATCATCGAAAGGCTGGGCAGCCGGGATAAAATGCCCGACTGAGCCTGTACAGGGGAGGAAAACGCATGAATGTCGCGATTATCATCGCCGGCGGCGTCGGCAGCCGCATGGGCATGGATATACCCAAGCAGTTCATCCACATCTATGGCAAGCCGGTCATCATCTATACGCTGGAGGGCTTCCAGCGCCACCCGGAGATCGACGCCATCGAGGTGGTCTGCCTGTCCGGCTGGGAGGAGACCCTGAGGGAATACGCCCGGCAGTACGGCATCACCAAGCTGAAATGGATCACCACCGGCGGGGCGTCGGGACAGGAATCCATACGCAACGGCGTGTACAACCTGGAGGACGCGTTAAAGGAGGACGATATCGTCATCATCCACGACGGCATTCGTCCCATGGTGGATTCCAGCGTGCTGTCGGACATCCTGCGGGTGTGCCGCCTGCACGGCAACGGCGTGACCTCCACGCCCTACAACGAGCAGATCTTCCGCATACTGGACGATTTTTCCACCCGGGAATACATTCCCCGGGAGACGCTGCGCAAGGTGGCCACGCCCCAGGCCTACGGCTACGGCCTGCTGCTGCGCGCCTACCGGCGGGCCTTTGCCGAGAACATCGGCATCACCGGTTCGGCGTATACCAACACCATGATGGTGGACCTGGGCGAGACGCTGTACTTCGCCGCAGGCTCCGACAAGAACATCAAGCTGACCAGCAAGGACGACCTGGAGCTGTTCAAGGCGTACCTGCGCATGGAGAACGAATGATATGTTCAACGACAATTACGCCAGAAGCCTCATGGCGGCCTGCGGCGATGTGCCGGGCCTGGAAGCGCTGAAGGGCGCGCGGGTGCTGATTACCGGAGCGACGGGCCTGATCGGGTCGTGCCTGGTGGACGCGCTGCTGCTCTTGAACGGGGCGCGGGGCATGGCGATCGAAGTATACGCCGCCGGGCGGCGCGCGTCGGGCATCCGAGGGCGCTTCGGCGCGGCGGCGGACGACCCCCGTTTTCACTGTGTGTCCTATGACGCCACTGAGCCGTTGGCGCTGGATTTCGAGGCGGATTACGTCGTCCACGCGGCCACCAGCGCCCATCCGCTGGCCTACGCTACCGACCCGGTGGGCATACTGCAGGCCAACATCGTCGGCGCGATGAACCTGCTGGAGGCGCTTCGGGGCTGGGGCCACGGACGCTTCCTGCTGCTGTCCAGCGGGGAGATCTATGGCGAAAACCCCGCGCTGCCCGAGGGCTTTTCCGAGGGGGACACCGGCTACATCGACACGATGCGGCCCCGGGCCTGCTATCCCGAGGGCAAGCGGGCGGCGGAGACGCTGTGCGCCAGCTACGCCGCCCAGTATGGCGTGGACGCCCGCGTGGCCCGGCTTTGCCACGTCTACGGGCCCACGTTTACGGCTTCCAACAGCCGTGCGGACGCCCAGTTCCTGCGCAACGCGCTGGACGGACGGGACATTGTGATGAAGAGCGCCGGCAGCCAGGTGCGCTCCTGGTGCTACGTGGCGGACGCCGTCTGCGCCCTGCTGACGCTGCTGCTCAGGGGCGAGGCGGGCCAGGCCTACAACGTGGCCAACCGCCGCTCGGTGGCCTCTATCCGGGAATATGCCCAGACCCTGGCCGATATCGCCGGGGTGAAGCTGGTCTTCGAGCTGCCCCCGGAGCTGGAAAAGGCCGGCTACACCCGCGTCAGCCGCGCCGTGCTGAACCCCGCGAAGTTGGAGGGCCTGGGATGGAAGCCCCGCTATGGCCTGAGGGAAGGGCTGGAGGAGAGCTATAGGGCGTGCAAATTCTGATTTGTCGCGCTGCGACAAATCAGAATCTACCGATTACCAAAGGAGGTAACCATGGCCAAAAAGAAAAAACGTCTCGGCCTTTACCTTTCTCCTGCGGTGGCCGCCGTATTGGCCGTCGCGCTGATCGGGGTTTCCTTCGGTGCGGGGTGGTTCTTCGGGGCGCGTTCAACGCAGTTCCACGGCGACATACTGCTGGTGAACGAGAGCCACCGGCTGTCCGCGGATTACGTGCCCGAGGGACTGGTAAACCTGTACACCCAGCGCCACTCCTTCCGCATGGCCAGCAGCGAGATCTACCTGACCCGCCAGACCTATGAGGCCATGGAGCAGATGTTCCACGCCGCTGAGGAGGCCGACATGAACGGCTACATCGTCACCAGCGGCTACCGCAGCTATGAGCGCCAGCAGGAGGTCTACGCCGAGAGCGAGCCCGGCAAGGCCCAGCAGCCCGGGGCCAGCGAGCACCAAACCGGCCTGGCCTTCGACGTGACCGTGGAGACCAACGACGGCTTCGAGAGCACGCCCCAGTACGGTTGGCTGATGGCGCACGCCCATGAATACGGCTTCATACAGCGCTATCCCGCCAACAAGGCCGACATCACCGGCATCAGCTACGAGCCCTGGCACTACCGCTATGTGGGCGTTGACGCCGCCACCCGCATGCACAGGACCGGCCAGACGCTGGAGGAGTTTTTGTCAGGAAAATAGAGGTTTCATATATACACAGCGCCATGCCTTCCGGCATGGCGCTGTGTGCATATTATTCAATATCCCTTGCTTCGGTCCACCACATGGTCCAGAGGCTGCCCCGCGCAGTAGCGCTCGAAATTCTCCAGGAACTGGGCCACGATCTTCTCAACGGTGTATTTCAGGGTCATGTTCCCCGCGACGTGGGTGGTGATCAGCAGGCGGGGGCAGTCCCACATCGGGCTGTCCTTCGGCAGGGGCTCGGTGTTGAACACGTCCAGCGCCGCGCCGGCCAGGTGACCGCCCTGCATCAGCGCCAGCAGCGCGTCCTCGTCGATGGCGTTGCCGCGGCCCACGTTGACCAAGAAGGCGTCCCTGGGCAGCAGGCCGAGCCGCCGACCGTCCATGATGTTCCGGGATTCGGCGGTGCCGGGCAGGGACATGACCAGCAGGTCGGTCTCCGGGAGGATATCGTCCAGCGCCGACACCGGCAGGGTCCTGTCGAACAGATCGCCGGCGTCCCGGCCCGAGCGGTTCAGGGCGACGATGGCTTTCGGCCCGAAGGCCCGCAGCCTCTTGGCCGCCTCCCGCCCGATGTCCCCCGCGCCCAGCAGCGTCACGCGGCTGCCTTGGATCGAGCGTATGGGCAGGTCGCGCGCCCATTCCCGGGCCGCGACGACGCGATTGTATTCCATCTGGCGGCGCATCAGCTCCAGCGCCACCATCACGATGTGCTCCGCGATGGTCACGCCGTAGGCTCCGGAGGAATTCGTCAGCAGCGCCCCGGGGCTGGCGAAGGCGTCAGGCGCCATTAAGGGCTCGACCCCGGCGAAGGTGCAGCACATCCACTTCAGTTCCGGGGCGGCCTTGGGCATGGTAGGGTCGGCGCTGAATATGATTTCCGCGTCGGCAGCCTCGCGGAGGGCTTCGGCGGCGTCCCCGCAGAAGACGGCGCGATAGCCATGGCCTTCTGCCGCCTGCGCGATATCACGGCGGTTTTCGTCGGTAAGCCGGGGCGTATATACCAGGATTTTCTTCATATCCGTCTACCTCAGAGTCGCGCCCGCCGCCTCGGCGCTGGCGAAGGGCCCCGGCAGGGTGTCCACGCCCCGGTGATTGCCCAGGATATCCCGGTCGAAGGCGATGGGGGTGCCGTCGGGGTTCTCGAAGCGCTGTTCCGGCTGGAAGGCGCGGCCCAGGCTCTCGGTGGTGAGTATGGCGTCCCGGAAGTCGCCCAGCAGGTCATAGACGTTGGTGTTCAGCGTCCACCCGCCGCCGGCCTCAACCAGCTCGACGGATACCTCGTCCGAGGCGTTGACCAGCCCGCCCTTTTCGTGCTTGCTGACCGTGGCCCCGTTGAAGTAGGCGTTGCCGCCGACCCACGCGGGCAGGTGGCCGAAGTGGTACTGCGCCAGGTGGCCCATGTCCGGATCCCGGTCCATCATGAAGTTGGCGATCCATTCGTCGTAGGACGGGAAGATGTCGAAGGGCGCGGTGCCGACGGCCTGGTGCTCGGGGGAGTCCGGGCCGATGGACGGGTCGGTGACGGGGTACTTCTGCACGATGATGTTGTTGTACACCCGGTCGTCACCGTGGAGTATGGTCATGAAGCCGGCCCCCTCGGTGCGATGGCGGATGTGGTAGGGGGTGTAGCGGGGCTCCCGCTGTCCGTTGACCACGCTGTCCACGCCGGAGTTGATCAGCCCGAACGCGCCGCACAGCAGGTTGTGCACCACCGCCAGGCCCTCGCTGGGCATGATGACCGAGGCCTTCGACAGCAGCACGTTGTTGTCGATCAGCGTCGGGCCGTGGCCCACCTCGATGAACACGTCGCAGTTGAACATCGCACCCTGGGCCTGTCCGATGCCCTCGGGGCGCTGGTTGTCGTGCATCAGGTTCTGAGTGATGCGCGCGCCCTGGGCCTCCCAGTCCAGCCAGACGCCCTCGATGCAGTGGTGTATGTGATTGCGGCGGATGGTGACGTCGATCGCAGCATGCAGCTTGATGCCCGCGGTCTCCGCGCCGCCCAGCTGCTGGCTGTTGCAGACGTGGTGGATGTGGCAGTCCTCGATGGTGGAAAACACCGCGCCCATGCGGCCCACGATGCCGGTCTGCTCGCAGTGGTGGATCTCGCAGCGGCGCACGATGTGGCCGCCCACCTTCTCCTTCAGCCAGCCGTGGTACTGGCCCCGGCACACGGCGTCCCGCTCCATCTGGGTGGGAGACTTCACGTGCTTGGTAAAGAAGTACATGTCGTTCGCCGGATCGGGGTACTTGCCCAGGCTGATGCCGCAGCAGCGGCTGCCCCAGACGGCGCAGTCCTCGATGATCCAGCCCTTGGACCAGTGGGGCCCGATCAGGCCGTCCTGGTAGGCGGCGGGCGGGGCCCAGGTGGTCGCGCCCTTGTTGATGTCGAAGCCGGAGACAGTAATGTAGCCTATGCCGTTTTCATCGGGCATGAAGCAGTTGCGGCGCACGGTGATCTCCACCTTCTGGGCGTTGGGGTCCAGGTCGTGGAAGTTGGCGTAGAGCACGGTTTCGTCGCCGTCCTGCTCGGTGTACCACTTCCAGGTGGATTCCCCGGCGTTCCAGGCGCAGGGGTCGGCCTCCCCGGCCAGACACGCCTCCAGCGAGTCGGCCTCGTACATGGCCAGGTCGTTCAGGAACACCGAGCCGGTGTGGCGCACGTTGGGGGCGAAGTACCAGTCGCCGCATACCCGGGTGGTGTAGGGGTTGTAAGCGCCGAACACGCCGTTGCTTACGCGGTTGACCCACACGTCGCCCTTGTATTTCTTCCAGCCGGTCAGAACCTCCGCGCCGGTGATCACCGCGCCCAGTGGCACCTCGGAGCGATAGACGATCCGCGCGTCCTCGGCGCCGGCGTGGCGGGGGGTCACCTTCTCGCGGTAGATGCCGGGGGCGACGACGACCTCGTCGCCCGCCACGGCGATCCGCGCCGCGTCGTCGATGTGGCGAAAGGGCATGTCCTTCGAGCCGTTGCCGTCACGGGAAGCGCCAATATTCACGTAATACCTCATGGGGAACCTCCTTTGGAATAGTGGGGAATGGGAAATTGGGAATGAGGAATTAGGAATGAGGAATGAGGAATGAGGAATGAGGATAGCCTGAGTCCGCATACCTCATTGGAATCAGGTTTACCGGATTTCGCTCTTACCACCCATGTACATCCTCAGCGCTTCGGGGATGCGGATGCTGCCGTCGGCCTGCAGGTTGTTCTCCAGGAAGGCGATCAGCATGCGGGGCGGGGCGACGACGGTGTTGTTCAGGGTGTGGGGCAGGTACTTCTTGCCGTTGTCATTCACGCGGATACGCAGACGGCGGGCCTGAGCGTCGCCCAGGTTGGAGCAGGAGCCCACTTCGAAGTACTTCTTCTGGCGGGGAGACCAGGCTTCCACGTCGCAGGACTTTACCTTCAGGTCAGCCAGGTCGCCGGAGCAGCACTCGAGGGTGCGTACGGGAATATCCAGAGAACGGAACAGGTCGACGGTGTTCTGCCACAGCTTGTCGTACCACATCATGGAATCCTCAGGCTTGCAGACAACGATCATTTCCTGCTTCTCAAACTGGTGG
>JAZTZK010000033.1:0-10792 GCA_045637485.1 Clostridia bacterium
GGCCAAGCGTGCCAAGGCCCTGAACCTGGACGCCATCCACGACACCGTGCATGAGATGGCCAGGGACGAAGCCAGGCACGGCAAGGCGTTTGCGGGACTGCTGAAGCGGTATTTCGGAAAGTAAGCGCAATTCACTTACAGGGACGATTTCAGCCGAAATCGTCCCTGTTGCTATATTCGTTTCCCCTTCCTCCCATTGTAATCCCTTCTGAAATATGCTAAAATATAGGTGTCAATTACGATGCTGGAGGGATGGAGCATGCTGATTATCGGTATCTGCGGCGCCAGTGGCAGCGGAAAATCCACGCTCGCCAAAGCCCTGGCTTCCCGCCTGGAAAGGCCCTGCGTCTATATTAAACAGGATTCCTACTACAAAGACCACCCCGACATGACCTACGAGCAGCGCTGCCTGATCAACTACGACGAGCCGGAAATCTTCGAGCACAACGTGCTGCGGGACGACCTTGCGAAGCTGCGCCGGGGAGAATCTATCACCGCGAAGGAATACGACTACACCCAGCACCGGCGCTGTGACCCGGGGGTGCTGATCGAGCCTGCGGACGTGGTGCTGCTGGAGGGCATCCACGTGTTCTATGATCCCGAGGTGCGGGATTTGATGGACTTCAAGATCTTCGTACAGGTGGACCCGGACATCTGCCTGCTGCGCCGCGTGAAGCGCGACCTGCGGGACAGGGGCCGCACCATCGAGAGCGTCTACGCCCAATATCTGGCCACGGTCAAGCCGATGTACGAAAAGCACATCCGCAATTACGTGGAATACGCCGACCTGATCGTCGCCCGGGGCGGCAAGAACGCCCGCATCGTGGACATACTGGCCCACTACATCAACTCCGGCATGATCGACCCGAAGCAGTGACAGTACATTGTTTTCCCGGGAAAACAGACCGTCCTCCATTTTCTCGAATATGGAGGACGGTCTGTTTATAAATTCTGTTTTCGCTCCGCCGCTTCCCTCAGCATGTGCGCGCCGTGGGACAGGCTGCTCTCGCTGTCCTCGGCCCCGCCCACCAGCCGGGACAACTCGCGCACGCGTCCCTCCTCGTCCAGCAGGCGCACATGAGTGTCGGTGCGGTCCTCCCCGGCGACCTTTTCCACCAGGAAGTGAGCGTCGCCCAGGGCGGCGATCTGGGGCAGGTGGGTGATGCTGAGCACCTGGCGCGTCCTTGCGATCAGGCACATCTTCTCCCCCACCACCTGGGCCATTCGACCGGAGACGCCGGTATCGATCTCGTCAAAGACCATGGCGTCCACGCCCTCGGAATCCACCGAGATGGCCTTCAGCGCCAGCATCACCCGCGAGATCTCGCCGCCCGACGCGATGGACGCCAGCGGGCGCAGCGGCTCGCCGGGATTCGGGGAGATCATAAACTCTACGCCGTCCATGCCGGTGGCGGTGGGCTTGGCCAGGGGCTCCACGCGCACCTCGAAGCGGGTCTTGCCCATGCCCAGGTCCTTCAGCTGCGCACAGATGCGCTCCGACAGCCTCGAAGCGCTCTGGCGACGGATGGTCGTCAGGGTGGCGCAGGCCTCCCGCAGGGCATTGTCCGCTTCCCTGTAGCGCTTCTTCAGCTCGGTGATCGAGGCGTCGCTGCCCTTGATGCCGTTCAGCCGGTCGGCGGCCTTCGCGCCGAACTCAATCACCTCTTCCACGGTCGCGCCGTACTTGCGCTCCAGCTTCTTAATGGCGTCCAGTCGCGCGGCGACCTTGTCCAGCAGGTCCGGCTCAAAGTCCAGGTCGTCCAGCAGCGCCTGCAATTCGTAGCCCACGTCCTGCGCGCCGTAGTACAGCTCCCGCAGGCGGCCGGCCAGGGCGGCATAGCGCTCGTTCAGCGCGCCAATGCGGTCCATGGCATCGGCGGAGCGCAGCAGCGCCTCCTGGGCGCTGGGTGCGCGACCGTCACCCTGGTACACCAGGGTATAGGCGCCTTCCACGCTCTGGCGAATCCGTTCGGCGTTCTCCAGCAGCCCCAGCTTCTTTTCCAGCTTCTGCTCCTCGCCGGGCTTCAGCTTCGCGGCGCTGATCTCCTGCACCTGGAAGGACAGCACATCCACCAGTCGCTCCCGTTCAGAGACGTCGTTCATCAACCGCTTCAGCTCAGCGGCGATACGACTGCGCTCGGCGTACAGCCCGGCCACCCTGTCCCGTTCGGCCGCATGCGCCTCTCCGCCGAAGGCGTCAAGGAAATCCAGGTGCCTGGCAGGGTTCATCAGCGCCTGGTGCTCGTGCTGGCCATGTATGTCCATCAGTGTGGCGGTCAATTGCTTGAGGGTGTTCAGGGGCACCACCACGTCGCAGACCCGGCAGATATTCCTTCCGCCGCGGCTCAATTCCCGGCGTATGGCGATCAGGCCGTCCTCGCCGTCGATGTCCAGATCCCGCAAAACCGCCTGGGCGCGGGGATTGGCGGACACGTCGAACAGTGCCTGCACCATGCCCCGCTCCGCCCCGGTGCGAATCATATCCCGGTCGGCCCTGCCGCCCAGGGCCAGGCTGATGCTGTCCACCACGATGGACTTGCCCGCGCCGGTTTCGCCCGTAAGCACATTGAATCCCTGCGCAAATTCGATGCGCAGCGATTCAATGAGGGCGATATTCTTGATCGTCAGCTCTACAAGCATGTGTCGCTCCGGTCAGCCGTTCAGCATGGTATTGAACTTCGTCATCAGGGCCTCCGCCGCCTCGCTGGAACGCGTGATGATCAGAAGCGTATTGTCGCCGGCGATGGTGCCCATCACCTCGCTCCACTTCATGGAGTCGATGGCCTCGCCCGCGGCGTTGGCGCTGGCCGTGATCGTATTGACCACGATCAGATTGTTGACCGGCTCGATGTTGATGATGGAATCGGCCAGTATCCTTGCAAAGCGGTCATTCATGCCCTTCTCGGCCCGCTCCACGGTGGCATACTTATAGCCGCCATGCTCGGACAGCACCTTCAAAAGTCTCAGCTCCTTGATGTCCCGCGAAACCGTGGCCTGGGTCACCTTGACGCCCCGCCGCATCAGCTCGTCCGCCAGGTCCTCCTGGGTCTCTATGTCCTTGTTCTCAATGATTTCCAATATAAGATTATGGCGCGCGCTCTTCATTCGTGTAAAGCCTCCCGATAATTGAATAGCGGAAACCCTTTGCGCCGCTGATCAATGCGTCCATTCGGACAGCTTGCTTCTGAGCAGGCCGTAGTAATTCTTCTCGTTCAGGCGCACGAAGCGCGCCTGCCTTACGGAGCGGCGAATCGTTATCTCCGGGTGCTCGCGATCCAGCACGATCGCGCGCCTGCCGTCCAGTACCGCCTGGGCGCCACCCCGGTCGTCCACCATGCGCACGGTGATGCGCTCGTCAGCGGAAACCACCACCGGCCTTGCGTTCAGCGTGTGCGGACAGACGGGCGTCAGCACAAAGCATTCCAGGCCGGGCAGCACCACCGGACCGCCGGCAGACAGCGAATAAGCGGTAGACCCTGTCGCGGTTGCGACGATCAATCCATCGCCGGAAATGCAATCCACCATGGCGCCGTTAGCTTCATATTCAAGAGAAAGAATTCTTACGGAAGACGTAGCGCGGGTAATGACGATGTCGTTCAGGGCGAAGAACTTGCGATAGTCCCACCCTTCCACCATCATCGTCGTGCGCGTGTCAATGGCATAATCCCCGGTCAGCAGCCTGTCGATGACGCCCTCATCCAGTTCGTCGGTCTCCAGCTCCGTCAGGAACCCCAGACGACCCAGGTTGATGCCCACGATGGGCAGGTCGTTCTCAATCGCGTAATCCAGGCCGGAGAGGATCGTGCCGTCGCCTCCCAAAACGATCAACAGCTGGCAGCGGTCAAATCGATCCACCAGGCAATCGGTCAAGCCCATGATCGCGTTCAGGTCGGCATTCAGGCAAACCGCCACGCCCCTTCGGCGCAGCATGCCGATTAGCCTTTCGGCCACGCTGAGCCCCAGGCTTTTGGACGAATTCCAGTATATACCGATGCAGTGAACAGACACCTGTAACCACTCCCTACCCTAACAATATACCAAAGCGCGCCCGAGTTACAAGCCCTCTGAGGTGGATTTAAAAAAATTGTCATACGCTCGGCTAATTGTAACATCTATAGAAATATCGCCTTCAAATTTAGCTGAATTGTCTGATTGCGTCAGGTATAACAAGAATTCTATGTTACCTTCCGGGCCCCGTATCGGCGAGTAGTCCAGACCGGCCACGCGCCAGCCAAGGGTCGGTATGTAGCCCGTGATGTCCCGGAGCACTTTCTCATGTACCGCCCTGTCGCGCACGACGCCTTTCTCTCCCACTTCGTCCCTATCGGCTTCAAACTGGGGCTTTACCAGCGCCACAAAGCCCAGGTTGTCATCGCAGAGCACCCCCAGGGCCGCCGGGAGCACCGCCTTCAGCGATATGAAGGAGACGTCCGTCGCCCCAAAGTCGGGACGGAGATCGAAGGCCTGGGGAGAAAGGAACCTGGCATTGGTGCGCTCCATGCACACCACCCGCCTGTCGCTTCGCAGCCGATAATCCAACAGGTTATAGCCCACGTCCACCGAATACACCCTATTCGCGCCGGCACGGAGCATCACATCGGTAAATCCCCCGGTGGAAGCGCCCACATCCACGCATACCGCGCCGGAGAGTTCGATGTCAAACACCTCCAGCGCCTTTTTCAGCTTGTGGGCGCCCCTGCTGACATAGGCGTCCAGCTCGCCCCGAACCCTTAGCGCTTCCCCGGGCTTCAGCAGCTCGCTGGGCCGCAGTATCTTTCGATCCCCGGCCATGACCCGGCCCTCCATGATCAGCGCCCTCGCCAGGGCGACGGACTCCAGCCCCAAATCGCTGACGAGGGCCTCGTCCGCCCTGCGCTTCTTCATCTACGTGCCTCCCCGATCTGCTTCAGGCGCTCGCTTATGCGCCGGGCGATGGACAGCGCGTCCAACCCGCATTCCACGGTCTGCTGGGCGACAGTGGCCTGGGCAATAAAGCGGTTGGGCACGCCCAGCGTCAGCACCGGCGCATCCACGCCCACAGACGCCAACGCGTCCAGCACGCCCTCGCCGAAGCCTCCGGCCAATACGTTTTCCTCGGCAGTAACCACGAGCCTGACGCCCGACGCCTTCCCGCGCAGCATATCCATGTCCATCGGCGCGACAAAGCGGGCGTCCACCACCCCGGCAGATATACCCTTGCCCATCAGCTCGATGGCGGCCTGCATCGCCAGGGATACCATTCGTCCCACGGCGAAGATCATCACGTCCTTGCCGTCGCTGAGCAGCTCCCACTGGCCGACGGAAAACCGCCGCTGGCTCTGTATGCCCGGGCCCATGTCCTCGCAACCCTTGGAATAGCGTATGGCCATCGGCCCGTTGTAATCCTGGCTGATTTCCACCAGCTTTTTGAGATCGCGCACGTCCCTCGGCGCGGCGATCACCAGGTCCGGTATACTGCGCAAATAACTGAGGTCGAACACGCCCTGGTGGGTCTCTCCGTCCTCGCCCACCAGGCCCGCCCGGTCGATCAGGAGCGTCACAGGCAGTCCGTTTCGGCACACATCGACCAGGATCTGGTCGTAGGCGCGCTGCAGGAACGTGGAATAGATGGCCACATAGGGCTTCATGCCCTGGCTGGCCATGCCCGCCGCCATCGTGACGGCGTGCTCCTCGGCAATGCCCACGTCGAAGAAGCGATCGGGATGGGCCTTCTGGAAGACATCCACGCCGGTGCCCAGGGGCATGGCCGCCGTTATGGCGCAAATGCGGATGTCGTTGTCGGCCATGTCGGCCAGCTGACGCGCGATCACCTTGCCCGAGGACGCCTCTCCTTCCCGCTTCCTGGAGCCTGATTCCAGGTAGAACGGCGCGACGCCGTGGAAGGTGACCGGATGGTCCTCGGCGGGCTGGTAGCCCCTGCCCTTTTGGGTGACCACATGGATCAGCTGGGGCTTGTCATAGCCCCTGGCGCGGCGCAGCACCTTGATCAGCTGGCGCAGGTCATGCCCGTCCACGGGGCCGATGTACGCGAAGCCCAGCGCCGAGAAGAACTTATCGTCCACAAAGAAGGAGCGAAGGTTGTTCCTGAATCTGCTGAGGCCGCGGTACAGCGGCGCGCCGAACCTCGGGTGCTTCTCCAGGCGATTCCTGACCCCGTGCTTCACGGCGATATAGCCCTTGCTCTGGCGAAGGCGGGTCAGATATCGGCTGAGCGCGCCCACGTTCGGGGCGATGGACATCTCGTTGTCGTTCAACAGTACGATCATTCGGGTGTTGCTCTGGCCCACGTCGTTGAGCGCCTCATAGCACATGCCCCCGGTCAGAGCTCCGTCACCCACCAGCGCCACCACGTCGTAATCGCCGCGCATGATGTCCCGGGTCCGTGCCATGCCAAGGGCGGCGGATATGGCCGTGGAGGCATGGCCCGCCGTGAACGCATCGTATTCGCTCTCATCCTGCTGGGGAAAGCCGCTGATACCGCCCTTCTGGCGAAGGGTATGAAAGGTCTCATAGCGCCCGGTCAGCAGCTTGTGGGCGTAGGATTGGTGTCCCACATCCATCACAAGCTTGTCCTCCGGGGCGTCGAACACGTAGTGCATCGCCACGGTCAGCTCCACCACACCGAGGTTTGAGGCCAGGTGACCGCCGTGCTCCGACACCACGTTGATGATCTCCGCCCGCAGCTCCTCGCAGAGCTGCTTCAGCTGCTTGATGCTCAGCCTTTTCAGGTCTGCCGGTTCGTGTATCTGCTCTATCAGCATCGGTCGTACTCCAGTAAATTACTTGGTGCGGTTCACCATGGCGTCCACCAGCCCGCGGAAGAAGGCGCCCCTCTCGCCAAAGCGTTCAAGGGCGCCGAGGGCTTCGCCGTGCATCCGATCCACCCGCTGCCGCGTGCCCTCGACCCCATAGGCCGAAACGCAGGTCAGCTTCCCGCTCTCCGCGTCCTTCCCCAGGGTCTTGCCCACGTCCACCTGGGCGCCGACGACGTCCAGCAGGTCGTCCGTGGCCTGGAACAGCAGCCCAAAGGCCCTGCCGTAGTCGGTGAGCGCCTTTATGTCGTCGTCCCCGGCGCCGCACAGCATCGCCGCGGCGCGAAGGGGGTGGATGAACATGCAGGCGGTCTTGCCGTACTGTATGTATTCCAGCGCGTGGGAATCGGCGATACCCGAGCGCTCGCAGTGCAGGTCCATCACCTGTCCCCCGATCATTCCGGCGACGCCCGCGCCGGTGGCAATCTCCCGTATGGCCGCGAGGTAACGGACGGCGCGCTCGGGACGGGCGCAAGCGTGGTTCAGCATCGTTTCAAAGGCCGCGTTCAAAAGCCCGTCGCCTGCCAGTATCGCCTGGCCCACGCCAAATACCACATGGTTGGTGGGCCGTCCCCGGCGCAGCGTGTCGTCGTCCATGCCCGGCAGGTCGTCGTGGATCAGCGAGTAGGTATGGATCATCTCGACGGCGCAGGCGAAGTCCAGCGCGTCCTCCGTATCGCCGCCCAGCATCTCCACCGCCGCCAGCAGCATGCTCGGGCGCAGCCGCTTGCCGCCCGCTTCGAGGCTGTAGCGCATGGACCGGCTCAGCAGCCAGGGCATTTCGCCGATCTCAAAGCGGTCCTCCGCCACCACGGCGGGAATCTCGTTCAGCCGCCGGTTGACCCGGTTCGCGTAATCATTCAGCGTCTTCATGGGGCCTCCTCGGTATCCGTCTGAGTATCCAACCCGGACTCGCCCGAGTCCGTCAGCACACGGATACGCTTATCGCCCTCGTCCAGCAGGGCAGAGAGGCTGTTCTTCAGCGCGACGGCCCTTTCATAGGCCTTGAAGGAATCCTCCAGGGACAGCTCCCCGGTCTCCAGCCCATGCACCAGGGCCTCCAGTTCCTGCATGCCCTCTTCAAATGTGATCTTCTTTTTCATCGAGCTCCATCCTTTGCGGTTATGGCGGTGATATCGGCTGTCAGCTCGCCGTCGGAAAAGCATACGTGCAGCGGAATGCTTCCATCGACGCCGGTCGTTCGGGACACGATGCGCTCGTCCTGCCTGACCACCGCATAGCCCCGGTCCATCACGGAAGACGGGTCCAGCGCCCGCAGCGAAGCGGCCAGGGCGTTAAGCCTGTGTCGGCTTCTCTCCAGACGCACCGGCATCGCCGCGCTCAGGCGTCGCTCAGCCGCGTCCAATGCGCCGCGCCTGGGCTCGATCAGCAGCCTTTGGGGCGCGGTCATCGCGGCGGACGCGCCAACACGCTCCAGTGCCAGACGGCGAAGCCGCTGGCCGCTGCGCAGCGCCCCGGCGAGCCGCGCCAGCATGCCGTCCAGCTCGGCCTTCATCTGATCCAGCTTGGGCACGGTCAGCTCCGCCGCGGCAGACGGGGTCGGCGCGCGCAGGTCGGCCACGAAATCCGATATGGTGAAATCCACCTCGTGGCCCACGCAGCTGACCACGGGGATGGGGGACGCGGCAATGGCCCGGGCCACGATCTCTTCGTTGAAGGCCCACAGGTCCTCTATGGAGCCTCCGCCCCGGCCCACCAGCATCACGTCGCAGGCCTTTGCCCGATTCAGCCGGTCCATGGCCCGCACGATGTCCGCCGCGGCCTCCGGCCCCTGCACCAGGCAGGGCGACAGCACGATGCCCACGTTGGGATTGCGCCGCCGGGCCACATGGATGATGTCCCGTATCGCCGCCCCGGTCCGGGAGGTTACCACGCCGATGACCCGGGGAAAGGAGGGGATCTCCCGTTTGCGGGCAGGGTCGAACAGCCCCTCCGCCAGCAGCTTCTGCTTCAGCCTTTCAAAGCGAATGAACAGGTCGCCCTGCCCCGCCTGGCGCATGGACGTGACATACAGCTGGAAGCTGCCGTTCTGTGGGTAGATCGACGCCGATGCCCGCACGGTCACCCGCATGCCATCCGCGGGCTGGAAGTCCAGTCCCATGGCGTGCTGGCGGAACATCACGCACTGTACCCGCGCGTTCTCGTCCTTCAGGGAGAAATAGCGGTGTCCGCTGTAGTGGTGCTTGTAGCCCGAGATCTCGCCGCTGACCTCCAGGGCGCGCAGCAGCGGATCTGAAGCCAGCAGCTTCCGGGCATACTCGTTCAGCTCCGAGACGCTCAGCGTCCCGGCGCCGTAATCCCCGCCGATCATGCCTCGCCCGGGGCGGCGTCCTCATCGAGGCTTCGGCCGAGGTTGCCCAGCACGCCGTTGATGAAGCCGCCCGCCTTGTCCGTGGAGAACTGGTTGGCCAGCTCCACGGCCTCGTTGATCACCACGCCCCTGGGCGTCTGACCCAGCATCAGCTCGTGCGCCGCAAGCCGAAGTATCGCCAGGTCGACGCGGGTCACCCGATCGATCGTCCAGCCCTTCAGAAAGGGCGTCAGCTTCGCGTCGATGGCCTCGACATTGGCCACGACGCCCTCGAACATGCGGTTCATAAAGTCGGCATACTTCTCATCGGGCCTGACCTCCAGCAGGTTCAGCCGCGTCTCCTCGCCACCGTCGCCGCCCATCTCCCACTCATAGATCAGCTTCATGGCGTGGGCGCGGGCCATCGTTCTATCCATAATCAATACCTGCCTTCTTCGCGTAGATCGTTTTACAAGTAAATCCATCAAGCGCAATGTTGCGGTGGCACGCGCGTGCCGCCGCAACAGGGTCCTTCAGCTATTACACCGCCGCGATCAATCCTCTGTGTGATCCGTTTCGGCGGCATCGGTTTGCCCGGCGCTCTCCCGGACCTTCATCGCCGCGTAATCCTTGGCAAATTCGGATTCATAGGGCTTGTCCGGGTCAAAGGCAGACGCCTTCGTCCCCGCTATATCCTCAAAAGATGCTTCCGCGTCCTGGTCGATGCCGTAGGCCGGCTCTGACTCGGGCTCGTCGCTCACCGACAACGGCTCCGAAAGGGTATCGTCCGCAACGGGCTCGGGCGTGAAGGCAAGCGCGGGCGCATCGGCCTGCGGCTTGCCCCGTCCCATCAGGCGCCTGCGGGAGGACTCCCCCTTTCCGCTGACAGCGTTGATGGTGATCGCCACCGACTGCACCGCCACGCCGCAATTGACCTCTACAAACTGGGTGATGGCGCGCTGCATGTTGGCGGTGATGGTCGGCACATGGGCGCCGCTGGCGATAACGGCGTCGATCGCGATGGCAATGGCGTCGTCCAGGCCTTCGATGTTCACCCTCATATCCGTGATGCCGTCGATGGTCCGCACCGACTGACGCACCATCTGCTCCACCGCGGAAACCGAAATGCGCACCTTGCCCTTATCGTCGGGCCCAACGGAGATGAATCCCCTGTCGGTGCGCTTCTTGCGCCGAATCAGTATGAGCAGCGTCGCCACGGACAGCGCAAGATACAGCGCCAGCAGCACGCCCCCCGCGATCCTCGCGCCCGCGCCGCCCAATGAGCTTTCCGCCCTCGAAACCAGATTGGCCTGCAGGTCGGGCACGACCAGGCACAGCGCGAAGGCCACGCAGATCATCAGCGAGCACAGCCAGTGTAACAGCATGAGCAGCTTGTTGCCGATATTCAATTTCATATTCTTTCTCGTTCCACCGCGAAATACCGGCATCGCCCTTCGGCCATGCCCGCTTCCCGGAGGAATCTCCTTATCTCAAGGGCTTCAGACGTCCTCCTCGTCGACATCCAAATCCTCGTCTTCTTCGTCTTTTTCGTCGAAACGATCGCTGTCGGCGAAGCCATCATTCTCCGCTTCGTCTGTCGCGCAGCCTTCTTCGGCGCTTTCCTCCAAGTCTTCGGGCGCTTCCTCATCCTCGTCCCAGTCGGCTTCCA
>JAZTZK010000034.1:0-2166 GCA_045637485.1 Clostridia bacterium
GGAGACCTCGCCGCGCATCTTGCCCTTCTTGATCTTTATGGCACCGGACCCTCCGGCGCCGGGCAGGCGCGCGCCGTCCAGCGCCACCGCCACGTTCATGTCCGCGTGGACGGTCGGCGCGCCGCAGACGATCTGCAGCGGCTCCCCGTCGCCCAAGTCCACCATGGAGATGTGCAGGTGGTCGGAATTGGGGTGGTCCACGCAGGACAGCACGCGCCCCACGACGACTTTGTCGAACTGCGTGCCGGTCTGCTCCACGCCCTCCACGGCCGTGCCGGTCATCACCATCCGCGAGGCGTACTCCTCGGCGGGCATGTCGATGTCAACGTACTCCTTCAGCCATTTCATTGGCACTTTCATAAGCGATATCCTCCGTTTTCTGATCGAGGGAGTTCTTTGCAAATTAGGAATTAGGAATGAGGAATGGCAGAGGGAATCCTTGCGGATTCCTGAATTATTAGCGAAGGTGTTTTCAATCGAAGAAATCCTCAAGGATTTCAACAATCATTCCTAATTCCTAATTCCTCATTATTTATTTACCTGTACTGCGTCAGGAACCTGAGGTCATTCTCATAGAGGTACCTGAGGTTCGGAATGTTGTATTTCAGCAGCGTCATCCTTTCGACGCCCATGCCGAAGGCGAAGCCGGAGTACTTTTGCGGGTCGATGCCGCACATTTCCAGCACGCGGGGGTTGACCATGCCCGCGCCGAGGACCTCGATCCAGCCGGTGCCCTTGCACATGCGGCAGCCCGCGCCCTTGCAGTTGGCGCAGGTCAGGTCCACCTCAGCCGACGGCTCGGTGAAGGGGAAGAAGCTGGGGCGGAAGCGGGTCTGTATGCCCTCGCCGAACATCTGGCGGGCGAACTCGTCCAGCGTGCCCTTCAGGTCGCCCATGGTGATGTTCTCGTCGATCACCAGGCCCTCCATCTGGTGGAACACCGGGCTGTGGGTGGCGTCGGCCTCGTCGGCGCGGTAGACCCTGCCGGGGCAGATCACGCGGATGGGCGGCTTGCGGGTGGTCATGATGCGGGCCTGCACCGGGGAGGTATGGGTGCGCAGCACGATGTTGTCGTCCACGTAGAAGGTGTCCTGGGCGTCCCGCGCCGGGTGGTTCTTCGGGATGTTCAGCAGCTCGAAGTTGTAGTGGTCGAACTCCACCTCCGGGCCCTCAACGACCTCGTAGCCCATGCCCACGAACACGTCCACCATCTTGCGCAGGGCGATGTTCATCGGGTGCAGGGAGCCTGCGCTGCGCTCAGGGCCGGGCAGCGTCACGTCGATGGTCTCCTCGGCCAGCCGCGCGGCCTTCTCCCTTTCGGCCAGCAGCGCTTCCCTGGCCTCCAGCTGGGCCTCCAGCGCGGCGCGGACCTCGTTGACCATCTGGCCCATCTTCGGCCGCTCCTCCGGCGGCAGCTTGCCCATGCCGCGCAGCAGCGCCGTCAGCTCGCCCTTCTTGCCCAGCGCCGCCACGCGAATCTGCTCCAGCGCGCCGGTGGCACGGGCTTCCTCGATGTTCTTCATCACGCGCTCGCGCATCTCACGAAGCATTTTTTCCATAAACGACATTATCTCCTCTCTTGGTATCCATTCAGTTCTGACGTATCTACACCTTCTGTGGCGGCCTGGAGGCCGCCGCTACGGGGTGATCCGTTGTAGCGGCGGGGTCTACGCCGCCACAACTGAATAGTTCCTCTCTTGCAAAAAAAAGCACCCCTTCATCAGGGGCGAAGCGCACAAGCGCCCCGCGGTACCACCCACGTTTGCCGCGAATGCGCGGCCTCTCATCGTGATAACGGGGATGAATCCGTCCGCGCCTAATGGACGGGTCGTTCGGCGCGAAAGCTCCGGAGTGAACTTCGCCCCCGCCGCGTCCGCCGCGCTTTCAGCCCCGGCGCGGCTCTCTTTCGGGCGGGTGAGGGGGTTACTCTCTCCATCACAGCCAATACAAGGGCATTTTAGCACAACGGGTGGGGAAATACAACGGGTTAGTCAAGTTTTTACGTGGGGAGATTATGGGTTAGGAATTAGAGTGTGTTTCTAAATTCGCCAAGATGCATTTTCGGCGTCTTGAACTGCATTTCTGCGTTGATTTCCCTTGACTTAGCCCCACTAAGCCTGCGGAAAATCGCCTTGAAATGCAGCCCAATCCGCTCGAAACTGCACA
>JAZTZK010000035.1:0-21812 GCA_045637485.1 Clostridia bacterium
GCAGCGAAACGACAATCATCGCACGGTCGATTGCCCAGGCGTCAGGCTGCTTCATGTCTGTTTTGACGGGCCGGGAAAATCGTTGTGGACACCGTCGCTTTTATATGGTAAGATGGCAGTTGGATGGATTCTTTCTGAACCGCGCAGCAGAGATAGAGAACGATGAAAACAGTGTGGAGGATATCGTGGAAAACGCGAAAAAAAGAGGCCTGCATGGATGTGCGCAGGCTTGCGGAGATCAGGCCGTGACGCAGAAAGTGAAACGCGCCGCCCTGGCCATGCAGCGTTATAATTGGGAACAGGGCGTATTGGCGCAGGCTTTTCTGGAGGCCGGAGATCGTGAAACCGCGGTTCTCCTCGCCGTCGAAGCCGCCCATCGGCAGGACGAGCGGGGTCGGTGTGCCGCCATCGGCACCGCCTTCTCCGCCACCGATCCCTGCGCCGTCGGCGAAGCTTTGATAGCTGCATGTGAACAAACCACCGACCCCTCTCTCCTGCGGGCCAGGGATCGCCTTCTCCAGTGGGCCCTGGCGGAGGCCCCGCGCAGCCCGGACGGCATCGTCTACCATGTCATGGACGCGCCGCAATTCTGGGTCGATTCGATTTATATGTTGCCTCCCTTTCTGTCCAGGGCCGGCTGTTTCACCGAAGCCCTGAAGCAGATCGACGGATATTGGAACGCGCTGTTCGATCCTGACAAGAATCTTCTGAGCCATCAGTGGGATGACGGGCGAAGGGCGTTTCTCCGCAAGGACGCATGGGGCGTCGGAAACGGCTGGGCCGCCGCGGGGATGGCCCGGGTCATTGCCACGCTGCCGCCGGAGATGGATGAAGCGCGAAAAAGCCTGATCGTCCGAACGGACAGATTGGTCCGCAGCGTTCTGTCGCTGCAACGCGGGGACGGAATGTTCCATGATGTTTTGGATGATCCTTCCACCTTCCCGGAAATCAACTGCGGCCAGATGATCGCCTATACCATCTTCCGCGGCGTTCGGGAGGGATGGCTTGACTGTGATCTCATCCCTGCCGCCGAACGCATCCGAACCGTTGCGAAAGCCCAGGTGGATCGCTTTGGCTTTGTCCAGAATGTCTGCGGCGCGCCGACCTTTGACAGGCCCGGCACGGCCACCGAGGGTCAGGCATTCTTTATCCTGATGGAAGCGTCGGCTTCCACCGTCCGATAAGGAAACACCGCGCAATCAAGGCGGTATTGCGCGGTGTTTTCCCCTTGCATATCGCGTTATCATCAATTGACCATCGTGGCCCGGAATTCCGTGGGCGAGCACCCCTTCACCTTGCGAAAGGCGCGATTGAAGGAGGATATACTGGAAAAGCCGGACTCGAAGGCGATATCGATGATGTGCAGCCTGGGGTTGGGAAACAGGGATTCCGCCAGCTTGATGCGCTCCATTGTCAGAAAGTCCACGAAGGTCATGTTGGTATAGCCCTTGAACAGGTGGGCGAAATGAGACTTGCTGACGCCCATGGTGCTGGCCACCTCGTTCACGGTCAGCGCCTTTACACAGTTCTCTGTGATGTACAGGCATGCCTCGGCCATCAGCTTCATGTTGGCCTGCTCCGTGTTGGCGCTCCCGACGTCGTCCGGCTGCGCGGACATGCACAGCCCCCCGACCTGGGCGAAGAACTCCAGGAGGCTTGCGTAGGCGCGCACCTCCCGGAAGGCATCGTCGGAGTGGTAATACCCGTCAATGGCCTGGACGCTGCGCAGCATCGCCGCGTTGGCCGCGTCGTTCGGCGTATGGCGCACACAGTTGCATCGGGACAGCTGGGGCAGGATGCGGTTCAACTCTCCCATCACCGCCAGCAGCGCGATGGGAAACTGTATGATGAGGAAGGAGTCCTCCGTCACATAGTGCACCGCGTGCAGGTCGCCGGAGTAAACGATGACGATGTCGTTCTCCCTCAGGGCGTAGCGGGTAAAGTTGACTGTGGCCGCGTTGCCATCCCTGAGGCTTACCAGCACCTCCACATAGGGATGCCAGTGCACAGTACCGAAGTATTTGGTGTCCACCTTCCGTGACACGTTGATCTTTGAACCGCTGTCGAAGCTCAGGTTTTCGTAATACTTGTTGATTCCCATGGTATCACCCCGTTGTGCTTTGCGCGTCGGTCCTGTCAACCCATTCGCCCGTTTACATATATTTTATCACATTTTTCCGTTTTTTCAAGCATGGCAACGGATTAATCGCCGGATTGTCTGACGATGCTCCGGTATATCTTCGCAGTATTTGCGCAGGCCCTTCGGATTATTTGAATAACGTTAAAACCGTGAACGTGATATTATGATCGTGTTATACAGTGACAAAACAGGAGGCTGCCATGCGGACATTCAATGTGGGCATACTGGGTTGCGGCGTCATCAGCCGCACCTACGCGGCGGATATCAAGGCTTTCTTTCCGCGGTTGAATATCGTGGCCTGCGCAGACGTGAATCTGGCGCTGGCGGAGAAGCTGGCGCGGGAGTTCGACATACCGAAGGCCTGCCTGACGGAGGATCTGCTGAAGGATGAAGCGGTGGAGATCGTCGTCAACCTGACGCCGCCCCAGCTGCATGTGGCACTGGGCAGGCAGATCATCGCCTCCGGAAAACACTTGTTCAGCGAAAAGCCCTTCGCCCAGAGCCTCCGCGAGGCCGAGGAGCTCATGGCTCTGGCAAAGGCGGCGGGCGTACAGGTGGGCTGCGCGCCGGACATCTTCCTGGGTTCGGGGCTTCAGAGCCTGCGCTGGTACCTGGATCGCGGCCTGATCGGCAAGCCCTTCTTCGTCACCGCCAACATGACCACCTTCGGCTATGAAACCTGGCATCCCAACGTGGAACCCTTCTACAGGGAGGGTTCAGGACCCCTCTATGACATGGCGCCCTACTACCTGTCAGCCATCGTCACGCTGCTGGGACCCATCGAATCCATCGCGGCCTTCTCGGCGCGGGGACTTGAAAAGCGCCGAATCTACGCGGGCGCGCGGGCCGGAAGCGATATCATTCCCGAAATTCCCACCCACTATACCGCCATCCTGCGGTTGGTGAACGGAACCGTAGCCAACCTGAACGTCAGCTTCGACATCTACCGGTCGAACCTGCCGATGCTCGAGATCTACGGGGACGGCGGCACGCTGACCTATCCCGACCCCAACTTCAGTGGCGGCGCGCCGAGGGTATACCGCAGGGAGCAATACATCGACCCCCTCTTCAGGGACACGGACGAGGCCCGCGCCCTGAAGGAGACCTTCCGCGAGCTGCCGGAGCTGTTTCCGCGCCCCAAGGACTATTCCAGGGGCGTCGGCGTGATGGACCTGGCGACGGCCATCGATTCCGGCAAGCCGAACCGGGCCGGCGGCAAGCTGGCGACCCACATCACCGAGGCCATCAATGGCCTGATCGAATCGGCGGAGACCGGCGCGTACTATCGCATGACCACCGCCTGTGAAAGACCCGAACCCCTGACGCCGGGCACAATGCTTGGCGAGATATAGCACAACAACCGGAGGAGGATGATTATGGCAGGAGTTGTCGGAACGAACCTTTTCGCGCAGGTCGGCTTCATCGTCAGGGACGTGGAAGCGACGAAGCGCAAGTGGGCCGCCTTCCTGGGCGTGGACGTGCCCGAAACGCAGCCCGTGGGCGACTATGAGGTCACCGGCACCACGTTCATGGGCCAGCCCGCGCCGAAGGCCAACTGCAACATGGCTTTCTTCGACGTCGGCCCCGGCCTGCAGCTGGAGCTGATCGAGCCCAACGAGGAGCCTTCCACCTGGAGGAACTTCCTGAACGAGCACGGCGAGGGCATGCACCATATCGCCTTCCAGGTGCGGGATTCGGCCAAACAGGTGGCAAACGCCGAGGCGGCGGGGCTGAAGCTGGTGCAGCACGGCGTATACGGCGACGGCAGCGGCGAGTACAACTACCTGGACGCGCCGGAGCTGAAGTGCATTGTGGAACTGCTGGAGAGCTATCAAAAGTAGCCGAAGGCATGATATAGCCAGACAACCCAACGACGACAAGGAGGATATCACCATGAAGAAGACGCTCGCAATCCTGCTGGCCTGCCTGCTGCTGGCCGCGATGCTCCCCGCCGCGCTGGCGGAAGAGGCCGACCTGATCTGGTACGGATGGACGCCCGGCTCGCCCGTGAACGAGTCCTTCATCGAGGCGTTCAACAAGACCTATCCCGACATTCACGTCACCTGGAAGCAGATCTCCATCGACGACTACGACGCCACCATCAAGCCGGCGCTGGCCAACCAGGGCGGCGTGGACCTGTTCCAGTGCTCCGCGGGCTCTGCCAACGGCGGCATCGAAGTCTTCGCCAGCCAGGCCATCGACCTGACCCCCGCCCTCATCGAGGCCCTGGGTGAGGACTACGCCGACAAGATCAGCGAGACCTCCCTCACCACCATGACCGTGAACGGCGAGCTCAAGGCCCTGGGCGTCGGCACCGTGTACGCCGGCAACCTGTGGATCAACAAGGACCTGTTCGACAAGTACGGCGTGGCAATCCCCACCGACATGGAATCCTGGAAAGCCGCCGTCAAGACCTTCGAGGAAAACGGCATCATCGGCTTCGTGCAGGGCGCGGGCCAGGGCGCGTTCAACATGGACACCTTCCATGCCATCAGCGACAACGTGAACCCGGGACAGTTCACCAAGGCCTGCCGCAGCGAGGTGGAGTGGACCGACGAGACCTTCGTCACCGCGCTGAACCTGTGGAAGAGCCTGTTTGACGAGGGCATCATGCAACCCGGCGCCCTGGGCATCCAGCAGTATCCCGAGGCCAACAACCTGTTCCTGTCCCAGCAGGCCGCCATGGTCATGATGGGCTCCTGGTACACCATGAACACCCTGCCCGATACCATGCGGGCCAACATGGAGGCCGCCTCCTCCACCGACGATCCCTTCACCATGCTCCCGATCAAATTCCCCGACCTGGCTGGCACCGGCAACGTGGGCTACATGTTCAGCGACATCGATTACGCCACCGCCGTCGCCACCGCCGGCGCGAACGTGGACGCCGCCACCAAGTTCGCGGTATGGCTGGGCGCTTCCGAGGAGGGCCAGCAGCTCATCGCCGATTCCCTGAACGTGGTGCCGGTGCTGAAGACCGCCACCCCCAACTGGGACGCCGTTCAGCTGGTGAACCCCGAGGCCCAGAACGAGGCCGTGAAGGACTACCTGGCCAACGCCATGGCCAACGCCGACAACCCCCGCTTCGGGGAGATCAGCGCCGACCTGAACCAGGCGATGATGGACGTGCTGGCGGGCGTGGCTTCCGGCATGATGTCCGCCGAGGAAGGCTGCGAGTACCTGGCCGAGGTGCAGGCCGAGCAGTAAACCGATCAACGGCAGGGTTCCCTGCTGAGCCCCGCGCGGTTAAACCGACTGTTTGAGATCCTTCGACTCCGCTGAGGCTGCGCTCAGGATGACAGGACGTTGCTTCGCTGTCATTTTGAGCACAACCGAAGCCGGAGTCGAAGTAGCTTCTCCTCCAAGGAGCCACCCCTTAATCAAGGAAATACCGCTAAATTGAGGTGGTCGGCTGACCAGCGGATTTTGCGATATTAACCATCCCGAAGGGAGACAGGGCCATGAATGACAGGGCGTCGTCCATGAAGCTGAAGCGAACCAACGGGCTGATATGGATTCTTCCCGCGTTTCTCTTCCTGGTCATCATCATCTACTACTCCATATTCTTCACCTTCAACCTGTCCACGATGGAGTGGGACGGGTTGAGTCCCACGCAGACGCAGGTTGGCCTGGCGAACTACGCCAAGCTGTTCAGGGACAAGGTGTTCTGGAAATGCCTTCAGAACACAGTGGTTTATTTCGTCATCACCTTCGTGGTGCAGAACTCACTGGGGTTCATCTTTGCGGCGATACTGCACACGGACGTGAAGCTGGCCACGCTCCATAAGTGCCTGATCTTCATCCCCACCATACTGGCTCCGGCCACGATGGCCCCGGTGTTCCGCCTGATGTACTCCCCCCAGGGCATCCTGCAGGACATATTCAACTGGGCGCACATTCCCATCACGGTAGACTGGCTCTCCCGCCCCAACACGGCGCTCTATGTGCTGATGTCGGTGGCGGTCTGGGAGTTTACGGGCATGAGCTTCATACTCTACTACGCGGCCATGAGCCAGATCGACATGGAGATGCTGGAGGCGGCCCGCATCGACGGCTCGGGCAATTTGCGCACCCTGTGGAGCATGGTGCTGCCCAACTGCCGGGGCACGACGGTATCCATGGCCATGCTGGGCGTCATCGGCGCGCTGAAGACCTTCGACATCCCCTACCTGATCACCACCGGCGGACCGATGCACGCCACGGAGTTTCTTGGCACCTACATCTATCGCCAGGGCATCCGCCAATCCCACCTGGGCTACGCGGCGGCCATATCGGTGATGCTGCTGGTACTGGCCATACTCGGCGCGTACCTGACGAACCGGGCCAGCAAAGGAGGCGCGTAGTATGCTTGAGGTAAGAAGCGTCAAGAGTAAGATACTGTTGCAGCTTTTGCTGTTCATCATGACGGTTCCCTACGTGCTGCCGCTGGTTCAGATGGTCGCCGGCTCCCTGGGCGGCAGGGGCTTTGCCAACTACAAAGCCGTCTGGGACACGGGTGTGGTGCCCACCTTCTTCCGCAACTCCGCCATCATCTCGGCCAGCGTGATCCTGCTGGTATACGTATTCAGCATGACGGCGGGCTTCGGCTTTTCCAAGCTGCGCATCTTCGGCAAGGAGGTCTTCTTCTGGCTGATCCTGGTGGCGCTGACGCTCCCGGAGGTCATACTGCTGACGCCCCTGTTCGTCACCTTCCAGAAGCTGCGGATGTACAACACCTTCTTTGCGGTGATCTTCCCGCAGACGGCGCTGCAGATGCCATTCACGATCCTGCTGACCCGAAATTTCCTGGACGGCGTGCCGAACGAGCTGATGGAGGCCGCGCACATCGACGGGGCGAACACCTTCCAGCTGTTCCTGAACATCATCATTCCGCTGACCAAGCCCATCGCCTCGGCAGTGGTCGTGCTGACGCTCATCAACGCCTGGAACGCCTACCTGCTGCCGCTGCTGTTCCTGCAGAGTCCCGCCAAGCAGACCGTGACGCTGCTGCCCCAGTTCTTCCAGGGGGAGTTCACCAACGACCAGACGAAGATCCTTGCGGCGGCGGTGATGACGGCCATCCCGGAAATCACGGCCTATCTGTGCATGCAGAAGAACTTTGAAAAGGGCATGAGCGCCGGCGCGCTGAAGTGACCGGCGCGACCCATCGACAAGATAAGGAGGCGGGCGCATGGCGCTTTCATCTACGAAAATCATCAAGGTCCTCGTGGTTACGGATGACCTTGAAAAAACGGCCCAGGCTTATCGGACGCTGTTGGGCGTTGACCGCGAGCCCGAGCCGGAGGACCTTCCCCACAGGCAAATCCGAACGCCCTTCACCCGGTATCTCGGAAGCGAGATCACCGATATGCCCATGCGGGTCGAGAGCGTTTGCAGCGAGAACTTCTGGTTTGAGATCATCCAGCCCCTGGGCCACAACGACCCCTGGGCGGCCTGGCTGAAGGAACACGGCACCTCGATCTGCGCCATCTGCCTGATGACAAACGGTCCCCTCGAGGCGGACGAGGCCGTGATGGCCCGGGCCGGCTTCCCCGCCGTCTTCAAGCAGGAGAAGGGCTACGAGGCCTATGAGTACTTTGACACCGCCGCTTCGATGGGCGCGCTGCTTGAACTCAAAGAGAGATACTGATATACTATTCAGCGGAAAGGAGCGTGAAGCATATGCTGCTTGGAGGTACTGTCGCCGGACACTGGACGACGCCGGAGGAATGGGAAGCCCTGTTGGTCAAATCCCGCTTCAAGGCGGTGACCGCGCCGTTTGACTGCCGGACCGAGAAAAACGAGATCAGCGCCTACCGCAGAATCTGTGATAAGCACGGCGTGGTCATTGCGGAGATCGGCGTGTGGAAAAACCCGTTCGACCCGGATCCTTCCACCGCCGCCGAAGCGATGGACTTTGCCAGGGGACAGCTGGCCCTTGCGGACGAGGCGGGCATTCCCTGCTGTGTGAACATCGCCGGCACAGCCAGCGCCGCCGGATGGGACGCGGCGGACCCCGACAATTACACCGAACAGGCATACGCCCGCATCGTCGGCAGCGTTCGGGAGATCATCGACGCCGTCAAGCCCGCCCGCGCCTTCTACTGCCTGGAGCCCATGCCCTGGATGGTACCGGACGGCCCCGACGAATATCTTCAGCTGATTCGGGATGTGGATCGTTCGCAGTTCGCCGCCCATATGGATTTTGTGAACATGATCAACAGTCCCCGACGCTACCTGATGGCGGAGGACTTCATCGATGATTGCTTCCGCAAGCTATCGCCCTACGTCAAGAGCACCCACATCAAGGATTCCCGCATGCACCCCACGCGGCTAACCACGATACTGGAGGAATGCTCTCCCGGCGAGGGGACGCTGGATTTTGAGAAGGTCCTGGGCATACTGGATCGCTGGCTGCCCGCCGACGCCCCGGTGCTCCTGGAGCACATGACGACATTCGAGGAATACGCCGCGGCTTACGACCACGTATCCGCCGCTGCGGCCAAGGCAGGCATAGCGATATAATGGCATGTGAATACCGCACAATACGGCGACACATCTGGCGATGCCGCTGTATTGTGCGGTTATACTGTTTATAGTCAGAACAGCCTTACAGGAGGACCCGTCATGTCACAGACCCACAATTGCCCTTGCTCCGAATCCTGCGCGCTACAGGGCGCGTTGAACAGCATCGGGGGAAAATGGAAGCTGCCCATTCTCTGCTCGCTGGCGGCAAACGGGGACAGTAGGTACAATGAGCTGTTGAAGAATATACGCGGCATCTCCAACACGATGCTCTCCAAGACGCTCAAGGAGATGGAGAATGACGACCTCGTCATCCGCTCGGAATACCTGGAGGTTCCGATCCGCGTGGAATACGGATTGACGGAGAAGGCCCGCCAGCTCCAGCCGATACTGACGGACCTGATTCAGTGGTCCCTTGCGAGTCGGGATAAATAAACGGTTCCGCGAAGGCGCTGTCGGGCGGGTCTCGTACCGCAGAGCAGCTGCCCGGTTCCGCCCTCCAAACGGCGCGGCACAGTCAGCCGATAAAGGTCACTTCATTGCCCTTTTGAGCCATGCGCTTCCGATTGGGCAGGCCATCCTCCGTGGCCGGATAGCCCAGGATCACAGCCCCGTAAACGCGCTCGGCAGCCTTCATGCCCAGTGTGCGCAGGTATTCCACTATAGCGGGTTCCTCGTTCAGCCACCGGAGCTGGTTGATCCAGCAGCTGCCCAGGTCCAGCGCATTGGCCGCGATCATCATGTTCTCGATGGCGCAGGCGCAGTCCGCCATGTTGTTGCTGTAATCCCGTCGGTTCGCGACCACAATCAGGACGGGCGCGTTGTAGCAGAAGACATAGCCGCCCTTCTTAGAGGCCAATATGGCGTGCCTGAGGCTGGCATAGGTATTCCCGTCAGCCTCCATCCCCGCGAACGCCGCTTCCGTCATGCCTACGAGCCTTTGGAGCACCTCCCGATCCTGAATGACGAGAAAGTGATTGGTCTGGTTGTTGCCGCCGCTCGGCGCCTGACGGGCCGCCTCAAGGATCTTGCCCAGCTTTTCCGGCTCCACCGGGTCAGGTCTGTAATTTCGGGTACTTCTTCTGGTCAGGATTGCCTTCAGCGCATCCATGGTTTCCGCCTCCCGAATCATTTTCGTCGCTCCTTCGGTAATTGATCTTCTCCTGTTCTCATTTTCCCCGCGTCAGCCTTGACAGGACGCTGGTTTTGCCACCGGCGATGGTGCCGAGAATGTCGATCTCCCCCTTTGTCTCACGCTTTTGAAGCCGCAGGATATCCCCTTCGACGGCAGAGGATCGGAAGATGATGTCCATCTGCGTGACATTCAGCTTTTTCCACTCCTTTGCCGTAAAGGAATTCATTATCGCGCGGACATAGGCGACGTTATTCATGTGTTTGGCCATGTCGATATCGAGCATGGACACGCGGTGTTCATGGTAAGGCGGGTCGGAAAAGGATTCGTCGATCATCGGAAACGGATCGGGTGAAACGCTATCGTCAGGATAATCGTATCCCTGAGGGAGCACCTTTTCCATACTCTGCGGCCGATGTGTGAGCATGCTCACGATCGCCCATTCCGTCTTGCCGACGACCAGGAGTTCCCCGTTTTGTCGGATGGTATAGTAGCGGTTGCAGCGCTTTTCACCGGGTTGCTCCGGCCAGGTGGAGACCTCGACCGTATCCAGGACCATCGGAGCCTTGATCAAACGGACCCGGGCCTTTACCGTAATCCAAAAGAGTCCCTTCTTCTTCAGGAAATCCCAACCCACGCCCATTGCGCCGGCCGCTTCGGTGGCCGTGTCCATGAAAAGATCAAAGGCATTTGCCAAACCGAGCCTGCCCTCATGATCGAGCTGGCTTGGCAGGATCGTGATCGTTTTTGAGTATTTCATCTCCATAGGCGCGCCTCCGTTCATTTCTCCAGCACGATCTCCTCGCCGGCTTCAACGATCAGCTTTCCCGGGCCTTCAAACCGCTCGGCCCGTTTCCGGTCAAACAGCTGTCCCGGCGCCATGTGATAGGGAATGCTGTAGCGCGCGTTGACGAGGACGGCGCAGGCGCTGGCTTCCTCAATATCCATGTTGTATTTCCCATCGCACACGAAGAAGGCATAGTCGATTTGCCTCTGCGCCAGCTCTGCCATCTGCTCGGTCGTGGATGTATCCCCGGTTGCGTATATGGATATTCCGTCAGACAGCGTGATCAGCCAGCCAACGCAGACATTGATATCGTGGTTCTTGTTGTTCCCGGCCTGCACAGCCTCCACTGTAGCGTAGCCCAGGTCAAAGGTCCTGTATTCACCGTCCACCAGCGCGTCCGTGTATTGTATGATCCTGCAATCGTCCCTGCGGTTCTTGATGAGGTCTATAGCGGTATGGTCACGATGGCCGTGGGTGACCAGGATCAGGTCGGCGGGAACATCATAGCCCTCGCCGGCATATGGATCCACATAGATGACCTTTCCCTCGGCCGTAGTGATGCGCAGGCTTCCATGTCCCTGGTACAACAGCCTCGCCTTTGCCTCCTCAGCCACTGTTGTCGAGCATAGCGTAATCAGGCAAGTCATCAATACGAGCAGCTTTTTCACAATACCAGCCTCCTATCAGTCAATGGTGTGAATACCCAACTCTTCTTCCCGTTACCACTTCAAAATGACAGCTCACAATGCCCAGGTCGACCCTTGTGTAGACGCCCATGCCCTTGACCCTGACCACCGGCTCCCCGTCACTTATGGAAAATGCAAACTTCTGCTGGTTCATGGCGGTCGGCGCCTTAAGCGCCGCCTCTACCCCGTCCATAAACCATCTGGGCGGGTTATCAACGCCTTCGATGACATCCCGCGCCGGTTTACTGCTCCGCGCCTGCCCCTGCGTCTTGCCATACCCCAGGGCGATCACCATGCAGAGGTTTTCCCCTTCCTTCAACAGCTGTCGCACTTTTTTCTTGTTGAACGTCAGCGCCGTCCAGCAAGTGTTGAGCCCCAGCGACTGCGCATACAGTACGACCTTCTCTCCATAATAACCACACAGGAAATCGAAATCCGGCCGGGAAGGCCCTTTCAGCACGATGTAATTGCTCACATTGCTGAAACGGCCATAGTGCGCCAGGCGGGAGTCAAAGCCGTCGGGATCGTCATACTGAATTGTGATGGAAAGCCCGGATTTTGCATTGCAGCGGGACGCATAAGCATCGAGCTTCTCCCTGATGTCGGTGGATATCGGCCTGTCCAAGTAGGATCGCACCGAATGCCTCACATCAATCGCCTCTTGCGGTGTCATTTTGCTTCATCCTTTCATCAGAAGGCACAGCCAAACGGTCATTCGCCGCACCTTCTGAAAAACGCGCACTGTTCATCATTGCAGCGTCGACCGGCTTCAGAGCGCATATCACAATGAAATACGTGACCCAGCTCGTGTACTGAATCCCCGTAGAATCGCATGATATGCGGCACCTGTTTTTCCCTCAGGGCGACCTGCATCGCGTCGGCCTGCTCCTGCAGGGAATCACCCGTACAGGTAAACAGGAACGTCTCCGGGAAGGAGGGGGTCAGCCAACGCTTCACGTCCACCCACTCCAGGCCTTCCGGCGTGGGCCCTCCGGGAAGCAGGTCCTCCATCAGCTCCATATCCCGGTCCTTGTCGCGTTCTATGGTATATACGCCGCACGCCAGGGATATCGCCTTCGGCGTGGGGCCAAAGGAAAGGGCGTAGCGGCATGCATAGGCCGGATTCGTACATGCGGCGCAATACAGCCCCAACAGGTGCGCGCCCGCGCTGTCGCCAACCGCAAAGAGGTTGTTCATATCCATGCCGTACTGCTCAGCGTGGGTATTTGCCCAGTCAAATACCGTCGCGACGTCCTCCATCTGCGCGGGAAACTGACTCTCGGGCGCAAGGCGGTAGGAAAAGTTGATGACAGCAAAGCCCCTCTGGGCAAGGCTCATCGTGTAATACTGATAGAGCTCCTTATCCCCGTACACCCATCCGCCGCCGTGCACACTGACTATGACGGGCAGCCGGCCAGTCGCATGCCTCGGCCTGTATACGTCCAGCCTCTGCAGCGGATGACTGCCATAGGCAACATCATCATACCTTTGAATATCGTCCGGGGTCGTCAGTCCGGCATCGCGCACAGCGTCGCTCTCGGCAAACTCCCTCCGCATTCTTTCACTTGTAGCTGACATTATGGATCCATGCCCTCCCTCAGCGCCCTGGCGGCCATTGCGGCGATGCGTTCAGTCCTGTTCATACTCAATTCTCCTCCTGCTCATTTTGTTCTATACTATTACAATATTATTATATCAGCAGAGAGAAGGGATGTCTACAGGAAAATGGGAAGAAAAAGCCCCGGCTGGTCTCGCGCGCCAACCGGGGAGATGCAGGAGGGGATATAAAGTCTATATATAATGAACAGCCTTAGCTGATGGTATGATTCTAACATCCATTTATGAACAGGTCGTGAACCGGAAATAAAAGGAGATTGAACAATGGCGTCGGGCGGGAAGTGAGACTATGACGCTTCTCCGACGATTTTTCCTATTGCCCAGACCTGTCGAATATGGTAAAATGATACATGGAGATTTGATGATGGGGAGGCGTGCTTTCGTGAAAAAGATACTCTACGTCCTGAACGACTGCATGCGCAAATTCAGCTATGAACGCACTGCCGGACTGTTTCGCGCGCTTCAGGAGATGGATGAGCCGTTCAACCTCTACATTCTTCGCAGCGACGCCTATTCCGATTTTTCTCCTGAGCATAACTACGGCGAATACAATATCTATCGGCTTCCTGATTACAGCGATTTTGACGGGATACTCCTGGATATTAACAGCGTCTTCAATGGCGAGTCCAATGACTACGGCGCCCTGAGCATTCAACATGTTATCCACGCCGCCGCGTCGTCGGGAAAACCCGTGATTTCAATGGCCAACCACATTCCCGGGTTCCACTATGTGGGGATAGACAATCACAAGGCGATTACCTCCGTCATTCAGCATCTTCACCGGAACCACGGCCTGACCGATTTTTGGTTCGCGCTCGGCCCTGCCGACAATTATGAGAACCAGGTGCGGAAAAACGGGTTGTTTGACTACTGCGCCGCCCATGATCTGCCCTGCGGAAAAGATCGCGTCTATGCGGAAAGCTTCATCATTGAATGCGGAATACACGCCTTCAACACCCTCCTCGCCCGTCACGACGGTCATCTGCCGCAGGCAATCATCTGCGCCAACGATAACATTGCCATGGGGGTGTGCTACGCCGCCAAGCAGGCGGGATTCAGCGTCCCCGACGACTTCCTGGTCAGCGGATTTGACAATACCGCCTCGGGCGCTTCCTTTTCCCCCGCAATAACATCGGTCGATCAGGAATGCTGGTCGATAGGCGACGCCTGCATCGATGCTCTGAATCGCATTTGGCAGGGCAAGACCGTGCCGGAAATCATTACCACGCCCACGCGTCTTGTGCTGAGGCAGAGTACAGAACGCGCCTCTGCCGTGTCGGAGTATATACAGAACGAAACGGAGTATATAGGCAACACCTCCAGCAGCACGGATTTCAGCTACAAAATGAGCGCCTTCCAATATCAGATCCCCGGCTGCAAGTCGATTGAAGAGATATGTCAGGCGCTGGTAAAGTGCATTTCCGTTCTGAACTGCGACGGTATAGACCTCGTCCTCGACAGCCGGCTCTTTGACCTGGATTGGATTCTGTCCTTCCAGGATCATACCGGTCAGCTACAGGATATCGCAAGCGGCCTCACGATTGAGGACTATCCGGACACACTGGAGCTGATCTTCCAATGGGAGAAGGGCAAGGACCCTGTATACACCCGCCGGAAGATAGGCAATAAGCTGTCCTCCCTGACGCTTACGGGCAGGTGTGCAAACTATCTGTTTGCGCCACTTCATTTCATGGATCATACCGCGGGCTATCTCTGCATACGCAACTGTCTTGATCTGATGCGCATCAAAGGGGTGTCCTCACTCGTCAGCACCCTGACCATGGCGCTGCGCGGTTTCTTCTCGTCTCAGAGCCTGTCCTACATCAACCATGTGTTGTCCGGCGTTTCGATGAGAGACGGTTTGACCGGCCTGTACAATCGCCTGGGTTATCACAAGCTGGCTTATCCGCTCTATCGGGAGGTGACAAGCCAGGGCCAAAGCCTGGTCATACTATTCCTGGACATGGATCGGCTGAAGCACATCAACGACGACTACGGGCACGGCGAGGGCGACAAGGCAATCCAATGCGTGGCCACGGCCATACGCAACAGCATTACGCCCGATACCATACCCGTTCGATACGGCGGCGACGAGTTTTTGTTGTTTATACCGAGTATTGATGGCGACATGGTGACCCAACTACTGGATGATATATCCGCCTCGATCCGTTCCCTTGCGGATGCTCAGGGGCTGTCCGAAACCCCCGATGTCAGCTCTGGCTACGTCATCACCGACCCTTCCGCCGGCAAGACGCTGGATGAGTATGTTCACAAGGCTGACGAACTGATGTACAGGGAGAAAAAGGAAAAGAAGATCCGGCGGTATGAATGACGACCCTTACAGCAACGATGGCTCTCGGAGCTGTAACAACACAACCGTAATTTAATACTTTAACAAAGCAGTGCGCTATTGACAACGCCAGAGATTGTGTTATAATGCTAATCAAACACAGGGGAGAGGTGGGAATATATATGAAGCGCGAAATCCGTTCCGTCCAATCCGTTTCCTGCCTGACTGTGTCCTCTGCCTGGTCCGTCGATAATGCTGTGCGATTTACCTTCGCGCAGCTGTTTTTTGGCCTTCCGGGGTTTACACCGACAGCCATCTGAAGAATCGCGGACGTGAATCACGGGTTCATTGAGGCGGCTCTCCGGATGGGAGGGCCGTTTTTATGATACATTCTTATTTAGGAGGACCCCACCATGAAGAAATTGCTTGCCATCCTCGTCGCCATCACCCTCTGCCTGGGCGTGGCCGCCGTTGCCGAAGGAACCTACACCGTGGGCGTGTGCCAGCTGGTACAGCACCCCGCGCTGGACGCCGCCACCCAGGGCTTCCAGGACGCCCTGGCCGAAAAGCTGGGCGACGCCGTCAGCTTTGACGTGCAGAACGCCTCCGGCGATTCCAACACCTGCTCCACCATCGTGAACGGCTTTGTCTCCGACAATGTGAACCTGATCATGGCCAACGCCACCCCGGCGCTCCAGGCCGCCGTGGCCGCCACGGGCGACATCCCGATCCTTGGCACCTCCGTCACCGACTACGCCACCGCCCTGGACATCGACGACTGGACCGGCGCGACGGGCATCAACGTGTCCGGCACGTCCGACCTCGCGCCGCTGGACCAGCAGGCCGCGATGCTTCACGAGCTATTCCCGGACGCCAAGACCGTGGGCCTGCTGTACTGCTCCGCCGAGCCGAACAGCAAGTACCAGGCAGACGTGATCACCGGCTATCTCACCGAGCTGGGCTATGAGATCGCGGAATACACCTTCGCCGACTCCAACGACGTGGCCTCCGTCGCCCAGTCCGCCTGCGACGGCAGCGACGTGCTCTACATTCCCACCGACAACACGGCCGCCTCCTGCACCGAGGCCATTCGCAACGTGGTCGAGCCCGCCATGAAGCCGGTCATCGCCGGTGAAGAGGGCCTCTGCAAGGGCTGCGGCGTGGCGACGCTGTCCATCAGCTACTACGACCTGGGCTACGCCACCGGCGAAATGGCCTACGAGGTCCTGGCAAACGGCGCGGACGTCGCCACGCTGGACATCGCCTTCGCCCCCAACGTCACCAAGGAATACAACGCCGAGCTGGCCGAGCTGCTGGGCGTTGAAATCCCGTCGGATTACGTGGCAATCGCGGAATAATATGACTGTGCCGGGGAGCGGCTTTCCCGCTTCCCCGGCATAACTGGAGGAATGAACTTGAACATTACCTCATTACTCAACGCCCTGCCCGGCGCGGTGGCCCAGGGATTGATCTGGGGCATCATGGCCATCGGCGTGTACATCACCTACAAGGTGCTGGACCTGGCGGACCTGACCGTGGACGGCAGCATGGCCACGGGCGGCGCGGTATGCGTGATGCTGATGCTCAGCGGCGTTAACGTCTGGCTGGCCCTCGCGTGCGCGGTGCTGGCGGGCATGCTGGCGGGGCTGGTGACCGGCGTCTTCCACACGGCCATGGGCATCCCGCCGATCCTGTCCGGCATACTGACCCAGCTTTCGCTGTATTCCATCAACCTCGCCGTCATGGGCTTCAAGGCCAACCAGGGCATCAACGTCAACAAGTACGCGCTGATCGTCAGCCAGCGGAACGTGCGGGAGCTGAGCCTGTCCAACCCGATCTTCACGACGCTGATCGCGTTGGCCCTGGTGATCGCGGTGCTGTACTGGTTCTTTGGAACGGAGCTGGGCAGTTCCCTGCGGGCCACCGGCGCGAACGCGGCCATGAGCCGGGCCCAGGGCATCAATACCAACGTCTGCAAGATATTGGGCCTGATGATCTCCAACGGCATCGTGGCGCTGTCCTCGGCGATGCTGTCCCACTACCAGGGCTTTGTGGACGTGAACATGGGCCGGGGCGCCATCGTGATCGGCCTGGCCGCCGTCATCATCTCAGACGTGCTGTTCGGGAAGCTGTTCCGCAATTTCGCGCTGAAGCTCACCGGCGTCGCTATCGGCGCGGTGATCTACTTTATCGTCATACAGGTCGTGCTGTGGCTGGGGCTGAACACGAACCTGCTGAAGCTGCTGTCGGCCCTGATCGTGGCCGTATTCCTCGCCGTGCCCTACTGGAAGGCGAATATGAAAGGGGGCAGGGATCATGCTTGAGCTGGTGAACGTGCGAAAGACCTTCAATCCCAGGACGGTCAACGAGAAGGTGGCGCTGGACGGGGTCAGCCTGCGCCTTGAGGACGGCGATTTCGTGACCGTCATCGGCGGCAACGGCGCTGGCAAGAGCACCATGCTGAACGCCATCGCGGGCGTCTGGCCCATCGACAGCGGGCGCATCGCCATCGACGGCTACGAGCTCACCCATTTGCAGGAGTACCGCCGCGCCGCGCTGCTGGGGCGCGTGTTCCAGGACCCGATGACCGGCACCGCCGCCACCATGCAGATCGACGAAAACCTGGCCCTCGCCACCCGCCGGGGCCAGAAGCGCACGCTGAAGCCCGGCATCACCCGCCAGGAGCGGGAGGCGTACCGGGAAAAGCTGGCGAAGCTGGGTCTGGGCCTGGAGGACCGCATGACCGCGAAGGTGGGCCTCCTCTCCGGCGGCCAGCGACAGGCGCTGACCCTCTTGATGGCGACGCTGAAGAAGCCGAAGCTGCTCCTGTTGGACGAGCACACCGCCGCCCTCGATCCCCGCACCGCCCAGAAGGTGCTGGAGCTTTCCGAGCAGATCGTCACCGAAGACAGCCTCATGACCTTGATGGTCACCCACAACATGCGCGACGCCATACGCTACGGCAACCGGCTGATCATGATGAACGAGGGCCGCGTCATACTCGACATTTCCGGGGAGGAAAAGAAGCACCTCACCGTGGAGATGCTCATGGACGCCTTCTCCAGGGCCAGCGGCGAGGCGTTTGCCAACGACAGGATATTGCTGTCCTGACACGACCGTCATCAAGGAATGAAAACACAATGCAAATGGAATTCGTGCGAAAGATGCCGCTGCCCCAGGAGCTGCTGAGGGCCTATCCCATCGGCGAGGAAATGAAGCGGCAGAAAGCGGCGCGGGACAGACAGGTCGCGGACCTCCTCACGGGCCAGGACGACCGCCTGCTGCTGATCATCGGCCCCTGTTCCGCGGACCGGGAGGACGCGGTGCTGGACTACATGCACCGGCTTTCCCAGATCGAGGCAGAGGTGCGCGAGCGGCTGTTGCTCGTACCCCGGGTGTACACCAACAAGCCCCGCACCAAGGGCGTGGGCTACAAGGGCATGCTGCACCAGCCCGACCCGGAGAAGGGCGAGGACCTGCTGGCGGGCATCATCGCCATCCGCGAGCTGCACACCCGCATCCTACGGGAGACGGGGTTCAGCTGCGCCGACGAGATGCTGTATCCGTCCAATTTCAGCTACCTATCCGACCTGTTGAGCTATGTGGCGGTGGGCGCGCGCTCTGTGGAGAACCAGGAGCACCGGCTGGTGGCTAGCGGGCTTGGCGTAGCGGCAGGCATGAAGAACCCCAGCGCCGGAGACATCACCGTGATGATGAACTCCATCGCGGCGGCCCAGAGCCCCCAGGAATTCATCTATCGTAGCTGGGAGGTGCACACCCCCGGCAATCCGCTGGCCCATGCCATCCTGCGGGGGTTCGTGGACAACTTCGGGCGTTCCCATCCAAACTACCACTATGAAAACCTGTGGGAGCTGCTGGAGCTGTACGAAAAGAGCGGGCTTCAGAACCCCGCCGTGATCGTGGACGTCAACCACAACAACTCCGGCAAGCGCTATCTGGAGCAGATCCGCATCTGCAAGGACGTGATGCACAGCCGCTCGCTGTCCGGGGATATCCGCCGCCTGGTCAAGGGGCTGATGGTGGAGAGCTACCTGGAGGACGGCTGTCAGAAGCCCGGCGAGGGCGTGTATGGCAAGTCCATCACCGACCCCTGCCTGGGCTGGGAAGGGACCCGGGAATTGATCTACAGGCTGGCAGAATATTAAATAAGGTGATTTCATGGAATCAGTAAAGCGGAATCTCCTGTACGCCGGACTGGACAAAGCGGAATATGACCGTCTGGTCCCACAGACGCGCCACAACAATGAAAACAGACTGAAGGCATTCTCTTTGTTCTCTTTTGGCTGGTTTCTGATTCTATACGGCGCAAACCTCTCCATTCGCATCTTTTCACCCGAGAGTACCGTCAGCTACGGGATTATGGCGCTGTTCAGCCTTGTCGTTTTCGCGTTGGCGAACATCCTGTCCGCCCGCAATTCATCGACAACAACCGTCCTCTGCTACGCCTTCATCATAGGACTGTATGCTTTCGCCCAGATCGACAGCGCTCTAAACCCGGAGCTGCCCGCGATTCCCGTCATATTCATCATGCTCATGGGATCGATGCTGTTCACTGAACGCCCGCTGTCTCTGATCGTCGTGAATATCGCAACCATAGTTCTGCTGTGCTTTATCTCCTTCCGCATCAAGTCCCGTCGGCTGGCTTTCATCGATCTATGGGATTCCGTGGCCTTTGGAGTCATATCCATCGCCGCAGAGGTCACCCAGGAGCATATGATTTTCCGAATGCTCGCACAGGCGGACCACATCAGATACCTCAGCGAGACAGATGTGCTCACCGGCTGCAAGAACCGCAACTGCTTTCAGGAACGCCTGCCGCACTTTCAGGAGATGTGCAAAAACGGCTTTGTGTGCGTCTACATCGATGTCAACGGCCTGCACAACCTGAACGACAGCCAGGGCCACGAAGCCGGCGACATCATGCTTAAATCTGTCGCCCAGGCACTGATCGACGCCTTTGGCCCGGAGAACACCTACCGCATTGGCGGAGACGAATTTGTCGTCGCCTGTCCCGACGCCTCGATCGAGGAAACCCGTCGCACAATGCGCGGCGTCGTCGATGCGCTCTCCAGGCAGGGCTACGATATCTCCGTGGGCATTGAGCAGTGCGACCGGGCCGCGCTGGACATGGATGCGCTCATCAAAAAATCGGAAATGGGCATGTATGCGGAAAAGGAGGCCTATTACCAGCAGGAGGGGCATGAGCGCAGGCGACAGTCTTCATAGCGCTGTCGGCACGCGCGGCATGCCAGGAAAAGGGGCTGTCTCAAATGACCCTTTCAAGTCATTTTGAGACAGCCCCTTTTTCAATCCAGCTTTTCCAGCATATTATAACCCTTGGCCCGCAAAAAGGCCTCCACCTCCATGATGTCCTGGGTGCGCAATATGGCCACGGGGTGCTTGCTCAGGCCGGAATAGGTGACATAGAGGTAATCCAGGTTCACATTTCCCCGGTCCAGCGTCTCCAGCAGCGCGTTCAGACTGCCGCACTCGTCCCCGATCTCCGCCGCGACCACGAAGTCGACGCGGCACAGGTAACCCGCCGCCTGTACGCACGCCAGCGCCGCGTCGGTGTCACTCACCAGCATGCGGATGATGCCGAATTCCGCGCTGTCGTTGGTGACCAGCGTGTTCATGTTGATGCCCGCGTCCGCAAGCACCTGGGTGACCTGGTGCATGGCGCCTTTTTGGTTTTCAGCGAATATGGATAGCTGCCGTATCACTTGCCCATGCCCTCCTTCATCGATTTCACATAATCATACACATATTCCGGGGCGTCTTTCCCGTGCCCGGCGATCAGGCGCACGATGGCGCTGCCCACGATGGCCCCGTCAGACAGGTCGGCCATTCGCTTCGCCTGGGACGGGGTGGAGATACCGAAGCCCACGGCGCAGGGTATGGATGCGCTCTCCCGAACCAGCTTCACCATCGCGCCGATGTCGGTGGTGATCTCGCTGCGCACGCCGGTGACGCCCATGGACGATACGATGTACAGGAAGCCCTCGGCCTCCCGGGCGATCGTGGCCACGCGGTGCTCGCTGGTAGGGGCGACGAGGCTGATAAAGCTCAGCCCTCGGGCCCGGCAGGCCGGGGCGAATTCCTCCTTCTCCTCATAGGGCACGTCCGGCAATATCATGCCGTCGATGCCCGTCTCCACGCAGCGGTCACAGAAGCGCTCGACGCCGTAGGAGTACACCACGTTGGCATAGGTCATGAAGACCATGGGCGCCGAAACATCCCTGCGCAGCTCCTTCGCCATTTCAAAAATCCCATCCGTGGTCACGCCGCCCTTCAACGCCCGCTCGTTGGCCGCCTGGATCACCGGGCCCTCGGCGGTGGGGTCAGAGAAGGGAATGCCCAGCTCGATCAGGTCCGCGCCGCCCCTTACCGCCGCGCGCACGCAGGCCGCCGTGGTTTCGATATCCGGGTCGCCGCAGGTGATGAAGGCGATGAACGCCTTGCCGTGGTCAAAAGCAGATGCGATCCTATTCACTGATGTTTTCCCCCCTGTATCGGGCGATGGCGGCGCAGTCCTTGTCGCCCCGGCCCGAGATGTTGATGACCATGATCCGATCCTTCCCCATCGACGGGGCCAGCTTCATGGCGTGGGCCACGGCGTGGGCCGACTCGATGGC
>JAZTZK010000036.1:0-8630 GCA_045637485.1 Clostridia bacterium
CTTTGCCGCAGCGAGACCACTCAGCAAGCTCACCCCGGCTGCACCAGTACTGCGAACAGCCAGAACGCACCGGAGCACAGCAGCGCCATCAGCGCCAGCAGCAGGCTGCCGACGACGCGCCACACCCGGGGTCCCCGGGAACGGGCGACCCCGGCTTCGGCCTCGAAGGCGCGGTAGATCTGGCCGGGCCGGGGCGCGTCGGGGCTGTCCTGGGACAGCAGCCGCTTGGCCTGGCGGGCGATCAAAGCCTCGGCCCGGGCGCGGTCCTGGGCCGGGAGCCGACGGCGGCATCGGGCTTCAAAGCGTCTGAGCTCGGTCCTGGCCTGGCCCTGGGTCATGCCTGTCAGCCGACAAACCTGGCGCAGGGGCAGCGCGCAGCCGTGGCGCAGCATCACCAGGCGCTGGGCGCGGATATCCTCCTGGCCCAGCTGGGCGGCGACGGGGCTGTCGTCCTGGCCCGTGACCGGCCCGCGCCAGGTGAACTCCGCTGTCCGGCCCTCGTCCGACAGCGCCGCCGCGAAGGCCTCCCTGCGCAGGGCCTGGCGCAGCCGTTCCCTGAATCCCATGCCGCCCGCCGCCTCCTGCAGCCATACGTCCAGTATCGCGCTGCGCAGCGCGTATTCCGCCATGTCGTAGTTGCCGCACATCACATGGGCGGCGTTGAACAACTCGGCACAGAGGGGCTGCACGTTCCTGAACCAGGCGCGCAGCGCTTCGGAGGTGTGTTGCATGGCGGTGTCCTTTCCTATAATTTCGCGATCCTGTCGTTCAGCGGCTTGATCTGGCCGTAGATGTCGGACCAGATGGCGTAGACCCTCTGGTAAGCCTGCTGCCACTGGGGGTTGACCGGGTGGATGGAGCGGGCGGAGACCATGCCTGCGGCGTCGCCGTAGCTGGTGAACATCCCGACGCCCACGCCCGCGGCGATGGCCGCGCCCAGCGAGGTGGTCTCGCCCGGCGTGCGGTGTACCCGGGCGGTCAGGCCGAATACGGCGGCGATGATGTCGGGCCACAGGCCGCTGCTGGCGCCGCCGCCGGTCAGCATCAGCGAGTGCACCGGCGCGTCGCATTCGGCCATGACCTCGGCGCAGCTGTTCAGCGCGAAGGCGATGCCCTCGTAGATGGCCCGGGCGATGTGACGCTGGTCGTGGTACAGTGAGAAGCCCATCAGGCAGCCCCGGGTGTTCGGGTCCCAATAGGGCGTGCGCCAGCCCATCAGCGTGGGCAGGAACAGCACGCCCTCCGCGCCGGGGGCGACCTGCCTGGCCATGTTCTCCGCGATGGAGATGTCGGCGGTATGGCCCTGGCCGCCCAGCAGGTTCTTCAGGCCCCAGTCGAAGGCCGCCGCGCCGCACTGCACCGTACCGCAGACGTGGTAGTCCTCGCCGTCCATGTCCAGCCAGTTGAATATGCGGGCCTTCGGGTCCAGCAGCGGATGGTCCAGCAGCTGGGCCACCCAGGCGCTGGAGCCGATGTAGCAGTAGGCGCTGCCGGGCTCGCTGACACCCGCGCCCCGGGTGGTACAGGCCCCGTCGCCACCGCCGATGGCCACCGGCGTTCCGGGCAGCAGCCCGCACTGGCGGTATATGTCCCGGGTGATCTTGCCCCGCACGTCGTGGCCCTTCAGGATCGTCGGCATGCGGCCCGCGTCCAGGTCCAGCGCCTTCAGCAGGTCTGCGGCCCACTGGCGCTTGTTGATGTCCAGCGCGATGGTCAGCGAGGCGTCGGAATAGTCGGTGTAGCCCATGCGCCCCGTCAGGCTGCCGTAGAGGTAGTCCTTGATGTTCATGAACCAGCGGGCCCTGCGGTACACCTGGGGCTCGTGCTGCTTCAGCCAGAGGATCTTGGGCAGCGTGTAGTGGGTGTCGGCCCGGTTGCCGGTCAGGCGGTAAAAGTCCTCGAAGGGCACGACCTCGAGGATGCGCCTGACCTGCGCCTCGGTGCGGCTGTCGGAGTGGATGATGTTGGGGTACAGCGCCTTGCCGCTCTCGTCCACGGGGATGCAGCCGTTCATCGTGCCCGACAGGCCCACGCAGGCGATCCGCTGGGGGTTGATCTGCTGCAGCAGCTCCCGTATGCCGTCCAGCATGGCGGCGAGTATCGCGTCCGGATCCTGCTCGGCCCAGTTGGGGTGGGGGTATTGGGTGGAATAGCTTCGACGCACCGCGGACAACGCCTCGCCCCTGGCGTTGAATAGCGTGCATTTGCAGCCGGTGGTGCCGGTGTCACAGGTCAATATCAGGTCCTTTTCCATGGGATCAGCGCCTCCTTCGTCGAGTGTGTTGTCTGTCGCCTTCGCCGCGCTGAAGCAGCACCTGGCCCGCCGCCGCGCCAACCAGCGACGTCAGGGCGGTCAGCAGCGCGGGCTCCGCGGGCGGCGCGTAGCCCCAGACCAGCCAGTTGGCCAGGTACAGGCAGGGAGCGGGGGGGATCCAGGCCAGGTAGTTGTTCAGTCCCCGCTGTACCGCCCTGCAGGCCGTGACCAGCCCCGCGACAGGCGCCGCGACCCACAGCATCAGGGCGCGGGGCAGCGCGCCCGCGCCTTCCGCCAGCGCGGTCAGCAGGCCTACCGCCGCCATCTCTGCAATTTGAAGGGCCAGCGCCCGCAGCCATCTGTTTTTCATACGGCTATTATACTCTGTTTTTTTTGTAATTACAATAGCCGTCACACCTTGACAATCGCGGGTTTTCAAGTTACTATTAAAGTAAGGAAGGATGGTGTTGGCCGTGGACTATCAAAAACTGGGCGTGCGCGTGCGCCAGCAGCGCGAAATAAACAGCCTCACCCAGAGCCAGCTGGCGCGCAAGGTGGGCGTCACCGGCAGCTTTATCGGTCATATTGAGAGGGGAGAGAAGAAGGCCAGCGTGGATACCGTGGTGGCCCTGTGCAACGCCCTGGAGGTTTCGCCAACGGTGCTGTTGCAGGATTCACTGTCGGACGCGGCGATGCAGAGCCAGCTGTCCTTCGACGAGGACAACCAGGACCTGATGCGGGGCATCATGCGCGTGTTGCGGGAGCACACGCGGCGCGCGGAATACCGCTGACCTGCCGGGCACTCTGTTAATCCACTGAATTTAATATATTGACGTTTTCCTTCTCTTACGGTATAATATCACTATACCAGCATGATAAAGAGCAGTCATGCGAAGTGGAGGTTGAGTATATGTTTACATCCAGATTGCAGAACGAGCAGACAGACAACCTGGCCCGTGCGTTCCTCGCTCTGGAGAGCATGGAGGATTGCTATCGGCTGTTTGAGGATCTGTTCACCATCCGGGAGATACAGGATCTCTCCCAGCGGCTGGAAGTGGCCCAGCTGCTCAAGAGCCAGGCGACCTATACCGAGATCGTCGAAAAGACCGGCGTTTCCACCGCCACGATCGGCCGGGTGAACCGGGCGCTGAACTATGGCGCCGGAGGCTACCAGCGGGTGCTGGAGAAGTCCAAGGGGAATACGGATAAATGATAGACCTTAACGCATTGAATCCACAGCAGCGCGCCGCCGTCCAGCAGACGGAAGGGCCGCTGCTTGTTTTGGCTGGCGCGGGCAGCGGCAAGACCCGCGTGCTGACCTACCGGGTGGCCTACTTGATGGAAAAGGGCGTGGCGCCCTGGCACATACTGGCCATCACCTTCACCAACAAGGCTGCCAGGGAGATGGCCGAGCGCGTGCACAAGCTGGCCGGGGAGGCGTCGGAGGACGCCTGGATATCCACCTTCCACGCCTGCTGCGCCCGGATCCTGCGCCGGGACATCGAAAAGCTGGGCTACAAGCGCCAGTTCGCCATCTATGACGAGGACGACCGCATGTCGGTCATCAAGTCTGTGGCGAAGGAATTGAAGCTGAACGACAAGGAGTTCCCGCCCAAGCAGATCCGCGCCGTGATCTCCGACGCGAAAAACCGGCTGCTGACGCCCGCGGAATGGCTGAAGGAGTCCGGCGACGACTTCCGAAGCCACAAGTTGTACGAGGCCTACCGGCTGTACGAGCAGACGCTGAAGGGCAACAACGCCCTGGATTTCGACGACCTGCTGATCAGGACGCTGGAGCTGCTCACCGAGCAGCCGCCGGTGCTGGACTACTACCGGGACAGGTTTCGCTACATACTGGTGGACGAGTACCAGGACACCAACGCCGCCCAGTACATGCTGGTGCGGCTGCTGGCGGGGGATCGGCACAACCTGTGCGTGGTGGGCGACGACGACCAGTCCATCTACGGCTGGCGCGGGGCCGATCTTCGGAACATACTGGACTTCGAAAAGGACTTCCCCGAGTGCGTGACCATCAAGCTGGAGCAGAACTACCGCTCTACCGGCAACATACTGGACGCCGCCAACCAGGTTATCGCCCACAACGCGGGGCGAAAGGAAAAGGCGCTGTGGACCGAGCACGACCGGGGCGAGCGCATCGCGCTTTACCACGCCATGGACGAGCGGGACGAGGCCGCCTTCATCCTCAGGATGTCCCAGAAGCTGATCAGGAACGGCGACAACCCCGGCAACATCGCGGTGCTCTACCGCACCAATGCCCAGTCCCGCGTGCTTGAGGAGGCCTTCGTGCGGGGCGGCACCCCGTATCGGGTCTACGGCGGCCAGCGCTTCTACGAGCGCAAGGAGGTCAAGGACCTGATCGCCTACATGCGCTGCCTGACCAACCCCGACGACGACGTCTCCACCCGGCGCATCATCAACGCCCCCAAGCGGGGCATCGGCGACAGCACCGTGGACAAGCTGGCGGAGTACGCCGCCGAGAACGACATGCCGCTGCTCTCGGCGGCGCTGGACTGCGAAAACGCGCCGCTGTCCGCGAGGCCCAAGAAGCTGCTGGGGGCCTTCGCGGCGCTGATGATCGACCTGACCGAGCTGATGTACGAAAAAAAGCCCTCCGAGTTCCTGGAGGCGCTGATCGAGCGCACCGGCTATGTGAAGGCCCTCGAGGAGGACAAGAGCGAGGAAAACGAATCCCGCGTCGAGAACATCAAGGAGCTCCAGGGCGCGGTGTCCGAATTTGAAAGCCTGAACCCCGAGGCGGGGCTGACTGACTTCCTGGAAAACGTGGCGCTGGTGTCCGACCTGGACGCCATGAACGAGTCCGGCGGCGCGGTGACGCTGATGACGCTGCACTCGGCCAAGGGCCTGGAGTTCAACGACGTGTTCCTGGCCGGCATGGAGGAGGGCGTGTTTCCGCTGACCCGGGCTTTGTTTGATGACGTCCTGCTGGAGGAGGAGCCCCGCCTGGCCTATGTGGGCATCACCCGCGCCCGCAAGCGGCTGTTCCTCAGTCACGCCCGCACCCGGGCGCTGTACAACGCCCGCAACGCCAATCCGCTGTCCCGCTTTGTCACCGAGATCCCCCAGCGGCTGATCGTGGACGGCATGGGCAGCGCCCAGCCCAGGCGGGTGCCGCCGCCAGGCGCCGGGGGCGGCTGGAGCCAGCCCACCCGATCCCCCTACGGCGCCCGCTGGCAGCAGGGGAGCGGAGCCGCCTCCACCGGCAGCGCCGAGCTGGACAGGAAGCTGGGCATCGCCGGGGTGCAGAAGGGCGCGACCTCCGGGGGCTTTAACTGGAACGGCGGGCAAACCCGGGTCACCGCCGCCGCGGCGCTGTTTGGCGTGGGCGACGCCGTGCACCATCGGGTGTTCGGCCGGGGCGAGGTCACCGCCCTCACCGGCCAGGGCGCCGAGCAGCGGGTGAAGATCCGCTTCGCCAACGGCGACGAGCGCACCTTCTCCGCCGTCACCGCCCCGATCGTGAAGGTGGAGAAGTGATTGAAGACAAACGCGGGAAATCCGGCAGGATTTCCCGCGAGTGTTTTTCTATGAATATTGACAAATCCCAGCATCTCCAGCGCGGCGACGGCTCGGAATTCGCATGCGACGAACCGTTATTTGTCTTCATCCTGGCGCGCCTTCCATGTCTTCAGCGCTTCGTTGATCTGGCGAATCTGACGCCTGTACCTTATCCACATAACCAGCCATATGATGAAATAGGCGATTACATTGCCGAGGAGAATCAATAGCGTCGCGGGCTCTGTCAGATCCAGCCAGCCCAGCGCGAAGCCCACCGCACAGTAGGCAGAAAAAGTGATCGCAAAGTGGGTGACCGTACAGCGCAGCAGGCCCCAATGCTCCAGCGAATAGATCGTCGTACCGCCTACGCTGACCGCGCCGAGCAGGCCGCTCAGCGCCAGATACAGCGCGAGTCCACCCGCGCCTTTTTTGACGTAATACGCCCCTACACCGGTGATGGACAGGTAGCCAAGCCCCACCAGTATGCCCAGGACAAAGCCGATGGCGGCCAGTATGATCGTCTTTTTCCAAAGCTCGCTCATGGTCTCGCCTCCTTCATACCAAGCCCAGCGTCTTCTGGATGGCGCGCACATAGCGTCGCGCAACCCAGGAGACGCTGCCGTCGTCAAAGCGAACCTGTATGGTGCCGGACAGGCTAAAATCAAAGCTGGAGACCCTGTAGAGATTGATCAGCTCGCTGCGGCTTATGCGCAGGAAGCGTCCGCGATCCAATACGGCCTCCATCTCGGCCAGCGTCCCGCGCGCCACAAAGCCGCCCCGATCTGTCCATGCGATGAGCTTCCGGCTCTCCAGGTATACGCGAATGATCTCGCGCTGGCTCAGGAGCACCAACGTATCGCCGTCATATGCCGTCACTATGGGATAAGCGTTGTTCGTGGCGCTCTCGATGGCGTGGACGATATTGTCGATTTCAGGCGTCATGCGCTCCGCGCGAATGATGATCTTCGGCTCGGCGCAGGACGGATCGATCTGTATGTCAATGTCAATGGCATTTCTCATAAATAATCCCTTTTTCGGGTCGGAGATTGCGGGGCATTCCTTATGCCAGTTATAGCATATACGCTTCGCGGAAGCAATACTCTGCGATTCCACGAATCGCTTTTTTCATTATAACTATTGTGAATGAATATGTATTCAACCGTTTAGACCCCCATATCGACCGCTTAGACAAAACACCTTGTTTTTCGTGGCGGGATTCCAATAAAATGATAAAAGGATGTTATATCCGAGAAAACGGTTTGAGAAGAACACACAATTGAAAGGAGCTAACCCCATGAAGAAGCTGTTTGCCCTGATCCTGGCACTGTTGCTGATCCTGTCCTGCACCTCCGCCTTCGCGCGTACCGTAACCACCAAGCTGACCATTGATAGCGAGCAGGCCAAGTCCCTGATCTCCGGCTTCGGCGTACCCGAGGCGCAGCTGGCCACGATGGACCCCATATTCTCGCTTGTAAACGCGCTGGGTGTGCGCGTGACCACCGCCGAAGACGGCGCTCAGGTCGACCTGGACCTGAACGGCGCGGACGCCCTGTCTCTGGGCTGGGCCTCGGACGACGCGGGCGTCAACATCGTCTCAACGCTGTTCCCGAATTATTACCTGACCCTCTCCAATGAGACCCTCACCCAGATGTTGACCCAGATAGCCCAGAACATGCCCGGCGCGAGCAACGAGGGCGGCGCGGGCGGCTTCGATATGGCCGCGATGCAGTCGGTTTTCGGCGGCTACTATCAGAAGTGGATGGAGGCCTGCATGGCGGCGGGCATTCCCGGCGAGCCTGTCGAGGTGAAATACGAGTACGAGAACTACGTATTCGACACCATGGTGCCCGTGACCGTGGACATGGAAGCGATCACCGAAGCCACAACCGAGCTGCTGAACGAATTGCTGAACGATCCCGTCGCCATGAGCATGCTCCAGGGCATGGCGCAGGGCATTGCGCAAAGCAGCGGCGCGACGTTCGATCCGGAGACCTTCGAGGCGGACCTCATAGCTGGCTTCGTGGAATGGATGGCCCACTTCCCGGATGAAGTGAACGCCGAGGTTTACACCAACGCAAACGACGAGAGCGGCATGTTCTACATGTATGCCGAATCCTACTACGAGGGTGAGGAAATACCGTTCTTTACCGCCTATATGCTCTACGAGAACGCGCAGAACATGGATATGGGCTATGTGATGAATATCACGGACGATGAGACCGGTGAATCCGTAATCATGACTGCGGGCTTTGCGATGAAGGACACCGACATGAAGATGTCCTTCGCCATGGACGGCATCTACTATGGCCTGAACATGAGCTTCAACGACGGCAACATGACCTTTGACGTGTTCTTCATGAACGATGAGGCCCCCCTGATGACCATCACCGTGGAGATCACCGAAGGCGGCGACCGCACCCTGCCCGTGGACAACGCAGGCAAGACCGTGTTGGCCGTGGAGGAAATCATGCAGAACGCCAACAGCGAAGCGGCCCAGGGCCTGTATGGCGATATCCAGGCCAACGGCCTTGGCGCGCTGCTGGGCGCCGTCATGCAGCAGGTGCCGGAGCTGGGCAGCCTGATGGGACAGGCGAGCTGAAGAAAACGAGATAATAAACCAGCGGAGGCGTCGGTTGTCCCGACGTCTCCTATACTAAGGGGGAGTTGTGAATGAATCTCAAGACATGGAACACCATCATCCCAATCGTCTCCGTAGGCGTGATGATCGTCTGGGGAACCCTGGCAAAGAGCTATGAACACAGCTGGCTGGCGGTATTCGTCGGCGGCATACTGATGGCGATTATCAACGTCGTCGGCAGGAACAAGGATAAATAGGGAA
>JAZTZK010000037.1:0-3434 GCA_045637485.1 Clostridia bacterium
TGCAGTGAAGCCCGGCGAGAGCATCCCCGTGGACGGGGTGGTTGTCGAGGGTGTCAGCGCCGTGAACGAGGCCGCGCTGACCGGCGAGAGCATCCCGGTGGACAAGGCCGCGGGCGACGGCGTGTCGGCGGCGACCATCAACCAGTCCGGCTATCTGAAGTGCGAGGCCACCCGCGTGGGCGAGGACACCACGCTTTCACAGATCATCAGAATGGTCTCCGACGCCGCGGCCACCAAAGCCCCCATCGCGAAGATCGCGGACAGGGTCTCCGGCGTGTTCGTGCCGGTGGTCATCGGCATCGCCATCGTCACCACCATCGTCTGGCTGCTGGCGGGACAGTCCATCGGTTACGCGCTGGCGCGGGGTATCTCCGTGCTGGTGATCTCCTGCCCCTGCGCTCTGGGGCTGGCGACACCCATGGCCATCATGGTGGGCAACGGCATGGGCGCTAAGAACGGCATACTGTTCAAGACCTCCGCGTCGCTGGAGGAGACGGGCCGGGTACAGATAGTGGCGCTGGACAAGACCGGCACGATCACGCTGGGCGAGCCGAGGGTGACGGACATACTGCCCGCAGAGGGCTGGGACGAGGCGTCGCTGATGAAGCTGGCGGCCTCCGTCGAAAAGCGCAGCGAGCATCCGCTGGCGAAGGCGATCATGGCGTTGGCCGACGAAAGGCATGTTGCGGCTGACGAAGTGACCGACTTCACGGCCCTGCCCGGCAACGGCATTGCGGCTAAGCTGGATAATGAAGCGGTGCTGGGCGGCAGCGCGCGGTATATCGCAAGTCAAGTGAGTATCCCGGAAAACCTGACGAAGCAGGTCGAGGCCCTCTCCGGGGCGGGCAAGACGCCGCTGCTGTTCGCGCGGAACGGCCATCTGGCGGGCATCGTGGCCGTGGCGGACGTCATCAAGGCGGATAGCCCGCAGGCCGTCCGGGAGCTTAAGAACATGGGCATCCGCGTGGTGATGCTCACCGGCGACAATCCGCGCACGGCGAAGGCCATCGGCGCGCAGGCAGGCGTGGACGACGTGATCGCGGGCGTGCTGCCCGACGGCAAGGAAGCCGTGATCCGGGCGCTTTCCGAAAGGGGCAAGGTGGCCATGGTGGGCGACGGCATCAAGGACGCCCCGGCGCTGACCCGCGCGGACATCGGCATCGCCATCGGCGCGGGCGCAGACGTGGCCGTGGACGCTGCGGACGTGGTGCTGATGAAGAACCGGCTGTCCGACGTGCCCGCCGCCATCCGCCTGAGTCGCGCCACGCTCAGAAACATCCACCAGAACCTGTTCTGGGCGTTCATCTACAACACCATCGGCATACCGCTGGCGGCGGGCTGCTTCATCCCGCTGTTCGGCTAGACGCTGAACCCGATGTTCGGCGCGGCGGCCATGAGCCTCTCCAGCTTCAGCGTGGTCTCCAACGCCCTGCGGCTGAACCTCTTCGACCTGCACAGCGCCGACCGGGACCGCAGGGCCAAGTCCGTGGACATCTCTGACGTGATCGAGAAGCTGAGCGCAAGAGATGAAGCGCCCGCCCGGCCCTCGGGCATCGAGATCAGGCTCGAGATCGAGGGCATGATGTGCGAGCACTGCGAGGCGCGGGTGAAGAAGGCGCTGGAAAAGCTGCCGGGTGTCACCAGCGCCAGCGCGGATCATCGTGCGGGAACCGCCACCCTGTGGGCTGACCGGCCCGTGGAGCAGGACGTTTTGAAACAGGCTGTCGAGGCGGAGGATTATGTCGTCCAATCCGTAGTATACGCATGACTTCCGGACATGTTTGGAATACATGAAGACCTTTGCCGTGGGAAAATTGATACAGTCGGGAGCATTTCATATACTTTCTCGATCAAATGATGCGGGCGGAAGCAGGAGGATCATAGGAACTGTCTTTTAGTTTGAGTGAAAGATTTCTTCACACCATGCATGATTGATCCTGTTATATTATCTTTGTTTCCAGGCGTGAATTAACCCAATCTTCACAATGCATCCGCGGATGCATTTTCGAGTAATCGTCCATTGTATCACAATTGACCGACAGAGCCACCTGTTTCGACCGGATTCGAACCCAAGCTTGGTGCATTTTTCCTCTGATGTTAGATCAGCAAATCACAATAGCCGCGACCCAGAACGTGCACTGGATCGCGGCTATATTTCTTTAACCTATCCTTCCGTACTTCCCGGACACCCAGGCGTGCTGGTTCTTATGCTGTACAAGAAGCCAGCCGCCCTCGGAGACCTGCCCACCGAAAGGCAAGGTGTCTCCCTTATGGGCCACGCCCAGGATCTTCCCGTCTGTATTCGGCGCGGTGCGGATGTAGCAGTTGCCGCCAACGATGGTGACATTAATCGGACAGCTGTCGCCGTCGCAGTCCGTGCCGTTCAGGGCTTCCACCGCTTTCTCGATCGCCACCAGCGTCACTGGGCCGCATTCGCCGTCCACATCCAGCTTCGCGTCCTGCTGGAAGGCCCGCAGCGCCAGATCGGTGCAGTCGCCGAAGTCACCGTCGCAGCCCCAGGAGCCCAAGTCATAGCCCAGCTTCAGGAGCATCTCCTGCATCAGCTTCACGTCCTGCCCCTCGCAGCCATACTTGATAATGCGGTCACCCAGCGCGTATTCCACGGGATGGATCGGTCCCTCATATTTGCTTCCGTTGCTGAGCACCACGACAGTGTGCCCGCTGGTCTTAGTGACCAGGATGTCGCCTCGACCCAGATACGTGGACTGGCTCTGGTACTTGCTGCCGGTGAGCTCCGTGAACGCGCCGGTCTTCGCCAGGTTGCTGGGCATGTTGCCCGTGCGAAAGCCCTCGGGCAGACCAGTGATACCGGCGTAGGCGCAGCACACGCGTACCAGCGCAGAGCAGTCCGTCTCGCAGGCCGTGGTGACCTTCGCGGTGTCAAAGCCCAGGGGCTCCGCTACCTTGTACAGTGTGTTCCTCTGGTACTGATCATAGCCGATCTTGCTATTCTTGCAAGCCCGCTCCATGCACTGGGCGATCTTCTCTGCCACGGACGGATTCTTTGCCCTGTACACTCGCCAGCCCTTGGAATGGAGATACCAGCTCTGGGTGGATACCTCCTTGTCGGTCTGGTCGCCAGCCTGACCACCATGGGCCTTTCCGTTCTCGTCAATCCTCGCGCTTCCTACCTTGACTGCCATTTTGATTACCTCCTTATAAATTCAGGGCGATGGTTGAAACCCACCGCCCATTTGTGTTATAACCTGACTTTTTAAGGAGGGAGAGAAACAGAAGAGAGAAGAAAACGCGAGAATAGCGATAGAATAAGGGGGGCTGTTGCAATAAGGGAAAAGGCAACAGCCCCTTAGTTTTACGAAGGAACAATATCAGATCAAAGAAAAGTATCAAAATTATAGAAAAAAGGGTACAACAAAACAAGCTGTCACGAATTTGGTCCTGCCGTTGAAGCT
>JAZTZK010000038.1:0-1585 GCA_045637485.1 Clostridia bacterium
TGATGATGCTGCGGAATTCCTCATTTTGAAGCACCTGCTCCAGGCGCTTCTTCTCCACGTTCAGCGGCTTTCCCCGCAGCGGCAGGATCGCCTGGAAGCGGCGGTCGCGGCCCTGCTTGGCGCTGCCGCCTGCGGAATCGCCCTCGACGATGAACAGTTCGTTCAGCTCCGGCTTTTTGCCGGTGCAGCTGGACAGCTTGCCCACCAGCGGCGCGGCCTCCAGCTGACCCACGGCGCGTATGTTGGCCTTGGCCTTGCGGGCGGCCTCCCGCGCCTTGGCGGCGGTGATGGCCTTGGCAATGATCTTCTGGGCGAAGGCCTGGTTCTTCAAGTCGTCCAAATAGATGGACAGCTGCTCCAGGCAGACAGCCTCGAACACGGGGCGCACCTCGGTGTTGCCCAGGCGGCCCTTGGTCTGGCCCTCGAACTCCGGGTTCTTGACGCCGGCATAGATGATGGCCGTCATGCCCTCCCGGAAGTCGTCGCCGGCCAGGTTGTTGTCCTTCTCCTTGAGCAGTCCCTGGCGGCGGGCGTAGTCGTTGAAGGCCTTGGTCACCGCGGCCTTGAAGCCGATCTCGTGATAGCCGCCCTCGTTGGTGGGGATGTTGTTTACGAAGGAGGCGATGGTATCGGTGTAGGAATCGGTGTACTGTATCGCCACCCGCACCAGCGTGCCGTCCTTCGTGGCCTCGAACACGATGGGATCGGTGATGGTGTTCTTGTCGGCGTTCAGGTACTGAACGAAATCGGCGATGCCGCCCTCGTAGCAGTATTCATGGACCCGCTTGTCCGCGTCCTTGATGCGCTCGTCGGTGAAAACGAACTTGACGCCCTTGTTGAGATATGCCAGCTCCCGGATGCGGCGGCGCACGGTATCGGAGTTGAAGCTGACCTCCTGGAACACCCGCGCATCGGGCTTGAAGCACACCACGGTGCCCCGCTTGCGGGTATTGCCCAGCTTTTGAAGCGGCGCCACGGGCTTGCCGCTGACGATCTTGCCGGTCTTCGGGTCGGCTACCGATTCAAAGCGCTGTTGGTAGTGGCTGTAGTCCTTGTACACGTCCACCACCATCCACTCGGAAAGGGCGTTCACCACCGAAGCGCCCACGCCGTGCAGGCCGCCGGAATAGGCGTAATTCTTGTCGGAGAACTTGCCGCCCGCATGCAGCTGGGTGTAGACCACCTCCACGGCGGAGACGCCCAGCTTGGGGTGGATGTCCACCGGCACGCCCCGGCCGTTGTCGCAGACCTCGCAGGAGCCGTCCTTCTTCAGCGTCACACTGATCTCGCTGGCAAAGCCGTTGGCGGCCTCGTCGATGGCGTTGTCCACGATCTCCCAAATCATATGGTGAAGGCCCCGCGGGCCGGTGGAGCCGATGTACATGCCGGGGCGCATGCGCACCGCGTCCAGTCCCTCCAGGACCTGAATGTCATTTGCGGTATAAGTCTGTGCCATTTCTGCCTCCGAGGATCCAATAATTCCACTGATTATTCAATGTAGCGGCGGCCTCCAGGCCGCCACAGTGGCGGCGTAGACACCACCGCTTCACATTATACAGCGGCGGTGTTAAATCAAAAACCTCAC
>JAZTZK010000039.1:0-4838 GCA_045637485.1 Clostridia bacterium
CTTGACGTTCCAGAACTTTTCAAAGCCGATGTCCGCCGCGAAGCCGGATTCCGTCACGTGATAGTCAAACAGCTTCAGCGCCAGCCGGTCGGCGATGACCGAGCTCTGGCCGATGGCGATGTTGGCGAAGGGGCCGGCGTGGATCAGCACGGGCTGGTGCTCGACGGTGTAGCACATGGTGGGATTGATGGTGTTGCGCATCCAGGCGGTCATGGCGCCGGCAACCTCCAGATCCTCACAGGTCACGGGCTCGCCGCTGCGGCTGTAGGCCACGACAATCTTGCCGATGCGCTCGCGCAGGTCCTTCAGGTCCTTGGCGACGGCCAGTATGGCCATCAGCTCGGAGCCCACGGCGATGCCGAACTTGCTCTCCATCAGGTAGCCGTCCTTGTTGCCGCCGACGCCGATGATGATGTTGCGCAGGCCCTGGGCGCAGAAATCCAGCACCCAGCCCATCTCGATGCGCTTGGGGTCGATGTCCAGGCGACGGCCCATGTTGTGCTTGGCCATCTCCTCGTCGGTATAGTTGCGCTCGTGCTGCATGCGGGCGTTCAGCGCCACCATGGCCAGGTTGTGGGCGTTCATGATGTCGTTGATGTCGCCGGTCAGGCCCAGGGAGAACTCTGTCATGGGCATCAGCAGGGCGTTGCCGCCTCCGGCCGCGGTGCCCTTGACGTTCATGGTGGGGCCGCCGGAGGGCTGGCGCAGCGCGCCGCCGACGTTCTTGCCGATCTTCGCGAGGCCCTCGATCAGGCCCAGGGAGACGGTGGATTTGCCCTCGCCCAGGGGGGTGGGGGTGATGGCAGTGACCTCGATGAACTTGCCGTCGGGCTTGTCCTTCAGGCGGTTCATGATCTTGATGAAGTCAAGCTTCGGGGTCTTGCCGTAGGGAATGATCTCCTCGGGCAGCAGGCCGAGCTTCTCCCGGAAGTATTCCACCGGGGGCAGCTTCTTTTCGGCATTTTCGGCGATTTGCCAGTCTTTGTAGACGGTAGGATCAAGCATGTCGGTTTTCTCGAAGATCGTGGGGTCAAGCATGGTCGGGTATCCTCCTTAATTGATTGCGTTCACAATAGGGCGGTTGTTTGTCCTGCGCCTGCCTTCGTCTGTCAGGACGCAAAACACTCGCCCGTCACCACATAATAGTATATCACGATTATTCAAAACAGTCAATAAATAGCAGTTTAATTATTACAGATATTGGCCGAATTTAGACGGAAATTGGACGACGATTGACAGCAGAGCAGCGGTATGATACATTACTTATATCAACTGAATTGGGAGTGTCTTCAATCATGCTGAATTACAAGGGCTTAAGGGGCACCTTCGAGCGCCTGATTGTCTCCGAAGAGAGCGTCGACCGGCAGGTGGACGCTCTGCTGGAGCAGCACGCCAGGGTCATCCCCGTCACGGGGCGGGCCAGCGAGCTCGGGGACGAACTGGTGCTGGACTACGCCGGCTTCTGCGACGGCGCGCAGTTCGAGGGTGGCACCGCGCAAAACCAGTCCCTGGTGCTGGGCAGCGGCGCGTTCATCCCGGGCTTCGAGGCGCAGCTCGTGGGCGCGTATCCCGGCGACGAGGTGGATGTCCGCGTCACCTTCCCCACCCCCTACCATTCCGAAGCGCTGGCGGGCAAGGAGGCCGTGTTCAAGTGCTCCGTCAGGGCCGTGCAGCGGCGGGAAAAATACGCCCCTGACGACGCCTTTGCCCGTGAGGTGGGCAGCTTCGGCAGCTTCGCCGAAATGCGGGAGGCGCTGAGGCAGGGCATGCAGGCCTACGCCGACCGCCAGGCCGACGCCGACCTGAAGCTGCGGCTGTTAGACGAGTTGGTCGCCCGCTACGACGGCGACGTCGATGAGGCGCAGGTCGAGGCCGCGCTGGCGGCGGAGATGCAATCCCTGCTCGACCAGCTCGCCCGCCAGGGCCTGACGATGGAGGCCTACTGCCGCTTTACAGGCAAGACCGAGGCCCAGCTGAGGACGGATCGCCTGCCGGATGCCAGGAAGCGCGCAATACGTCAACGGATACTGCTCGATATCATCGACGCGGAGGGCATCGAGGCCAGCGAGGACGACGTGGCCGAGGAAATCCGCAGGCTGTGCAGGCAGAACAACATGACCCCGGAGCAGCTTTCCGCCCGCCTGGACGAGGCTTCCCAAAGGGCCATCGTGCAAAACGTGCTGGCGGACAAGGCGCTGGAGCGACTGAAGGAATGCTCGGAAGTCGAGACCGTGGAGAAGCGGGAGGAATGATACCCGTGATACAACGAGGCTGCGTCGGTACGGCGCAGCCTCGCTGTATCAAAAGCCCCTATTCCACCGGCTCCTCCCCGCCGTTTGCCGGGATGGTCTCCAGCACGTAATCCCTGAAGGCCGCCTGCTCCGGCGAGAGATACTTCTTCTTGTGGACAAAGTACAGGTGATAGGGCATCGTTCCCTCGATGGGAAAGGAGAGCAGCCTGCCCTCGGCCACCGCCTCGCGCACGGCCACCTCCGAGATCACCGATATGCCCACCCCGGCGGCGACCAGGCGCATGATGGTCTCGGTGTCGTCCACCCCTGCCACCACGTTCAGCTTGACATCGGGAATGTTCAGCTTCGACCAGCGCAAAAACTCCTGCTGAAGGGTGGAGGTGCTGCTGCGGGTGATCAGCCGCTCCTCGCCAAACAGGGCATAGGGAAAGGTACCGCCGCCCAACTGCCTGAATCGGGGCAGGTTTGGCGTGATGACCACCAGGTTGGCCATGTTGCAGTGCTTCACGGCGTAATCGGAATTCATCAGCTTCATCGTACAGAAGGCAAATTCCGCCGATTCCGATTGCAGGCGGTTCTGTATCTCGGAATGGGCACAGGTGATGAAATTGAAGCTCACATCGGGATAGCGCCCGTTGAAACGGATAATGCGATCCGTCAGGTAGTAGCGCACGATGTAGGGCGTGGCGATGATGTTGATGGTTTTGACATCCTGGTTTGCGCGGCTGAGGGCAAATATGCTGTCGCGGTTCAGCTTCAGCATCTGCCGGGCATAGCTGTAGAAGGTCCGCCCGGCGGCGCTCAGCTCCATGCTGCGCGTGGTGCGGTTCAGCAGCCGCGTGCCCAGCTCCGATTCCAGGTTTCGAATGTGAACCGTCACCATCGACTGGGAGAGCTGGAGGCGCTCGGCGGCATTGGAAAAGCTGCCCTCGTCCACCGCGGCCACAAAGGATTCAAGCTGTTTAAAGTCCATCGCTCTCTTCTCCAGCATTTATAAATGAATTCAATTCATTATATATGATTCTTCATAAATTGTCAAACAAAAAGGCGACAGAACCGTCACCTTTTCGATCACATCCGCCGTTTCAGGTCGGAGATCAGTATATCCCCCACCACCGTCCGATCCTCCGCGGAGAAGGCCTTGGGGAAATTGTCTGAAAACAAAATCTGGCTGTTGGGCGGAAATTCATCGTCCCCCTCCCAGACGATCAGCCGCACGTCGTATCCGGGCATGATCTCCAGCTGGAAGGAAGCGTCCCCCTTGTCCAGGGGGATCGCTGGCAGCTGGGCCGCGGCGGCCCTGAAGACGTCGAGCCGCGTGCCGAAGGTGAAGGCTGCCCTGTTCAGGCAGCGCCCGGTGAAGGGCTTCAGGTAAACCTCGCCCCAGGGCATCTCCCGATAGGGCAGAAAAGCTCCCGAGCCCACCGACCGCCGGCCCTCCAGCAGGTAGCGGATCAGCAGCATCTGCGCCGGCAGGTTGAACAGCGCGAAGCCATCCTGCGCGGCGCTCTTGATGGAGAACTTCGGCCAAGTGATCTCATAATCCACGTACAGAAGGCGTATCGTGAACACCTGCGCGGCGGGATCGTATTTCACCCCGCAGCGCTCCGACGCCTCGACGGGGTCCAGCTTTTCAAACAGTCCGGTATAGTGCTCAAAGGGCACGAGCTCCTTGTGGTTTTCAACATTCGGCATGATGACAGTCCTCTCACAATAAACGAACGCGATTCGTCAAGGCCACCAGCGCTCCAGTATTTCCGGAAGCTCCGTGCCGTTCGTCCAGGCGGCCTGCATGGCCGCGTAGGAATCCACGTTTCCTATGATATTTGCCTTTCGCGTGTTTCGAAGCTTTGGCAGGCCGTCAGCAGGCCCGTCTGTAATGACGATGCAGCGGTTACAGGAATACAGGAAATCCCGGCTGATCTTTTGAACGCCGGCAGGTATGAAGACGAACTGAAGCTCCGGGCAATCGTTGATGGAGCCATTGCCCAGGACAGTCACGCCGTCGCCAATGCGGACGGTGCGCAATATCGGATATTGGCATATGACATCGTAACCGATCTCGGAGATACCGTTGCCGATGATGATGTCCGTCACCGTTCCGACCGTCATGCTCTCGCCTTCGATGAGGGCGCGCATGTCCGTTCCGTACAGCTTGCCCTCGCCGCCGATGTAGATCGCGCCATCCCCCAGAAGCTCGATATACAGGTTATCATTCCCCCTGGAGTAAGCCACATCGGCAGTCCAGCGTATGATATCCCGACCGTCGACGCACATGTACAGCAGCAGTCCGAAGATCAACGCCAGGACGACGAGAAACACGCGTTTTCCGCCATCGTTCATCATCTGTCGATCGTCCCCTCCTGCACCAGCAGCGATACGTCGCTGAACGCGCCCGTCTGCCTCATCTCCCGGATCAGGCCCGCGCTGTCATGCACCTTGCGCACCTCAATGATCAGGTTCACCGCGTCGTTGTGCACGCTCTCCGTGCGCACGTTGTACCACTTTGCGTACTTCTTCACGATGTCCATGGTCTGCTTCTCGTCATAGGGATAGCTGCCGTCCAGCACCAGTATCTTATTGCGC
>JAZTZK010000040.1:0-7167 GCA_045637485.1 Clostridia bacterium
ATCCCGATCGTGGCCATCGTCGACACCAACTGCGACCCCGATGAGATCGACTACGTCATCCCCGGCAACGACGACGCCATCCGCGCGGTCAAGCTGATCGCCGGCAAGCTGGCCGACGCCGTTCTGGAGGGCAAGCAGGGCGAGCAGACCGAGGACGACGCGCCCGCCGCAGCCGCCGAATAATCCATAGTGTTTTCTGATTCATGCGACATTCGACAAGAGTGCCGCGTGAATCCGTGTAAGGGCGCATGGCGCGCCTGTGACATTCATTCTGGGAGGAATTCAAAATGCCTAATTTTTCCGCTAAGGACGTCATGGATCTGCGCGGCCGCACCGGCTGTGGCATGATGGATTGCAAGAAGGCCCTGACCGAGTGCGAGGGCGACATCGAGAAGGCCATCGACTATCTGCGCGAAAAGGGCCTGGCCAAGGCCGCCAAGAAGCAGAGCCGCATTGCCGCCGAGGGCATCGTGGGCAGCTACATCTGCGCCAAGTGCGGTACCGGCGCGCTGGTCGAGGTCAACTGCGAGACCGACTTCGTGGCCAACACCCCCGAGTTCAAGGAAATGGTCAACGGCATCGCCCAGCAGATCGTGCGCGGCAACCCTGCCGACGTGGACGCCCTGATGGCCGAGAAGTACCTGGACACCGACCAGACCGTGGCCGATGTCATCACCGAGAAGACCGCCAAGATCGGCGAGAAGATCAGCATCCGCCGCTTCGCCCGCTATGAGTGCGGCGAGAACGGCTATGTGGATTCCTACATCCACATGGGCGGCAAGGTCGGCGTGCTGGTGAAGGCCGAGGTCGCCGAGGTCAACGACACCGTCAAGGAGGTCGTGCACGACGTGGCGCTGCAGATCGCCGCCGCTTCCCCCGTGGCCCCCGAATATGTGTCCCGCGACCAGGTCAACCCCGCGCACCTGCACCACGAGACCGACATCCTGGCCGCGCAGGCCCGCAACGAGGGCAAGCCCGAGAAGATCATCGAGAAGATGGTTCAGGGCCGCATCAACAAGTTCTACCAGGAGGTTTGCCTGGTGGAGCAGATCTTCGTCAAGGACGGCGAGACCCCCGTCGGCAAGATGATCGAGCAGAAGGTCCCCGGCATGAAGATCGCCGCCTTCACCCGCTACAAGATGGGCGACGGCCTGGAGAAGAAGGTCTCCGACCTGGCCGCCGAGGTCGCCGAGCAGATCGGCAAGAAGTAAAACACAGTCGAAGAGGAGAACGTGTCATAGCGTTCTCCTTTTTTTCGGACCACAGCGACATTAACGGCATAAAAAGCCTGTTTACTGAGATGGAAAGGATCAACGCGACATGTACAAGCGCATCATACTGAAGCTCAGCGGCGAGACCCTCGCCCCGGAGCGCTACTCCCCCGCCGACGCCTCCCACAGCTTTGAAGCCGCCCGCGTGGATCGCGCCGCGAAGGCCATCGCGGATCTTGCCGACCTGGGCGTGCAGGTCGGCGTGGTGATGGGCGGCGGCAACATCTGGCGCGGCCGCTTCACCGCCGAAATGAACCCGGTGCTGGCCGACCAGATGGGCATGCTGGCCACCGTCATCAACGCCCTGTGCGTGCAGGACGCGCTGCAGCGCCTGGGCCGCAGAGCCACCGTATTCACTGCCCAGGAGATGACCCGCTTTGCAGAGCTGTACCGGGCCGACCGGGCCGTGGCGGCGCTGGAGCGGGGTGAGATCGCGCTGCTGGCCGGCGGCAGCGGCAACCCCTTCTTCACCACCGACACCGCCGCCGCGCTGCGGGCCGCGGAGCTGGGCGCGGACGCCGTGTTCAAGGGCACCACGGTGGACGGCGTCTACGATTCCGATCCCCGCAAGAACCCCGACGCGAAGCTGATCCGGGACATCACCTACCGGGAGACCATCGAGCGCGGCCTGAAGGTGATGGACACCTCCGCCTTCCAGCTGTGCCTGGACCAGCGCATACCGGTCATCCGCATATTCAACATGGACGACCTGGAAAATGTGATGCGCGTGGCGAAGGGCGAGGACATCGGCACGGTGGTGCACCTGTAAAAGCATCTGATATTACGGGCCCATGCCGCGGAAATCCGGCATGGGCCCGTTGTATCCATCACTTCAATCCCAGATACCCGTCCCAGAACGCCCGCGACGTGAGCATCGGCATGCCCTGACGCCAGGCCTCGCACGCCTTGGGATATCTTTCCTTCATCAGCTTCACGGTCCGAAGATAGCCCCGCAGCGCCTCCATCAGGCGCTTGCGGTCGTACTCGGTGACAAAGCCCCGGTTGCCGCCCACGTCGTAGTTCAGCACCCGCTTCTTGCCGGCGAAGTCCTTCACGCCGTTCAGCGCCGCGTCCACCACCGCGTCGCCCTTGCGGCGCGTCAGGTGCCTGTTCAGCGTCACCAGGCGCAGGCGCTTCTTCGACGGCTTTTCCATGCGCTGGCTCTTGATGTACTCGTTCTCGTCGAAGCGCACGGGCAGCTCCTTCAGCGGCTGGAAGCGGTCGCCGATCATCATGACCTCCCTGTGCAGCGCCTCGCCGTCGGTGTTGAGCAGGAAATCCGGGCCCTTGCAAAAGTCCTCCATGGCCTTGAAGGCCAGCTTGCAATCGGAATAGCGGTAGCGCCCGATGTTCACCTTCACCGAATAGCGCAGCACCTCCCTGGCCTGTTTGAAGCCGAAGGCGGGCATGTGCAGCGCGTTGACGATCATCTCGTTGCGGATCTCGTAGTACTGGGAGGACGAGGAGAAGCGGTACTCGAAGGGCTCGTGCCACAGGCAGATGCCGCTCATGGCGATGATATCGCTGCCGGTACGCAGGCCGTACTCCACGTCGTCGTAGCGGATGAAGATGGGCAGCGGCAGGTTGTCGTTCGAGATCTTGGCAACCGGGATGCAGCTGTACCACCAGGCGTTGTAGTTGGCCATGTCCTCCTTCTCGTTGAACAGTATGTTCTCGATACGGGTCAGGTCCAGCATGGTCTTGTCATTGCGCACGCAGAAGCCGTCCCACCAGCCGCCACATTCATGCTGCAGACAGCGGTTATCCAGGCGCAGCATGGCCCCGGCCACGGTCTTGCCGAGGTATTCCGGCTTCAGGAATTGAAGCAGCCGATAGGTGCGCACGATGGCGTCAGTGTTGATCAGCACGTCGTCGTCCATCACCAGCACATGGGTGAAGGGCCGCTTCGGCATCATGTCCAGGATCTCGATCATGCCCCGGGTAAAGCCGCCGGCGCCTCCAACGTTCCGGTTGGGGAAGACGTGGACCCGGTCGGTCTGCATGGCGTCCACGTCCAGCGTCTGTCCGTTGTCGGAGATGAAGATGTCCAGGTGGCCGTTCACCGGGCTTTGGGGATTTTCGATGATGTCCCGGTTGATGATGTCCACGTTGCGCGTGATGTAGCGCTCCCTGCGGAAGGTGCAGGTGTCGATGGCGATGTTCACCGGGTTCAGCGTAGCCTCGTCCACGTCGGTGACATAGCCGCCGCCGTAGAACACGTTGTCCGCCCCCTCCAGCGCATACAGCCTGAAGCAGATCACACCGCTCTCCAGGCTGTTGAGGGGAATGTCAAATTCAAAGGCCGTCCGGTCCGACGCCCGGCACACCCGCTCGCAGAAGGCGTGCTCAAAGGGCTCGGTGTACATGGAATACATGTGCAGCACCGTGACCTGGAAGCTGCCCTTCAGCTCGATGCGCAGCTTCAGGTTGTCCAGCCTGGTATACCTGTTCCACTTGCCCACGGAGAAGCAGTTGAAATAGGTGTCAAAGCCCGCGCGCTGCCAGCTGGCCAGATGCAGCGCCCGCGTCTCGGGATCGTAATAGGCCCTGCGGAGAGCGGCGTTGTCATAGTGGATGTCGGCCTTCCGGCGGAAAAAGCGCTCGTAGTGGGTCAGCTCGCCGGGCACCTTCTCCTGCGGCGCGTCCACCGCGGCCATGCATTCGCCCTCCAGGCGGAAATACATCCCATAATCGGCGCACGTTTCATAGTTTGGAAACCGAAGCTCCTGCAAAATCACAGCGCAAACCACCTTTCCATCAGGCCTGGGCCTTTTGCTCCAAATAGGTATCGCAAACTTCGGCGGAGGGACCGTCCCGCATGACATTGCCGTGGTCCAGCCATATGGCGCGGGGACACAGCTCCTTCACCTGGTCGGTATTGTGGGATACGAACAGCAGCGTCGTGCCCTCCGCCAGCATCTTCTCCATGCGACGATGGCACTTCTGGGCGAAGTTGAAGTCGCCCACGGACAGTATCTCGTCCACCACCAGTATGTCGGCCTTGACCTCGGTGGCGATGGCGAAGCCCAGGCGGGCGATCATGCCCGAGGAGAAGCTGCGGATCGGCGCGTCGAGGAAGTCCCACAGCTCGGCGAAATCCACGATCTTGTCGAAGTTCTTCTGCATCTCCCGCCGGTTGTGGCCCAGCAGCGCGCCGTTGAGGAAGATGTTCTCCCGGGCCGTCAGGTCTACGTCGAAGCCCGCGCCCAGCTCGATCAGCGGCGCGATGGTGCCGTTCACCGCCACGTCGCCGCCGGTGGGCTCCATCACCCCGGCGATCAGCTTCAGCATCGTGCTCTTTCCGCTGCCGTTCACGCCGATCAGCGCCACGGCCTCGCCCCTCCGAATGGAGAAGCTGACGTCGTTCAGCGCCCTGAATTCGGTATAGCGCAGCCTGCGCTGCACCAGCTTGACAAAGAATTCCTTCAAGGTGTCCGTCTTTTCGTTTTCCTTGCGGAAGCACATGGATACGTTCCGGACGTCTATGATCGGACTCATGTTCCCGCTCCTGTCCGTCAGATATAGTAGATAAAGGTCTTTTGCAGCCTGCTGAACACCCAAGCGCCCAGAGCGAACACCAGCGCCGCCATCGCCGCGCCTGACAGCCACATGCCCGCGCCGGGCATCCTGCCGTACAGCAGCAGCTCCCTGAACAGCGTGATGAACACGTACATCGGGTTCAGCCGGATCAGCGCGGCCACCTGGGGCGGCACCGCCTCGATGGGATAAAACACCGGCGTGGCGTACATCCACAGCATCGTCAGCACGCTGTACAGGTGGATTACGTCCCTGAAGCGCACGGCCAGCGACGAGACCAACAGTCCCATGCCGCAGCAGAACACCAGCAGGTAAACCATCGGCGCCCAGAACAGCAGTACCGTCAGGTGAAATTGCACCCGGGTGAACACCATGACGATCAGTATCGCCACCAGGCTGAAGGACATCGTCACAAAGCAGGACAGCACCCGCGATATCGGAAAGACGTACTTGGGCACATAGATCTTCTTCAGCAGCGTCCCGTTGTCTATGATGGAATACAGCGACATGTTCGTTGATTCGTTGAAGAAGTTGAACATCGTCTGGCCGCAAATCAGGTACAGCGGATAGTTTTCGATCTCAAACCTGAACATGTAGGAGAACACGACCATCATGACCGCCATCATCATCAGCGGGTTCAGCAGGCTCCAGAAATACCCCAGCACGCTGCGCCGGTATTTCTTCCGCAAATCCCGCTTCACCAGCTCGCCGAACAGCGATATGAACTTGTCCGCTGTGTATTGTTCCCTTCTCGAAGCCAATTGCGCATACCCTCCCGGAAACGGCCTGAACAAACCGCAATACAATCATGATATACCACATTGTATTGTACATGAGAAAAATATCCCGGTCAACTGCATTCCTCCAACATTACCGTTAACTTATAATGCGCCCTGTTTGCCTTCCCCGGGTTGACTTCCCGCCATTCCTATTATATAATACATTTATAAACAGGAAGGCGGTGATCCCCATGCGAGGCAATCCATCGGCGCTGTGGCGCGTCATCTATATCGCGCGAAGCGTCCAGCAGGCGGAGCAGATCGAGGGCCTGTTGCGCGAAGCCGGCTTTCTGGTGGACTGGAAGAGGCCGGACGCCCCCGGCGGCCACAGGGAGGACATCGAGATCCGGGCGCTGGAATCCGAGGCCGAGGAAGCTCGCCAGTACCTGATGGAACAGGGCTTTTGAGAGAATGCGACCCGACCGACGGTCGGGCGCTCATGGAACGCATCGATGAAACCAACCGAACTGATCGACATCACCGGCATCGGCTCCGAGCTGCAGGGGGTGGGCCGACTGGCCGACGGTCGCGCGGTGTTCGTGCCGGGGGCGATTCCCGGCGAACGGGTGACGGCGGCCGTCACACAGGACAGGGGGCGCTTCTGTGAAGCGTCTCTTTGTGCTGTGCAGGAGCCGTCAGAGGATCGCGTCGTCCCCGCCTGCCCCCATGCCGGCGAATGCGGTGGCTGCCAGGCGCGACACATCCGCTACCCGCGCACCCTCGAATTGAAGCGGCAGGTGGTGCGTGACGCGCTTGTGCGCATCGGCGGCGTCGAAACGCCCCTCGTGAGGCCGACGCTGGGCTGCGACGTCCCGGACAGGACACGGAACAAGGCCGAGTACCCCATCGCGTGGCAGGACGCCCGCGCGGTCATCGGCACATTCGCCCGGGGCAGCCATCGGGTCATACCGCTGGCGGACTGCCTGCTCCAGCGGCCCCGGAGCGTGGAGGCGCTGCGGTGGTTCTCGGAGCACCTGGACGGCCTGGACTTCGCGGCACACCTGAAATACCTGGTGACCCGGGTGAACCGGGAAGGCGCGCTGATGCTCATACTGTGCGCCGACGCCCCGATCCTGCCGGAGGTGCGACACCTGTCCCCCATCCTCGCGGAAGCGCTGCCGTCGCTTCGGTCGCTGTGGCTGTGCCAGCTGAACCACCGACCCGCCCACGCGCTGGACGGGCGCTGCACACGGGTGTTCGGCGAGGCAACGCTGACGGACACGCTGATGGACCTGCGCTTTTCGATCTCGCCCCAGTCATTCTTTCAGGTCAACCCGGACCAGGCGGAGCGGCTGTACGCCGCCGCGCTGGAGGCTGTCGGCATCGTGCCCGGCTGCGATATGAATGTGCTGGACGCCTACTGCGGCGCGGGCACGATCACCCTCTGCGCGGCGCGTCACGCCCGCCGCGCCACCGGCATCGAGATCGTTCCCCCCGCCATCGCCGACGCGAAGCGCAACGCTGTGCGCAACGACCTCGAAGCAAAGGCGGGGTTTCACTGCGGCGATGCCGCCACAGAGATTCCCCGCCCGCTCAAAACGGGCGAGCGCTTTGACGCCGCCATACTCGATCCGCCCCCC
>JAZTZK010000041.1:0-4954 GCA_045637485.1 Clostridia bacterium
GTTATAATATTATTATGATCGACATTGCTGTCGCTATCTTTTCCACACAGCGATGATTTCCGCCGAGGGCGGAGGTTATATAAGAACAAGGAGGAATAAACCATGAAGAAACTCGTCGCACTGATTCTGGCCGTCATGATGATCGTGGCCGCAACCGCCGCGCTGGCCGAGGAAAAGGTCCCGAAGATCGCCTATGTGCCTCGCGTTGAGGGCCAGGCCTGGTGGGAGAACGTTCACAAGTACGTCGACATGTGGGCCGAAGAGAACGGCATTGAGGTCATCTACAAGGGACCCGCTGCCGTTACCGCCGAGGACCAGGTTCCGATCCTGCAGGACATGATCAACCAGGACATCGACATCCTGTGCACCTGCGTCAACGACCCTGCCTCTGTTGAGGAGATCTTCAAGGCCGCGCGCGAGAAGGGCATTATCATCATCACCACCGAGAACGAAGCCGTGGAGAACTGCGACCTCGACATCGAGCCCCACACCGCCGCCGGCCAGGGCGCGTTTCTGATGGACCTGTTGGCCCAGCAGATGGGCGAGGAGGGCCAGTACATCACCATGGTCGGTTCCCTGACCTTTGGCTCCCAGAATGACTGGGCCGATGGCGCCGTGGCCCGCCAGCAGGAGGCCTATCCGAACCTGGAGCTGGTTCCCGACGCCCGCGTGGCCGACGATTCCGACGCCCAGAAGGCCTATGAGCTGACCATCCAGCTGAAGGAAAAGTATCCGAATCTGAAGGGCATTCTGGGCACTGGTTCCTTCGATGCCCCCGGCTGCGCCCGCGCCATTGAGGAAATGGGCCTTGCCGGCCAGATGTTCGCCGTATCCGTGGCCATGCCCTCCGAGACCCGCGACTTCATCAAGAATGGCGTCCTGGAAGGCGTTTCCGTGTGGAACGCCGGCATCAGCGCCCAGGCCCAGCTGAACGCCGGCCTGATGCTGTTCCGCGGTGAGACCATCGAGACCGGCTCCGACCTGGGTGTCGAGGGTTATCACGATGTCGTCGTCAACGGCAAGGCTGTCATCGGCCAGGGCGACATCGCCATCACCGTTGACAACGTGGACGATTACGACTTCTGATCCGGGAGCTTCAGGCCTCATATTCACGAACCCCGCGAGGCAGGGAAGAAATCTTCCCTGCCTCGTTCGATTAAACGGTGAACGCTGATGGGATCCCAGCCAAAGGCGCCGGTATGCCATCAGCGGTTACAAAACTAACATACAAGGAGCAATGCAGCATGTCTGAATACCTGCTTCAAATGACTGGGATCGACAAGCGGTTCGGCGGCGTACACGCGCTGGACCACGTCAATTTCGCAGTCAGGCCCGGCAAGGTGATGTGCCTGGCCGGGGAGAATGGATGCGGAAAATCCACGCTGGTGAAGATCATCTCCGGCGCATACACCCGTGACGAGGGCGAGGTGCTGTTCGAGGGTAGGCCCATACAGCACATCACCCCGGCGGAATCCTCCGCGCTTGGCATACAGGTCATCTACCAGGACCTGTCCATCTTCCCGAACCTGACGGTCATGGAGAACCTGGCCATCAACAGCGAGATCACCGCCAAGCGCAAGATCGTGAACAGAAAGCGCTGGGAGCAGACCGCGAAGGAGGCCCTCGGCAAGATCGGCTACAACATCGACCTGTACGCGCGAATGGGCGATCTGTCGGTGGCCGACAAGCAGCTGGTGGCCATCTGCAGGGCGCTGCTGTTCAACGCCAAGCTGATCATCATGGACGAGCCCACCACCGCCCTGACCAAGAAGGAGGTGGACGCGCTGTTCAAGACGGTGCGCCAACTGCGGGACAGCGGCATCGCCATCATGTTCATCAGCCACAAGACCGAGGAGATCTTTGAAATCTCCGATGACGTGTGCATCATGCGCAACGGCAAAAACGTCTATTCCGGCCCCACCGCCGAGCTGAGCAAGCGGGACTTCACCTACTACATGACCGGGCGCGAGTTGGTGGACGACTACTTCGTGCCCACCAATATATCGAAGGAACCGGTGCTGAAGGTGGATCACCTCACCTGGAAGGGCAAGTTCGAGGACGTGAGCTTCGATTTGCGCAAGGGCGAGATACTGGGCATCACGGGTCTGCTGGGCTCCGGGCGCACGGAGCTGGCCCTGGCGCTGTTCGGCCTGGGCAAGGTGGATTCCGGCACCATTACACTGAACGGCCAACAGGTACAAATCAAATCGCCCATCGACGCCCAGAAAAAGCGCATCGGCTACGTGCCGGAGGACCGACTCACTGAAGGGCTTTGCCTGGCCCAGCCCATCGCCGACAACATCATGCTCGCCTCGCTGAAGCAGCTCACCCGGGCCTTGGGCACCTACCGGGAGTCGGAGCTGTTCGCCAAGGCCAACGAATGGGTGGACAAGTTCTCCATCGCCACGGACGACGCCCACAAGCACGCCTCCACCCTCTCCGGTGGCAACCAGCAGAAGATCGTGCTGTCGAAGTGGCTGAACAACGACCTGGATGTGCTGATTCTGAACGGCCCCACCGTGGGCGTGGACATCGGCGCAAAGCAGGACATCCACGCGCTGGTGCACGACCTGGCCAACCAGGGCCTGGCGGTCATCATCATCTCCGACGACCTGTCGGAGGTCGTGGTCAACTGCAACAGGGTCATCGTGATGAAGGAAGGCGCCATCGTGGGCGAGATGACCGGCGACAAAATCACCGAGGAAAACATCCTCGAGGCCATACGATAAGGAGGGCGCGGACATGGATAAAGCAAAGCTCAAGCGCATGACACGCAGGACGGAATTCTACATGTCCCTGGTGCTGATCCTGCTATGCGTGCTGGTGCAGATCAAGTCAGGCGGAAGGCTGATCACGTTCCCCGGCATATTCACACGCTTGAACGTCACGGTACTCCGGACGATGGTGGTGGACGGCATGTTCGCCATGTGCTGCCTGGTGGTCATGATCTCCGGGGGCTTCGACCTGTCCTTCCCGGCCATCGCGGCACTGAGCTATTCACTCAGTTCCACGATTTGCCTGAACAACGGCTGGTGCGCCACAAACCCGCTGGCCGGCCTGGCCCTGGCTGCGGCCATCGGCTGGGTGCTGGGCATGCTGAACGGTTGGATCATCTCCAACTTCAAGCTGAACACGATGATTGTCACCCTGGGCACCCAGACCTTCTTCACCGGCATCTCCCTGGGCCTGCTGCAAATGCAGGAGATCACCTCTACGCTGCCCGAGGGCTTCAAGGCTTTCGGCAAGGCGTTCCTGCTGGAGAGCTCCGACCCCGTCACCGGCATTCGATTCACACTGACAGCGATGATACTGTTCCTGATCGCGCTGTGCGCCATCGTTTCGTTCATACTGAACAAGACGATGTTTGGCCGGGCGCTGTATGCCATCGGCGGCAACGAGGTTTCCGCCGAGCGTGCCGGCTACAACGTGAAGAAGACCAAGTTCCTGCTGTACTCCGCGGTGGGCGCGCTGGCCGGCTTTATCGGCATGATCCGCGTGTGCATGGAGAGCCAGTCCATCCCCAAGGCCATGACGGGTCGAGAGATGACCATCATCCCCGCCGTCATACTGGGCGGCGCGTCGATCTTCGGCGGCGAGGGCACGGTATTCGGCACCCTGGTGGCCGTGGGCATCATCTCCCTGGTGGCCAACTCCATGCTGATCCTGGGCATCGACTCCTACTGGCAACAGTTCTTCAACGGCCTGATCATACTGGTCGGCATCACCGTGTCGTCCCTGCAGGCCATGCGTCAGAAGCATTGACGGAGGTGAGCGAAAATGAAGAGCAAGAACCTACAGAAATACAGCTATACCTTCATGATGCTGGGCCTGACGGCCATCATGCTGCTGTTCTTTACCATCGCCAAGGGCAGCGCCTTCTGGACGGGCAACGTGTGGCGCGGAATGGCCTTGCAGTTCCCCGAATATGGGGTCATTGCCCTTGGCCTGATGTTCTGCTTCATCTGCGGCAAGATGGACATGTCCTTCGTGGCCCTGGGCGACTTCGCCACCATCATGGCGGTACGCTACATGACAGCCCACACCGACAATGCCTCCGCGGGCGTCATACTGGTGGGTATACTGATCGCCCTGGCCATCGCGGCGGTGGGCGGCGTCATCAACGGCCTGCTGGTCAGCGAGCTGAACATTCCCCCGGTGATGGCTACCATCTCCATGCAACTGGTATGGACGGGCCTGTCCGTGGGCTTGACCAATGGCGCCACAGAACCCGTGCCCACGCTGTACACCGAGTTCGGCCACCTCAACGTCCTGGGCTTCATACCCATGCCCCTGCTGATCTTCCTGTTGATGTTCGCGCTGTGCTGGTTCCTGCTGAACAAAACGGTGTACGGCAAGAAGCTGTACATGGTGGGCACCAACATCAAGGCCGCGAAGTTCTCCGCCATCAATACCCGGCGCATGGTCATCGGCACTTACGTGCTGTGCGACGTGATCTGCTGCATCGGCTGCCTGCTGATGGTGAACACCATGGGTAGCGCCAAGGCCGACTACGGCACGAGCTATGTGATGCGCTGCATACTGATACTGGTGCTGGCGGGCGTGCTGCCGGACGGCGGCATGGGCAAGATCGTGAACGTGCTGATCGGCATTATCACCATCCAGATCATCGCCACCGGCGTGAATATGTTCTCCAACCTGAACACCTACTACTCCAGCCTGATCTGGGGCGGGCTGCTGATCGTCGTGCTGATCATGTCCACCAGGGTGGGCGAGGGCGGCTTGTTCGGCCTGAAGCTCGGCGGAAAGAGGCGCCTGAAGGCGTGACGGGTTTTATAAACAACATTTCCAAGTCCAAAACAGCCGTTAATTTTCGAAACATCCAAAGAATATACAATTTCTGATAGAATTTGTATATGGTATTGACAATTTGGGTTTGCTATGATAATGTTAACTTATATCGAAGGGAGCCTGTGCTATGAACAGCCTTGAGAGA
>JAZTZK010000042.1:0-1988 GCA_045637485.1 Clostridia bacterium
CGGCCTTCAGGACGTGGGGACGCTGAGCACAGAGGAATTCCCCCTGCTGGACCTGTTCAACGACCAGGAGAAGCTGATGGAGCTCATGGGCATGAAGGTGGCGCGGGGGGAGGACTACGGCGATTCCGCCCTCTACACTCAGGCGGAGCTGGAAGCCGCCGCCGCGCTGATCAGGGAGCAATTCGCGTCCTTCGAGGGCTGCGAGCTGCATTCCCTACGCTACGCCGGAGACGTGTGCAACAGCAAGGGAAACATTCAATGGATGAACAGCCTGGATGAGGGCAGGCGCTTCACCCAGGTCGCCGAATTCCTGAGCGATTTCCATTCGCCCGTCGAAGGCGACGGCGCATGGGAGGCGGACACGGAGTATACAGACTGGCAATGGTGGCTTGCCCGGGAGGACGGCGGCGACTGGCAGCTGTTGACCTGGGGATACTGATGCCTCCTTCCGGCAGGGCGCCGCGCAGGCTAAAGGACAGCGGCAGCATATCGCCGGAATAAGGGTGTGTTTCCCAAATGCGCTGAAGGCGCCTGGGAAACACGCTTCCGATAAATACCGCGCCATTCAGATGGTCAGCAGACCACCTTGATTGCGCGGTATTCCCATAACGACACAGGGGGGGTTCGAATGGACATGGGCACGATACCGACGCTGAAAATGATACATGATGCTGCGGATACGCTGGGCGATGTGGCGCGGAAAACCCCCGTCATACCCTTTGGCCGACTGGACAGCCGACTGTTTGTCAAGGCGGAAAACCTGCAAAACACAGGCTCCTTTAAAATTCGCGGTGCCTATAACAAGCTGAGCAGCCTGGACGCCAGGGAGGCGTCGAGGGGCGTTATCGCCTGTTCCGCAGGCAATCACGCCCAGGGCGTGGCTTTTTCGGCGATGCGCCTGGGGATGCGCGCGGTGATCTGCATGCCCGACTACGCCCCGACCGTGAAGGTGGAGGGCACCCGCGGCTATGGGGCCCAGGTGGTTCTGGTGCCGGGAAACTATGACGACTCCGCCCGCGAGGCCGAAAGGCTTTCGGCGGAAAAGGAGTACACCTTCGCCCATCCCTTCAACGATCCGCTTGTGATCGCGGGGCAGGGCACCATCGGACTGGAAATACTCTCGCAGCTGCCGGAGGTCAGGCAGATCCTGGTCCCGGTGGGCGGCGGAGGGCTCGTCAGCGGCGTCGCCATCGCCGTCAAGTCCCTCAGGCCGGATGTCAGGGTGATCGGCGTGCAAACGCAGAACGTGCCCTCCATGTATGCGTCCTTCGGCTTCGGCGAGGTGGAGACGCTTCGGGACCGGGCGACCGTCGCCGACGGCATACACGTACTGACGCCGGGAGACCTGACCTTTGAAATCGTCGAAAAATACGTGGACGACATTGTGACGGTCCGGGAGGAAGAGATCGAAGCGGCCATTGTCGCGCTGCTGGAGGGACCGAAGCTGGTGGCGGAGGGCGCGGGCGCCACGGGCGTCGCGGCCTATATGTTCGATCGGGTCGATACGGGCATTCAAACCGCGGCTGTCGTCTCGGGCGGAAATGTGGACATCAGCGCTTTGCAGGGCATCATTGCCCGGGAAATGGAGAGAAGGGCCGGGGCGCGTCCCTGAGGCAAAGCGGACATCGGTAGTTACAGCTCAGCGTCGACACTGTGGAACCCCTCCGACAGCCCTTCGGGCTGCCACCTCCCCTTTCAGGGGAGGCAAGGGGACGAATTCTATCCAACAACCTCCCTTGAAAGGGTAACGCTGTCAACTTAAGGAGCGGCTTCTCCAAAAGCCTTCTCCTTTGAAGAAGGGTTCGAGCGCCCGGAAAACAGTCCAGTGGACTGTTTTCAGCGAGAACGGGCCGGCAGGCCCCTGGGGGATTGCCGCGCCCTAAAGGACTTGCTACGCGTCGAAGCGGCAAGACGGATGAGGTCTTTTGCGGATGGATTCGCGCCTTTATTGTGTCAGAGGCGCGAAGCAGAGCGTGAGGGGGACCTCA
>JAZTZK010000043.1:0-14027 GCA_045637485.1 Clostridia bacterium
GATTCTGTCACCCCTTGTCCATCTTTGACAAAAATACCGGGGTAAAGCCCTGTCAGTGATTGTCAGAGACAGACAAGAACGAACGTCTATTCGGATTTCGGGACCAAAAGGTCGCAGGTTCAAATCCTGTCACCTCGACTACAAAATCCATGAGGTTTGAACAAAATCTCATGGATCTTTCTATGCATATCTATATATAAATTAACAATCCTTTCAATTCCATAACATATTTCACAAGGAGTTTGTTGCCGCTTTGCAACGGAATTGCAACGCATTGCAACCAGAGGGTATCACGCACACCACAATATATAGATCGTTTTGCAAGACTGAACACTATATCTTGCGTTTTTGATGTTGCGACCTTTTGGTATTGTGCTTTATTTCAAAGCGCTTCGTTCGGAGTGCTGCCGTTTGACATGAATTATCTCTTTACTTCATATCGTTCTCGTGATAAAATATTATCATCAAAGGCCGGCTGAAGAAAGGAGCCAACCATGATTATCAAGCCTTCTTCCGCATTGCGGAACAACTACAGCAGTATATCCACCCTCGCCAAGGAGACCCAGGAGCCGGTCTACATCACCGTGAACGGCGAGGGCGACGGCGTGTTTATGGATATGGAAGCCTTCGAGCGTCGGGAGCAGCTGCTCAACCTGCGCGCGCGGATTCTCCAATCAGAGGAAGACCGGCTGCGCGGCGCTAAGACAATGAGCATATCGGAGGCCAGGGAGGCATTGAAGAAGCTATGACGGTTCGGATACTCCCTTCGGCGTGGGAAGGGCTGGCGCGTATCAAGTACAGGGTCCGGGTCGACTTTGGCGAGGATGTCGCGCAGCGCGTGACGGATCAAATCCTGAACAGCCTCGAACGGCTGGAGCAATTCCCGGATTCCGGTTCCATGACGCCTGATCCGTGGCTCAACAATATGGGCTTTCGTATGGTGATCTGCGACAAGCGCAACGTGTCCATCTTCCGGCGTGTGGGCGAGGACATATTTGTCTATATCATCGCCGATACCCGCACGGAATACACCAAGGTATTTACGGAAATGATTATCACGACGCCAGACAGTCTGGGGTTTTCTGATTAGTCGCGCCAGTATAAAAAACTTGTTGGTGCGTGCGCCATAGTCAATCCGCCTATTGCGAAAGCGCAAAGAGCCCTCCGGCGCCGCCGGTATGAACGAACAGCACGTTGTCCGTGCGCCTGAAAGCGCCCTCCCCCGCCATTGCGATCAGGCCCGCGAAGGCTTTGCCGGTATAGACGGGATCCAGGAACAGCCCTTCCTTCTGCGCCATCAGGGATACCGCGGCGTTGCCCTCTTCCGAGGGAATCGCATAGCCCGGCCCACTCATATCCCGCAGGTTGAAATCCGTCGATTCGATCTCCACGTCCGCACCCAGCAGCGCCGCCGCCTCCCGCATCAATCGCGGCGTGATTGCGTCGAAGGGGTCGGTGTCCACCATCATGCCGTGCACCGAAGCGCCCGGCATGAACAGCTTCGCGCCCAAGGCCAGGCCGGCCATGGTGCCGCCGCTTCCCTCCGCGCAGACGATGTGATCAAAGGGGATCCCCTGCCTGGCAATTTCCCTGGCGCAGTCCACATAGCCCAGCGTCCCCAGCGCGTTGGAGCCGCCGCAGGGGATTTTGTAGTAGGGCACGCCAAGGCCGACGCCGATGCGATCCATCTCGGCATAGATGTCGGCGTAATCGTCGGTATCCATGAGGATGACCTCCGTCCCCATCAGCCTTTCCAGCAGTTGGTTGCCGACGCATGCGGTGACGCCCCTCTTTTTCAGTATCAGTATCGCCCGCAGCCCCAGCCTTGCCGCCGCGGCAGCCGTCAGCATTGCGTGGTTGGATTGCGCGCCTCCGGTGGTAAAGACCACCTTTGCCCCCTGTTGCATGGCCTCCGCCAGCAGGTATTCCAGCTTGCGGACCTTGTTGCCGCCCAGTCCGATCCCGGTCAGGTCGTCCCGCTTGACGTAGATGTTTGCGCCGAGCAAAGCGCTGATGTTGTTCAACCGCTGTATGGGGGTCGGGAAAACCCCCAGGCGTACCTTCGAAAGCTGTCGCGTCATATGATATTCTCCTCGCGTCATACTGTTGCGCGGATGCATGCCCTCCCTATTCACGGATGGAATGGCGGGATCATCCCAGTACGTTGTCCGCCCTGTAGCAGATCACATGGTCGTCCTGTTGATGGCGCCTGCCCGGACGGCAGCGGAACGCGTGTTGGCGATCCACGCCGTCAAACCAGCGGTAGGGCTGGTCGTCCGCCGTCTTTCCTTCGCAGATCTCGGCGATACCATCCCGCATGCAGCGCAGAAGCGAAATGTCGTCTTCATACCGGGCATGGCCGTGCAGTATGATGTCCGCCGCATTCTCCGGGAGCATCACCCTGTCCGGCTCCTTCAGGTAATCGCATTGGCGTAGATGCGGTCGGCACGGTCGACCGTTTCTTCATTTCATCGACAGCGTGATCGTCACGTCCGCGTTGCCCAACAGCTCCTTCATCTGCTTCGGGGTCTGATCGGTGATGTGTCCCAGCCGGGTGTAGGCCCAGGAATTGACGCCGTAAAACACCACCAGCTGATCGCCGGAATAGAGCACGATGTCGCCGGAGGCGGTGGTCGTCGGGGCGTCGTCGCGGGGCAGGCTTTGGCCGATGGGCCCGACCTGCTCAAATCCGCCGTACATGGACATTTCAATCGTCAGGCCCTCCACCGCAAGGGCCTTCAGCGCCTCCACGGACGCATTGTCCTCCCAGGCCACCGTCACGGGCGTCTCCCCAATCATCATCTGCATGCCGTCTTCTCCTTCATCAATGGTCGCTTTCTCCGCCGGCGCGTACAGGCCCGCCAGGCAGAGCGTCAGCGCGCACAGCAGCGCGGCCAGCTTTTTCATTCTCACGGAACGCATCTCCTTACTGATCCGGTCATTTATCCCAGCCTTTTTTGGACGAAACAGGAGGCATCCGTCATCCTTCGGCACCGGTGCGCATTACTTGGCGGCGCCCTCTATCCGGATATCCGTCAGGACGCATTGATCTCCGGTAAGGGCGGCGAATAATCTCTTGCCGTTATCGACATAGGTCGTATTCCGGATGAATAGGCCGTGATTCTCGGTGATCAGGGTGACCCTGTTGTCCTTCCTCTCGAAGGTGATTTCGCAGTCAAAGCCCCTCTTGTTGTTTTCCTTCCAGGCATCCCAGCCCACGAAATCCGGCTGTCGATCGACGGTCAGATCGTTGATGATGCCGTCGTCCTCGTCCTCCCAGGTCTCACCGTCGAGCCGGACCAGCCCGTATTCCCAAAACCCCTTTCCGTTGACGCGCCCGTCTTCGGACGTGAAGACGCTGATGAAGGGGCAGTGCCATATGAGCCTGGCCGTGGGAAGGCTCTTGGTGTGGAAGCGGATCTTCAGCCCGTCCGTGATGGGTACGCCCGGCGTCACGGCGCTCCTGTAGTAATCGATCTGTACATTGGGAAGGTCGCCCTCCGGCCCGTCGATGTAGCTGATTTCCGGCGCGATCCTCCGAACGGCGCTCCCCTCCAGCACCTCTTCCGTCTTTTCAATGGACACGTCCTTCAGGTGGCAGTGCTCGCCGGTCAACGCGATATAGGCATATCGGGCGCAGTCGGGCAGCGCGACCGTCACCCGCAAGCGCTTCCTTCCATCGTCGATCTCGATCAATACGTGATCCTTGAACCTGGCGCTCCAGGCGCTGTAGACAGCGTCCCCGGCCCTCTCCGGATGGTCCGCGGCCTGTGTGTCCTCACGGAGCGTCTCCACGCTGGCCTTGCGTGCGCCGGTGATCACGACGTTGCCGTCCAGCCGGATCTCGGCATACTCAAAGTAGTTGAGATCCTTGATGGTCTTCTCCTCGTCGTGGACGCGCCCGTCCAGGGAGTCAAACAGTATGAACGTCGGAATCGCCCTTTTGGAATCCGCGTTCTCCTCCGGCACGGAGCGGAGCCTGAACTTCGTGATCCAGGGCATGATCAGCACGCCCTCGGAGATCTCGTTTCGGTATTCCGTGCAGAGCATTTCATTTTTGCCCGCGAGCTCCTTGACCTCCTCCCGCTCCTTCATCTCATATTCAATGTCAATGTCGATCAGGTGCTGCATCGCCCTGGCGATCTCCGGGTCGAACTGCGTTCCCGCGCCCTTCACGATCTCTTCGCGGACCAGCTGCTGTGGCATCGCGGCACGGTAGCTTCGGTTGGAGGTCATGGCGTCATAGGCGTCCGCGACGGAGATGATCCGCGCGATCTCCGGGATGTCGTTCTCCTTCCACTTGTCCGGATAGCCCTTGCCGTCATACCGCTCGTGGTGGGAATTGGCGGCGATGCTCAGGTAGGGGTATTCGGAAATGCCCGACAGTATCTGCTTGCCGATGTTCGTATGCCGCTTGATCTGCTCATACTCCTGCGGCGTCAGCCTTCCCTTCTTGGTCAGTATCGGATAGCTGATACCGATCTTGCCTACATCGTGCAGCAGGCCCGCGTAGTAGATCTCGTTGCACTCCTCCTCGCTCTTGCCCAGCTGCCTGGCGATCAGCCGGGAATATTCCGCGACCCTCATGGAATGTCCGCGAGAATAGACGTCCTTCGCCTCAATGGCGTTGACCAGCGCCGTGGCGGTCTGCTCAAACAGGAGCTCCGCCGTCTTTTGCCGCGCCTTCATGACATCCATCTCGGCGGTTCGGTATTGGTCGATCTCCTTATCGCGCTGGTAGATGGTGACGATGGTGGCGGCCACCAGGATCGTGGTGAAGAGCCCCGAGAGGGTGGTCAGGTTCTTCTTTGCAAAAAAACCTATGAACAGTATCCCCAGCTGCACAAGCATCAGGATCGCAGCGGTGATCAAGCCGCGTTTTTTCAGGAAGGTCGCCATGAGTATGGCGCACATGTTTCCACAGTTTGACATGACGCCAGCCAGCGACGACAGGCGCACGTCATTGCCAAATATCCGAACGACCCTTTCGGAGCGGCCTATGATGATGGTCGCGACCAACGCAGCCAGATATATGACAAGCAGCGTCGTATACAGTATTTTATTGCTCACCTTATTCGGATTGACATTACTCTCATTCATTACAAATTAACACCTTCTTATAACCGCATAAACACTTCCTTGTTTGGATTATACCATTCCCCGTGGAATTCTTATAGCAATAATCTTGTCCACCCGCAAAGATTTTGTTAATTATCAACGGACGTTTTATGTCCCGGTTACGAATCCTACGAATGGCCGAAACCGTTTTCCCTTCTTGAGGATTTTGCCAAGCAAAAGGCGATCAGGCGCTATAGCCCCGCCCTATTGCCCATCATATAAAACCCCTATTTGACACCGTCGAGTCACCCATATATAATATCATCAGGAGGCGATTATCATGTACAAGCTCTGGAATGCGTTGAACGACCTGAAGCAATACCGCTGGGTGGAGCTGTCCCATTCGCTCAACAACACCAGCCCCTATTGGGCCGGCATACCGGAAGGGTCTGTGGCTCTGTCCAAGACGGTGTTTGACTGGGGCAACCCCATGCTGGAATGTCTGATCCAGACGTTCAAGTTTCCCGGCCAGTTCGGCACCCACATCGACTTCCCCGGGCATTTCGTGAAGGGCGCTCCCCTATCGGAGGCGTATGGCCTGCAACACATGGCCTATCCCCTTTGCGTGATCGACATCACCGACAAGGTGGCCCAGGATGTCCACTACGCGGTCACTCCGGACGACATCCGGGATTATGAATCAAAGTATGGCCCCATCCCTGACGGCGCTTTCGTAGCCCTGCGCACGGACTGGGCAAAGCGCTGGCCAGACATGAACGCGCTGTCCGGAATTGCGGAGGACGGAAGCGAAAACTTCCCCGGCTGGTCGCTGGATGCGCTGAAGTACATCTACGAGACGCGCAACGCATCGGCAAACGGGCACGAAGCATTGGATACGGACGCTTCCGCAGAAGCCGCCAGGGCGGGTGATTTGGCCTGCGAGAGATATGTGCTGGCAAAGGGCAAATTGCAGATTGAAGTGCTTGCCAATTTGGATCAGGTAGCGCCCGCCGGCGCGATACTCTTCGCGGCGTGGCCGAGAATAGAGGGCGCCACCGGGTTGCCGACCCGGGTTTGGGCGATTACAGAATAACCCACTGCCCCCGGCCCTTCATCAGGCGCCGGGGGACTTTTTTGCATTCGGGACGGCAGCGGCGCGATCCGGTCCATAAGAACGCTGAAGCGGAGCCCCGTCATCTATCGGACAGACGAATCGTACCCGGTCATATCGGGAAAAACAACGCGCAAAACACCTGTGATCGCATGATCGTAATATTTCTTGCCGTCCAACGATGAAATTTACACAGATATGCGATTACTTTATATCAACATGATATAAAAACCATCGCCATTCATGCGATAATATATTTATGAATATAAGATTCCAGAATCATTCCGCGCCCACCGGGCAACAGACTCGGGCGTCTTCCGGTCAACTCCGTCCCCCTTTGCGGTCATTGGCAACACGTCAGGCATTCATGCGTCGTACTGAAAGAAGCGGATAGCCCACGATGACAAAACCCGCAATCCGTCCAAATATACAGGATACATAAAATGATGAAAACGCGCTTTCAAAGATATCATAGGACGTTGAAGCATATAAGGACCCGATCGATCGTCATCTCGATTGCCGTCCTTTTTATCACTGTGATTATTGCTGTCTGGGTCGGCAGTCAGATTCACGCGATGAAAACCGAAACACTCCTGCTGCGCGGGGAGCTCAATACCGAGGAAGCGACGATGGAGTATAATCGGTATCTGCTGACGCGCGTGGATATCGTGACAATGGTGGCCAACAACGTGGATGATTTCATTGAGGCCGACGCGGACAGCGCAATTATCCGCGACTATCTCAAAAAGGAGACAAGCAACATCATAGAGTCGCTTGATCCGGGAACCACCGGCCTTTACGGCCTGTTCAACGGCAGCTATCTGGATGGGTCGGACTGGGTGCCGGATCCGGATTATGTGCCCACCGAACGGCCCTGGTACAAGGAAACCATTCATTCAGACAGAGAGATCACCTTCGTCAAGCCCTACGTCGATGCCCAGACAAACACCGTCATGCTGACGGTTGCAAAGCTGCTCGGCGACGGGGAAAGCGTATTGGCCATGGATGTCAGCCTCGCTCCCATACAGGACATCGTCAAACGCATCTCCACCTCAGACAAGAGCGACCATGCGTTTCTGATCAATGAGGACGGCATTGTCATCGCCCATTCCGACGAGAGCCAGCTCGGCAGGAATTACATGGACGAGTCTGACAGCCTCGGCGGCCTGGTGACGCGCAGGCTTCTCGTCGATGGACTCCGGCAGTTTGACGTCGATACCCCAGAGGGAAATTACGTGGTATACATCGATGATCTCGAGGGCGGATGGTACAGTGTCAGCCTGATCAACAGCGACGACTGGTATCGTCCGCTCCATCGAACGATGTTCATATTCTCCGTGATCATCATTCTCGTCATACTGGCGATTATCGGCTTTTTCTTGGAACTCACGGAGAAGAATATCACCTTGCAAAAGCTCCACGACCGGGTTGACGAGGAACAGAAAAAAGGCGAGGAGCTGCAGGTGCTTTCGGAAACGGACCGCATGACCGGACTGAACGACCGCGTCAGTGGCGAACGAAAGGTCACCGAATTGATTGCCGCCGGCCACGGAGGCATGTTCATGGAGCTGGATATCGACCATTTTAAAGCCATAAACGATACCTACGGCCATCAGACGGGCGACATTGTGGTCCACGCTGTCGCCGACGCCCTTCGCAGCGCATTCCGCACCAACGACGTGATCATACGCCTCGGCGGCGACGAATTCGTCGTATTTGCCGTAGGCATTGCCAACCGCGAGATGGGGGAATCGGTCGTCTACAGGTTCTTCAGCCACTTAAACAACCTCGTCATTCCCGAGCTGCGCGGTGAAAAGGTATGCATCAGCGTCGGAGCCGTGCTCACACCCCAAAACGGAAGCCTGTCCTTTCATGAACTGTACGGCATTGCCGATAAGGCGCTGTACATCAGCAAAAAAACCTCCGGCAGCAGCCTGGTATTCGGTGAGAGCGACAGCCTTTAATTGAATCGCGCAGCGGTTGGATCGGCGCCTGCGCCTGCGCTCACGGCCATGCGGCCATTCAACGCTCCGATCCCTCGGCACGCAGCCGAAGGCGCTTGTGCTGTATCTTATCGGCGTACAGCGCGCGGTCCGATTCCACCAGCAATTGACCCAGGGACGTCAAGTCCTGCACGGGACAGGCGCAAGCCCCGATACTGGCCGAGATGCGGTAGGCCTTTGAGCCGCACAGCCTTTGCGCCCAGGCTTCGATTCGACTGCGGATCGCCTCCAGCTCCGGAAGGAAGGAGCCTTCCGCCAGCAGCGCGAAGGCAAACTCGTCTCCGCCATAGCGGGAGCATATTCCCCGCCCTTCCGTCTCTTCCTGAATCGCCTGAGCCAGGCACCGAATGGCGTGATCCCCCTCGTGGTGGCCGTACACGTCGTTGATGCCCTTCAGGCCATCCATGTCCATGGCAAACAACGTCAGCGTCAGGCCCCGTGACTCGGTAAGCTGCAGGCGGCGCTCCAGTTCCCGCAGGAAGCCCCGACGGTTATACAGTCCGGTCAGGTAATCGTGTTCGGCCATCTCGAGAATCGCCTTGTTGGCCTTCTCCAGCCGGTAATTGCCGGTGACCGCGTTCAGCGCCGAGGAAAGGAAGAGCACCTGTTCCTCGAAGCGCTCCTGCTCCCACAGGTTCCACCTGTCCATGCCGGAAACGAGGTATCCCAGGGTTTCCTCTTCGTTTTGCAGCAGCTGCGCCAGCACGATACGCACCGACGGGTCGGAATAGAGCACCTCGAAGTCAGGCACCAGCGCGCCCTTCCAGCGAAACGCATCGCCGGATATAAAGCGGCCGTGTACGCTGTGAAGGATGGGCCTGGCGAGGCCGGGATCCCTCTGATCCAGCACCGCAGAAAAACAATAGCGCTCATGCCACATGGAGAACAGCGGCGGAAGGCATTCGGCCAGCTTCTCCAGGGAATTCATGCTGAGTGTCTTACGGATGAAATTGCCCATGCCGCGAATATGACGGGTATAGGTCAAATTCTGCATTTTCAGCCGGCCGACCTTCTTGATGGCCTCCTGGCTGTTTCCCTGTTCGCACCCGCAGGATTCACCGCGTATCAATTCGAAGGGTATGGGCATGATCTCCGTGTGCCCGTTTTCCTCCGGACGCCACGCCCCGATCCGCTCCAGCATCACTTTAAACATCTTCAGGTAATCCGGCCGCATCGTGGCAATGGACGGCTCATGCTGCCCGCCCTGCAGTATGCCGTCGAAGCCGGCCACCCGCACCTGAGCCGGTACCCGTATGTTTCTCTCCGCCAGGTAGATGCACACGGCGATCGCCATCGCGTCATTGGCGCAGATGAAGGCCTCCGGCATCGTTCCGCCCGTAGCAAAATACCCGTCCAGCGCGCGCATCGTCGGCTCGTCCCAAAAATCACCGTATATGATCCGTTCAGGCGGAAGCGAACTGCCGTGCGCCTCCAGCACGCTGCGGCACAGGCCGATGCGCTCCTCGGAATAGGCGTTTCCCTGAATTCCCGCGACCATGACGAGGTCCCTGCAGCCATGGTATTCCACGATATGCCGGGCCATCTGCTCAAAGCCTTCCCTGTACGACAGGGAAAGATTGACGCAGCCCTCGTACTGCCGTTCCAGCATGAACACGGGAAGCCCCTTCCCCTGGGCCAGCTGAATCAGGTGCGCGTTGATGTTGTCCGAGCGAATCATCTCGCCGAACAGCAGGAAGCCCACCAGGTTCGGAACCTCAAATACAGACAGGAACTCCTGTATGCTCTCTTCCCCACGCGATTCGATGCTGCTGCGGTCAAAGGCGATGCACATCGGCAGATAGTCCGTTCCCTCCGTCGCCCGGATCAGATGATCCAGCACGAGATTCAGGTTTTCCACATCCTCCCAGGATGCGCACACGGCGATGACCTTTCGTTCTTTGCTTCCCATCTTTCCCGTTCCTCACTTTGCGGCGCGGTTCTCTTCAACAGAAATCACCTGTCGAACACAGACATTATATCATAGCGTTGTGTTAAATACAATAACGGATGCCGGGAATGTTGGAAATACTATCGTTATCCGACGTTATCAGAAGTCATCCGGGCTTTTCCATCCCCCGTGATTTTCCCCTTGTCTATTGCAATGGGCTGTGATAAAATATAGAAAACACTACACAAACAGACAGTCGGCTGGCAAGTGATTTCTACGATGCAAAGCATACTCAAAAGGCCGTTCGTACCATGCGGCAGCGCGCAGGAAATGCCATGCATTGCCAAACCGCCAATCTGATCAGCGGAATAACGGAGGCACAATGACGGAAAGATACGATTTCGAGCAGTACTCAAGCGAACTGTTGTCCGCGTTTCGATCTCACGGCAACGCATGGGCATTGCTCTGCCTGCGGGACGACGGTTCGATTTGGAAGCTGTCCTTCAAGACGTTGGTTCGCTATATCGAAGACTTCGCCCAATGGAAGGAAAGGCTGGGACTGGTTGACGGCAGCCGCGTGCTCGTCGTGGCGCAAACCACGGTGGACGCCCTGCTGACGTTTTTGATCGTCTCCCTCAATCACCTCACTGCCGTGATGGCCGACCCCGCGGTGCCCATGGAAGAGCTGGAGCCGCTGCTCTACCAATGCCGCATCAGCGCGGTTTTCACCGACCGAAAGAGCGAAGAGGCCATGAAGCCGCTGCCCCTCGGGCCGCTCTGCCGCGTCTACGGCATGGATTCCCACATGGGCATCGTGGAGGCGCGACCGCTGAATCCGGACGCGGGCGCGCCCACGCCCCTGTCTCCCGTCATCATGTTCTCCTCCGGCAGCACCGCGCGAAGAAAATGCGTGGAGGTCTCCTATGCCAGCATGCTGATCACCCACCGCAAGGTGAACCAGCTGGTCGATACCCACCCGCCAAAGAAGACGCAGCCCATCTTCGAGGTCTTCCCCATGAGCCACGTTTCCGGCTTGTTTTCGGCCTACACGCTGCTCAACGAGGGCGTCACCGTCGCCTGCGTCGAGACCCTGAACACGGATACGCTGAAAAAGGGACTCAAGCAATTCAAGCCGCACGCCTTCGGCATGGTGCCGAGGGTGAACGACCTGTTCGTCAACACCCTCGAGGAGGCCCTGAAAAAGCGGCATCTGTTCGGCATCTACTCAAAGCTGTCCGGTCTCTCCCGCAAGGCGATGCTGCGCACCCACAACCTGAAGGCCAGCCGCCGCCTGATGATGCCGTTCAGGAGCCTGCTCTACAACCGGAACTTCACCTGCCTGTTCAGCGGTGGCACAGCCAGCACTCCGCATACCTCCGAGGCGCTGGAAAACATGGGCATCGCCTACCTCGACCTCTATTCGTCGACGGAGTGCGGCGTGTTCATCGCCTGCACCAATCCCTCCGATCCCTTCGATATCGGCAGCGTGGGCAACGTGAAGCGCAACCCCTGGACCGAGGTACGCATCCACGAGCCCGACGAACACGGCACGGGTGAAATCTACGTAAAGACCCGTCAAATCATGAACGGCTACTTCGGCGACGCGGCGGCGACCAGGGACGCCTTTGACAACGGCTGGTTCAGGACAGGCGACCTCGGCCACATCGACGATCGCGGCTATCTGTATGTCACCGGCCGCTGCAAGGAGAGCATCCAGATGGCCAACGGCGCGAAGGTTGCGCCGTCGGACCTTGAAAGGCTGCTCGCCCCCGTCATGCCGGAGGATGTGGAGTACGCGGTGGTGGGCGTGCCGTTTTCCGGCGACGGCATGGATCGAATCCACCTCTTTATACAGCACATCGGCTTCTCCGAAAGCCAGCGCGAGCAGCTCCGGGAGAAGATCTCGGCTTTCCAGAAGAAGAAGCTGAGCCAATACCGGATACAGGCCATTCACTTCATCGACAAGCTGCCCAAGACGAATATCGGCAAGATTCGGCGCTACCTGCTCAAGGAGAGGGCGTTGCGCGAGGACGAGTCTGCCGGAAAGCGTGAAGCGATCCCGGATAACGCCGGCAAGCCCGAGGCAGCGTCAAAGACCCATACGCGGGAGGAAGCGCGCGACATCGTGTTTGAGGCGACCCGCCGCGTATTGGACATCGAAGGACCGCTTACGGGCCAGGAGCGCCTGAAGGACGACCTCGGCCTGGACAGCCTCGGCATGATGGAGCTGTCGATGGCGCTGGAGGCCGAGTTCGGCGCGCTGCCCAGCGACATCCTCAACAGCATGCCGAACCTCGATGCCCTCGTTGATTATTGCGCCGCAAACCAGGGCAGCGCCAGGCCCCACAGGCATGCCGCGGACATGGATGTCAAGCGCTATCCCGTACGTCGCCGCTGGTATCACCGGACGCTGTTTGCGGCGGCGAAGCGCTGGTGCCTGAGCAACCTCGACTTCCATGTGGAGGGGCTTGAAAACCTCGCCCCGGGGCGGCAGTACATCTTCTGTCCGAACCACGCCGCCAATTTCGACGGCTTGTTCGTGCTCGCGGCGCTGGATCGCACGGGCATCGACCTCAACCGCTTCGGCAGTCTCTCCAAGCAGGAGCTGGCGCGCAATCCCTTCACCGCCCTGATCACCAACACCGCCGGCAGCATTCCCGTCGATCGGTTTGGCGACACGCTGCCTTCCGTACACCGGGCCATCGATTTCATACGCGAGGGTGGCAGCCTCATGATCTTTCCGGAGGGCACCCGCACGCGGGACGGCAGCCTCGGCCGCTTCCATGAAGGGGCCGCCTACATCGCGCTTTCATCCGGCATGACCATCATACCCACCGCGATCATCGGCAGCTACAGGGTGTTCCCCCACACCCGGAAGCTGCCCCAGGTCAGGGATCGCGTCACCGGCGAGCGATACCGGGTCACCGTCTGCTTCTGCCCGGAGGTTGAAACCGCCGGCAGGAGCGAGCGCGAAATCACCGAGGCGGTCCGATGCGCCATAGAGGAAAGGCTCAACAGCGCAAAGGATCATCAGGATATGCGCAATTCATAATTAATTTGTAAGCTTTTATGCCGCAGCTTTTGCGCGCGGCTTGAAATCAGGGGGAAATGCTGATATAATACCCTGTGGAAAGGTGTGTAATTCCCTGACGACCCTTGAAGCATACGCCACAGCCTACGACCGCATTCGCGCCGCCTCAGCCGGGGCGGACATCGCACTCTGACGACAACGGGGAGGAACCTATATGAAGTATCGCAATTTCGGCAAGCTGGGCATCCAGGGGTCTGCCTTTGGCCTGGGATGCATGCGCTTCAACGGACCCGCTTCCGGCGACAGCATCATCGATGAACAGAAGGCCATCGGCCTCATTCGCCGTGCCATCGACGGCGGCGTGACCTACCTGGACACCGCCTATGTCTACCTGGACAGAACCTCCGAGACCGTGTTGGGCAAGGCGCTCAGGGACGGCTATCGGGATCGCGTCACCGTCGCCACCAAGATGCCCTCGGAGTATGTCCACAACCGCGCCGAGATGGAGGCGCTGCTGGAGGAGGAGCTCAAAAAGCTGCAGACCGACCACATCGACTTCTACCTGATGCACGGCATCGGCCGGAGCAAGTGGGAATACTTCAAGTCCATCGGCGCGCCGGAATTCTTCGACGACATGAAAAGGGCCGGGCGCATTCGCTACAAGTGCTTCTCCTTCCACGGCCCCTACGAGGAATTTGAGTGTATCCTGAAAGACAGCGACTGGGATATGGTGCAGATCCAGTACAACTTCATGGACGTGGACAACCAGGCGGGCACGAAGGGCCTTGAGCTGGCCGGCAGACTGGGCATTCCGGTGGTCATCATGGAGGGCCTGCTGGGCGGACGACTGGCGAAGGCCCCCGAGAATGTGCAGGCGCTGTACGATGCCTTCCCGGAGAAGCGTTCGCCGGTGGAGTGGGCATTCCGCTGGCTCTG
>JAZTZK010000044.1:0-4217 GCA_045637485.1 Clostridia bacterium
AGGGGAGGTGGCCCCGCCACAGGCGGGGTCGGAGGGGTTCCACCGTGTCGACCCTGAGCTGTAACACGTCGTGGACCATTTGTCATGACTATTTACCTTCTCCCCCTGTTCATCCCGGGAGAAAAGTGCTATAATAGCTCCATCAAACGACAACGCGCCGCCCTTTTTCGCGGCAATGGGGGAGGAACCATCATGGAGAATGAAGCGAGAAAGCCCGCGAACTTTATCGAGGAGTTTATTGAGCAGGACCTGGCCAGCGGTCGGTTTGACCATGTGCACACCCGCTTCCCGCCGGAGCCCAACGGTTACCTGCACATCGGGCACTGCAAGGCGCTGTGCGTGGACTTCGGCACCGCGCTGAAGTACGGCGGCAAGTGCAATCTGCGCTTTGACGACACCAACCCGACCAAGGAGGAGACGGCCTTCGTCGAGGGCATCCAGCGGGATATCGAGTGGCTGGGCTACAAGTGGGACAAGCTCTACTTTGCCTCTGACTTCTTCGACCGGCTGTATGAGATCGCGAAGGACATGATCCGCCGGGGCGTGGCCTACGTGGACGACCAGACACCCGAGCAGATGCGGGCCAATCGCGGCACGCTGACCAAGCCCGGCGTGAACAGCCCCTACAGGGATCGCCCCGTCGAGGAGAACCTGGACCTGTTCGAGCGCATGAAGAACGGCGAATTCGAGGAGGGCAGCCGGGTGCTGCGGGCCAAGATCGACATGGCGAACCCCAACGTGCTGCTGCGGGACCCCGCCATGTACCGCATCAACCGCCATCACCATCACCGCACCGGCGACAAGTGGTGCATTTATCCGATGTACGACTTCCAGCATCCCATACAGGACGCCATCGAGGGCATTTCCCACTCGCTGTGCTCGCTGGAGTACGAGATCCACCGCCCGCTGTACGACTGGTTCGTACAGCAGGCCCAGGTCACCGACCAGCCGCCCCGCCAGATCGAGTTCGCCCGCCTGAACATCGAGCGCACGGTGCTGTCGAAGCGCCACCTGCGCCGCCTGGTGGAGGAGCATGTGGTCTCCGGCTGGGACGACCCCCGCATGCCCACGCTGGTCGGCATGCGCCGCAGGGGCTATCCCGCCGCTGCCATCCACGATTTCATGGGCCGCGTCGGCGTGGCCAAGGCCGATTCCACGGTCCAGGGCTCGCTGCTGGACCAGTGCGTGCGCGAGGCGCTGGCGGACACCGCGCCCCGTCCCATGGCGGTCATCGATCCACTGAAGCTGGTGCTGACCAACTGGCCCGAGAACCAGACGGACGTGCTGACGCTGGAAAACCACCGCGATCACCCCGAGTTCGGGACGCGGGAGGTCAGGTTCGGGCGCGAGCTGTACATCGAGCGGGACGACTTCATGGAGGAGCCGATCAAGGGCTTCAAGCGCATGGCCCCGGGCCGCGAGGTGCGCCTGATGGGCGCCTATATCGTCAGGTGCGAGGAGGCCGTAAAGGACGGGGACGGGAATATCGTCGAGCTGCGTTGCAGCGTCGATATGGATTCCCGCTCCGGCTCCGAGGGTTCCAACCGCAAGCTCAAGACCGGCGTGCTGCACTGGGTCAGCGCCGCGGACGGCGTTCCCAGCGAGTTCCGGCTCTATGAGCCCATACTGGAGGAGGAGGCCGCCGAGAGCGGCAAGTCCGAAGCGCCCGACCAGCCGGAGCTGGACGAGGAGGGCCGCGAGGTCGTTGCCGAGGACGACGACTTCATGAACCACCTGAATCCCAACAGCCTGGTCGTCAGGCGGGGCTTCTGCGAAAGCTGGACCGCCGCCCGCGAGGTCGGCGCGACCTTCCAGTTCCAGCGCATCGGCTACTTCTGCAAGGATCCGGATTCCACCGACGCCCTGCCGGTGTTCAACCGCACTGTGCCGCTGAAGGCCAGCTGGGCCAAGGAAGCGAAGAAGTGACAGAGCGACAAAGCGCGAACGGACGTCGAAGGGCGTCCGTTCGCGCTTTAACCGTCCCATATACAACAGACTTCATTCAAAAATAATTTCAGCCTGCAATTATTCATTCATATTAGAAATATCCCGGTCGGCGTTTCGATGTGTGAAAACCGTCCGGGATTCCTGTTAAATTTTGAAATTCAGTGGATAAAAGCGGGGTTTGCAACCCGAAAGCGGGCACGGCGGGGCTTGACAGGCAGAAAGTATTATGATATACTCTTAAATTACGTTAGTATGGCCAAAAAGCCGCTTTCGCAGCCAAAATGCCGAATACAGCGGGGTTTTCGGGGATGGGCGCATCGGTTTCAACGCTGAAAATTCACATTGAAATTACGCTTTAACCGAAAAATAACGCCGAGGCTTGAGCGGGTCGGCTGCCGTCAGTGAGCGCGGCATGACGAAGATGTAAGGGGTGATTAAGGGTATGGCATATCCGGTGCAGATGGGCAAACGCACGCGCATGTGCTTTGCGCGCATTGAAGAGGCGCTGGCAGTACCTGATCTGATCGAGGTTCAAAAGAAATCCTACAACAGCTTCCTGAAGGAGGGCCTTCGCGAGGTGCTGGCGGACGTTTCGCCGATCACCGACTACAGCGAGAGCCTGATCCTGGAGTTCACGGACTATTCGCTGGACGACAAGCCGAAGTACACCGTGGACAAGTGCAAGGAGCGCGACACCACCTATGCCGCGCCGCTGAAGGTGACGGTGCGCCTGACCAACCGGGATACCCATGAGATCAAGGAGTCCGAGGTCTTCATGGGCGATTTCCCGCTGATGACCGAGCACGGCACGTTCATCATCAACGGTGCCGAGCGCGTCATCGTGTCCCAGCTGGTGCGCTCCCCCGGCGTGTACTTCGCCAAGGCCATCGACAAGACCGGCGCGAACCTGTTTTCCGCCCAGATGATCCCCAACCGCGGCGCGTGGATCGAGTATGAGACCGACGCCAACGGCGTGGTGTTCGCCCGCATCGACCGGGCCCGCAAGCTGCCGGTGACGGTGCTGCTGCGCGCCATGGGCTTGGAGAGCGACGAGGAGATCACCCGCCTGTTCGGCGAGGACGAGCGTGTGCGCAGCACCATCACCCGCGACGCGCCCTCCGTCAACGACAAGGGCGAGCTGCGCTACAAGTCCCGCAAGGACCAGGCGCTGATCGAGATCTACAACAAGCTGCGCCCCGGCGAGCCGCCGTCGGTGGAATCCGCCACGAACCTGATCAACTCCCTCTTCTTCGACCCCAAGCGCTACGACCTGGCCCACGTCGGCCGCTACAAGTACAACAAGAAGCTGGCGCTGGCGCTGCGCATCTTCAACCAGATCCCCGTGGAGGACGTCGTGCACCCCTTCACCGGCGAGATCATCGCGCCCGCCGGCGAGGCCATCTCCCGTGAGGTCGCCGAAACCATCCAGAACGCGGGCGTCAACATGGTCCGCGTGCGCGTGGGCGAAGAGGAGTTCAACATCATCGGCAACAACTTCGCCTTCATCAAGCCCTTCATGCAGGGCTACGACCCCGAGCTGCTGGCCCAGTACGACGAGAGCGCGGCCCACTTCTCCGAGCGGGTGCACGTGCCCACGCTGGTGGCGCTGCTGGAGCGGGTGAAGGCCGACGGCGCGCCGCTGAACCAGGCGCTGAAGGAGGCCCAGAAGGACCTGACGCCCAAGCACGTGCTCGTGGACGACATCGTGGCCTCCGTGTCCTACCAGTTCGGCCTGTTCCACGGCCTGGGCGAGGTGGACGACATCGACCACCTGGGCAACCGCCGCCTGCGCAGCGTGGGCGAGCTGCTGCAAAACCAGATCCGCGTGGGCATGTCCCGCCTGGAGCGCGTGGTCAAGGAGCGCATGGCCATACAGGACATCGACAAGGTGCGGCCCCAGGACCTGATCAACATCCGGCCCGTGTCCGCCGCCATCAAGGAATTTTTCGGAAGCTCCCAGCTGTCCCAGTTCATGGACCAGCCCAACCCGCTGGCCGAGCTGACCCACAAGCGCCGCCTGTCGGCCCTGGGCCCCGGCGGCCTGAACCGCGAGCGCGCGTCCTTCGCCGTGCGCGACGTGCACTACAGCCACTACAGCCGCATCTGCCCCATTGAGACCCCTGAAGGTCCCAACATCGGCCTGATCGGCTCCCTGGCCACCTATGCCCGCATCAACGAGTACGGCTTCATCGAGGCCCCCTGCCGCGCTGTGGACCATGAGACCGGCAAGGTCAGCGATCAGATTACCTATATGACTGCCGACGTGGAAG
>JAZTZK010000045.1:0-5801 GCA_045637485.1 Clostridia bacterium
CCCTTCGTGGATTCACGATGGCGTCAGGCAAAACCGTCCCCGCTGATTGGTCCCCGCCGACTGTCTTCAATCCATCATAGTCGGCGCCGGTCAGTCTTCCGAAACGCGCACTTCGACGACCGCCTGCCTGCCGTTGGTCGCCGTGGCGGTGAGCTTCGTGGTTCCGGCGGTTTTGGCCGAGAGCAGGCCCAGTCCGTTCACCGAGGCGACGGCATCGTCGGAGGCGTTCCACTTGATCAGCGCCGCGCCCTTTTCTCCCTTTCCAAGGCCGGGCAGCTTGTAGACCTCGCCGACCGACATCTCCAGAACGAGGTTTTCACCCTCGCCGATATAGGTATCGATGACCTCGTCCGGCTGTTCGGACAGTATCAGCGCCATGTAGGTATAGGGCATGTGGTTGCGGATGATCAGGGTGTTGACCTTCTTCTTGACGGGGCCCCGGTTGCCGGAATAGGCGTCGGGCAGGAAATCGGAATCCTCTTCGTATCCCTTGGGGCGGAAGTACTTGTACAGCCGCAGGAAGCGCTCGTACCGCTCCGGTTGGTTCAGTTGGATGTCAAGCCGGTCGTACTTGATGTCTACGCCGGTCTTGTCCAGGTTCGGGCCGATCGGAACCTGGGTCACCACATCCTCGTTGCTGTCGAAGCTGAACATCTTCATGCCCTCGCCGGTCAGGCCGTGCCGATTGTAGTTCGGCGTGGCAAAGGGGTAGCAGAAGACGGAATCCCGCTCCGCCAGCTCCGTGCTCATGATCCCGACCAGGGAGGCGTTCGCCGCGCCGTAGCTGTGGCCGGTGATGAAGAGCGTCGTGTTCTCCTTGGTCAGGCCCTGGGAATTGATGTAGGCCTTCAGCATGTTGAGGCCGTTGACGCCCGCGTCGCAGAATCCGTCCAGCTCCGATTTCGCGTCGGATATGGCGTCTTCAATGGACGAGCTCCCGCGATAGATGGCCGCGACGACATACTTGCCGTTGACCGGTTCGATGCTCCGGGCAAATACCATGGCGGCGTGGGAAATCCTTTCCGCGCGCTCGAAATAGTGATGCACGACATTGGTAAAGCCCAGCCTGATCAGGTTCTTCTCCACGAGGCTCCAGGCATGGTCTCCAACCGTGGAATCGATGTTCGTCGCGAGAATGAGCGCCATGACGGTCAGATTCAGGTTCGGCGCGTCGTTTGGATTGGTATAGTCCAGGTCCGACCAGTCCCACGTCGTCGTGATTGGGTCGGGACAGAATGTGAGGCTGATCCGCATGGGATTTGCGTCCCTGGGCTGCTCGGCGGCGGGACTGACCTCATTCAGGGACGGCAGCTTGATACCGACGCCTTCAGCAATCGAAGGAATGGCGTTCTGCAAGGCGTCCAAAACGGAAAATCGAACTCTTCTCATCGTGATCTCCTTTCGTTCTCCCAAGAGTTACAGTTACTAAACCTTGTGTTGATGAATCAACAACTCAATTATAGTATACATATCGGTTTACTGTCAAGGGATGATTGACGCCCCTCATGAACGCTGACTCCATAGTCAACGGGGACAAAGTCAACGAAGACGGTACGAGACCACTGAAAAAGTCCGCATACTGTGAAATGTTGAATCATCACGAATGCAGATATGCATTTCCTCTGTATCTGTTTAGTCGGGTAAATCTGATTTATTGTGGAGACGGCACAACATTGTAGCGGCGACTACCAGTCGCCATTGCCTCTCAGGGGTTCGATGGCGGCAGGTTGCCGCCGCTACATGATCTCTTTCCCACAAATCAGGAGTTAAGTAGCTAAGGCCCTGTGAATGCCGCCGCTACATGATCTCTCTCCTATAAATCAGAATTTGCAGCGTGTCCTTGATACGCGCAAATTCCGAAGATTTCAACGGGGGCCTTCCGGATGCAAATACATCCTCTGTAAAGCTGTCAAACCCATGCCGCATCAACTGCCTTACACTTTTCCGAGGCATGATGATGATGGCATCGCCTATCTTTGTGGCGCAAAGATCACTATCGTGGAAATTCATGGATTCGGGGAGCGTAATGGTCTGCGAGGTACCTGAGACGTATAATTTTATGGCCTCCATGCTGCGACGCCCCTTTTTGAGAGATATAGAGAGGACAATACAGTGGATAGTAAAGATCCCTCATCTGACTCTATCATATCACATGGCATATGTCGAGTTAAGAGACAGCAGTCCCGAGTCACCGGAGACGGTTCTCGAGACTGCTGAAAAAGGCCTGCATACTGAAATAAATGAATTTCAGGGGAAACAATATGCAAATTCTGATTTGTAGGAACTTGTTATTTCACGATCTCCAGCTCCCGCTCCATCCTCAGGATCTGTATGAAGGTGACGCCGGGATTGAGCTTGACCTTCTTGCCGTTGTCGTCATAATAGACGGTGTTCTTGCTGATCCTCGAGCGCTTCCAGGTGCCGGTGAAGTGCTTGCCGCCGATGAAGTAGTCACACTTGTTCTCGCCCCTCAGCCTGACCTTCGGGCGGTCGGACTTGCCCTCGAACCAGCTGTACTCGACATGCTGCACGATCACATTGTCCACCAGCACCTGCGCGCCGGTCTCCCCGTCCACGTAGGGCTTGTCGTTGTAGAGGCGGCGGTACTTCCTGAGCGCGTCGTCCCATTCGTAGGCGGGCACATAGCCCTTCCTGTAGGGCACGCGGAACTTCGTGACCGCCTCGCCCTGGTCGGGGACCTGGAACTTGCCCGCGAACCGCAGCGGCGAGCGGCAGGTGACGGTGCTCCAGTCGGTGCGGTCGTAGATGTTCCTCAGGTTGCAGATGACGTTGTTGGGCGCCTTTCGGTTCTTGTCCCGGTAGAAATCCCGGTCGCCCTTGATGCCGTCATAGCGGGGGCCGAAGCCCTCCAGTATGGTGAAGGTGTAGTAGACGTCGCTGCCGGGGTAGCGCTGCCCGCCGTAGTGGATGAACGCGCCCTGGTACTCGTTGCAGATGTCCGCATGGACGATGCGCGCCGAGCGGATGGCCTCGATCTTCTCGGGGATGGTGTCGTTGAACACGGCGGTATAGCGGGTGTAGCCCCCGTCGTAGATCTCCACCTCGTAGACGATGTCCGCCGAGCCGATGCCCTTCTGGGGCCGCGCGCCGGGCTCGTTGTCCATCTGGCAGATCATGATCCGCGCCTCCTTCTGCTTCGTGGGCAGGCCGGAGGTGATGGATTTGCCGCCCTCCTGGTTGGCCGCAAGGGCCGGGCCGGCCCCGATGGCCAGCGCCATCAGCAGCGCCAGCAGGCATGTCACCGTTCTCCTCATGTTCGGTTTCCTCCTTTTTGTTCGACTGTGAAATAAATCCTCGATCAGCCGGGAACCCTCCCCGGAAATGCGCAGGGGCACACCCACAGGCACCACGCCCCTTCCACAGACCATTTTATTGCGGACGGGGCCCCCTGTCAAGTGGAAATGAACGATAATTGACGGAACACGCAGACCCGTCGCAGCGCCTCGCCGGGCGTCACTCCCGCATCTTGTAGTCGGTATCCTCGTCGATCATCGCCAGCATGATGTCCGCGAATCCCGGGTCGAACTGCGTGCCCTTGCCCCTCTCGATCTGCTCCCGGACGGCGGCCTGCTCCATGCCCCGCCGGTAGCTGCGGTTGGAGGTCATCGCGTCGTAGGCGTCCGCGACGGCGATGATGCGGGCCTCCTCGGGGATGTCCTTCCCTGAAAGCCCGTCCGGGTAGCCGGAGCCGTCGTACCGCTCGTGGTGCCACCTGGCGCCGGTGACCAGCTTGGGCATCTCCTTGATCCGCTTGAGTATCCTCGCGCCCATGACCGGGTGGTTCTTGATCTGCTCGAATTCCTCGTCCGTCAGCCTGCCCGGCTTGTTGATGACCGCGTCGGGCACGCCGATCTTGCCCACGTCGTGCAGAAGTCCCATCATGTAGATCTCGCTCCGGCCGTTCTCCGAATACCCCGCCCGCTTCGCGATCTCCTCGGAATACCGGGCCACGCGGCTGGAATGGCCGTTGGTGTAGGTATCCTTGGCGTCGATGGCCTCGGCCAGCGTCTGGACCACGTGAAGCTCCAGGCTCTCGTTTTCCCGGGTCTTGCGCTCCACCTCGTCCTCCAGGTGCTCCTTCAGCCGGACCAGCTCCTCCGTCGTGCTCTCGAGGTCGGAGGTGACCGCCCGCATGAAGGTCATGAGCCTGAATTCCAGCGGTATGATGCGGTTGGGGGGCGTCGGCTCCGCGAAATTCGTCTCGGCCTCGCGCCTTTCGTCGCCCTCCCGAAGGCCCATCGCCACCAGCGCGCTGTGAAGCTCCCCGCCCGCGCCGTGGTTGTAGTAGATCTCCGAATTGCCGTGCAGGAACGCCGCCTGGGGCGCGACCTGGCGGAAGGCGTCCGGCTCCAGGTGGGCGTGCTCCTTGAAGAATATCATGCGGTTCATGCACAGCACCATCAGCATGGCCTCCGGCGAAAACGCCCGATGGGCCTCCACCTCCGCCAGCACCTCCGACGAAATCTGCTGGGGAAGGCCATAGGTCAGGCGAAGCTGATCGCCCTCGTGCATGGTGATCGCGAAATTCAGGCAGCCGTCAGGGGTCCACGCATAGGGGATCCGCGCCATCTGCAAACCGTTTTGCTCGACGGACAGCGGGAACTCGCAGATGTTGCCCACGTACAGGCTGTTGCGCCGCCAGGGGATGCCCAGGTATTTTTCATACACCTCCGCCGCCGGTTGGCCGTCGATCTGCTCCACCGTGTAGGGGTCCCTCAGCTTCGTGACGGTCAGCGTCTTTCCCACAGGCCGCCAGCCGAAGGTATAGGAGCTCCGGACGTGCAGCTGGGGCCCGTGAAACAGCAGGGCCATGAGGGTGTCGGCATGGACGCCGTCGTTTCCGAAGACGTACGACTTTCCCTGCGCTGTGGAAAACAGCGCGTCCACGCTGGCCGTCGCGCCGACCACCGGGATATCGGCGTCCCCGTCCCCGGCAACGCGCAGTATGCGCCCGATGTCCAGCGGCCCGCCCGCAAAGCAGGCGAACAGCCCCCTGGCATCGGGGTACGCGCCCATGAAGCGCTTCAGCCGTCGGCCCACCGCCGCCTCCTCCCCCAGCTCAAAAAACCGCAGCGTGAACCCGGGGGCGCGGAAGAACAGGAACGACAGTATGCTGTTGTTGCCGATGACGGGCTGTATATCCGCGTCCGGCGCTTCCATCCCCCGGACGATCCCGTCGTAATGCGTCACGCCCGCAATCTCAACGCGGGGCAGCGCCTCCCGAATCATCCCCGTCTTCAGGCGAATGCTGTCCTCGTCCCAGTTCTGCTCCATCATAACGAGAAGCACCTGCGCCGCCGAAGCATAGGCCTCGGTTGCCTTTATCTCATCCAGCACCCTCTCCAGCTTCCCGGGGGTAAAATCGGTGATGTGATACGTCTTCTGAATCATGCCGCTCAACCTCTTCCAACCTGATATGAACCATTATATACGGTAATCAAAGAAAATACAAGGTGTGTCCGCTTGCGGTAGAGGGATTTCCTTCAATCCCCGACGCCCCGTTACCGAATGCGATAATTAACGCAATCAACCGTCCCCGGTGATTGACACGCTCATTCCTGCAATACTAAAATATAAGCTGTGAATATGTGCGCGCCCCCGGCAGCGAGACCGCCGCGGGGCTGCCTGAATCTCTGTATCCCAGGAGGACACAGCCATGACGCACGGGCCGATCTGATACCCGGTTTCGGTTGACGGAAATTGCAATACGATCCATGAGGAGGAAACGACCATGTCCCATCCCGAATTGCAGGCCGAGGTGGCGCGCAGGCGCACCTTTG
>JAZTZK010000046.1:0-2477 GCA_045637485.1 Clostridia bacterium
CGCGCTGCACGGCATCAAGGGCGTGCTGGACGATGACCTGATCGACATGGGCAAGGAAGACCCCACCGAGCTCGCCTATATGAAGTACACCCCCTCCTCCGCGCTGGGCTCCTGCCGCTACAAGCTGGCCGACCCCGACGAGGACGACACCGACTACAAGCGCATCCTCGAGATCTTCAGGAAGTACAACGTGCGCTACTTCTTCTACAACGGCGGCAACGACAGCATGGACACCTGCAACAAAATCTCCAAGTTCATGCTGAAGAACGGCTACGACTGCCGCGTGATGGGCATTCCCAAGACCATCGACAACGATCTGTACGGCACTGACCACTGCCCCGGCTTCGCCTCCGCGGCCAAGTACATCGCCACCTCCGTCATGGAGGTGTACCGCGATTCCACCGTGTACGACAAGGGCCAGATCACCGTCATCGAGTGCATGGGCCGTCACGCGGGCTGGCTGACCGCCGCCGCGGCGCTGGCGAACTACGCCGGCGAAGGCGCGGACCTGATCTACCTGCCCGAGCGCGACTTCGATCTTGACGCCTTCACAGAGAAGGTCAAGGCCATCTATGCCGAGAAGAACAAGTGCCTCGCTGTGGTGTCCGAGGGCATTCATGACAAGGACGGCAAGTTCATCTCCGAGTACGGCAGCGCCAACGCCGCCAAGGACGCCTTCGGCCACACCCAGCTGGGCGGCCTGGCCACCTTCCTGGCCGATCACCTGAAGACCGCCACCGGCGCGAAGGTGCGCGGCATCGAGCTGAGCCTGCTGCAGCGCTGCGCGGCCCACTGCGCCTCCCAGACCGACATCGAGGAATCCTTCTCCGCCGGCAAGGCCGCCGTTGAGAACGCCGTGGCGGGCATCACCGACAAGATGGTGGGCTTCGAGCGCAGCTACGAGAACGGCAAGTATGTCTGCAACATCAAGCTGTTCGAGCTAACCGACGTGGCCAACACCGAGAAGAAGGTGCCCCAGGAGTGGATCAACGCGGAAGGCGACGGCCTGAACCAGGGCTTCATCGACTACGCCCTGCCGCTGATCCAGGGCGAGACCCAGCTGCCCAAGGTGGACAGCCTGCCCCGCTTCGTGCGCCTGGCCAAGGTCAAGGCCGAGCCGATGGCTTAATGGATATAATCAAACAACCGCAGGGACGGCGTATGCCGCCCCTGCGGTTGTTCGATAAAGACGCCAAATCAAAGGGAGGATTCGCCATGCCCGCCATCCGTCGCGCCGTTCCCTCCGACTGGCCCTTCTGGCACAGCCTGGACAAGCGCCTGCCCCGCGCGCACTTCCTGCGCAAGGCGGAGGCGGGGGAGTGCTACATCGCCGAGGTCGACGACGCCCCGGCAGGCTTGCTGCGCTGGAACCGCTTCTGGGACGAGGTGCCCTTTTGCACCCTGCTCTATGTCGGGGAATCCCTGCGCGGGCAGGGCCTTGGCCGGGCGCTGGTGGCCCGCTGGGAGGCGGACATGCGCGCCCTGGGCCACGGCATGGCGATGACCTCCACCCAGTCGGATGAGGACGCCCAGCACTTCTGGCGCAGGCTCGGCTACAGGGACGCCGGCAGCTTTGACATCGACGTGCCCGGCTACGAACAGCCGCCGGAGCTGATCATGCTGAAGAATCTGGGGGAGCCCAGATGACGACGGGCCCATCGATCGAATCAACACAACAAAATGAGCGCACTGGAGGATTCAATTGCAATGAAGCGATATGTATTTATAATGAAGCTTCAGCCGGACAGGCGTGAAGCGGTAGCGGCGAGACTCTCGGCGAACGCGCCTCAAATCCATGCGGAGGCGGCGCAAATGGGCCTGGATAACTTCTCGCTGTGGGGCGTTGAGGATTTGCTCTGCGGCTACGGCGAGTGGGCGGGGGAGGGGGATCTGCCCGGCCTGCCCCCGTCGCTGTCAGAAGCCATCGGCGCGGACGGGGCGCTGCTGTGTGCGCCGGGAACCATGCGGCTGATGTATCACGACATCGGCATCGTTCGCGCGGACAAGTCCCTGATTCGCCACCGCGTGTTCGTAACAAGGCTGAAGCCGGGGTGCGAGGAGGAATACAAGCGCCGTCACGACGGCCTGATCGCGGCCCGGGGCGACGCCGTCTCCGAAGGCCCTGACAGCAATTTCACCATTTGGTACGGCGCGGGCTATATCTTCGGCTACTGCGAAAAGGTGAAAGCCTTCGACCGGGAGATGACCGAAGCGGAGCGGGCGTCCACGATCGCCTGGGAGACGCGCCAGCTCGAGATCATGGATTGGCTGACCGACGATGTGGACTGGATCACCGGAGAGAAGCACGAAAAGATTCGCAGAATGGCGTGAGGGGCAAATTCTGATTCAAACTTCCCACACACCAAAGTGGTGAAAACCGCGACAGTGCAAGGGATAACGAAAGAAAAATAGCATGAGACCCAAAAACCTGGTATAATGGAAGCGAAGAAAACAACCAGCCAGGAGAGAGGAGCTCA
>JAZTZK010000047.1:0-48810 GCA_045637485.1 Clostridia bacterium
GGGGCAGCCCCCTTTGTGGAGGTATTGGACGGCGAGTTTGAAAACGTGGTCGGCTTCCCGGTGGTTGAGGTCAGGGAAATGCTGGCCAAACTGGGAATGTAGTTTATATTGAACAGAGGCATGAAGAGAGGATCAGCAAAAGGCAACGACCGCTTTTCATTCCTCATTCCTCATTCCTCATTTCTCATTCCTAATTCAAATCAGGGGGTTTGTGATGGGCGTTTTTTCATCCGGCGGCGTGGGCATCGACCTGGGGTCCGCCAATGTGACGATATGTCTTGAAAACGAGGGCGTCGTGCTGCGGGAGCCCAGCTATGTGCTGACGCTGCGGGAGGACATCGACCAGATCCTGGCCGTGGGCCGGGACGCCCGACAGATGCTGGGGCGCACGCCCAAGGACGTGGCGCTGATCTCCCCCATCAACGACGGCGCGGTGGGCAACGTCGAACTGACCACGGCGCTGCTGCAGCGGCTGGCGGAAAAGGCGCTGGGCAAGCGGCGGGCGCTGGAGAAGAACCGGCTGGCGGTCTCGATGTCCCAGGGCTGCACCCGCGTGGAGCAGGCCGCCCTCGAGGAGGCCGTGCGCACCGCCGGCGCGCGCCGAAGCGCCATGGTGCGCTCTTCCGTGGCGGCGGCGCTGGGCGCGGGCGTGCCCATCGAGGAGCCCCGGGGTTCGCTGCTGGTGTGCATCGGCGGCTCCACCACCGACGTGACCATCGTATCGATGAACGGCGTCGTGGCGGCCCGCACGCTGCGCGTCGGCTCGCTGGGCATGGACGAGGCCATCATGCGCTACATACGCCGGGAAAAGGGCCTGATCATCGGCCAGCGCACCGCCGAGGACCTGAAGATCGACCTGGGCTCGGCCATGCGCTCCCCCACGCTGATCCGCCAGAAGGTCTCGCTGCGGGGCAGGGACGCCGCCACCGGCAAGCCCACCACCGTGGAGATCACCGCCGCAGACGTGCACAACGCCCTGCAGCCGCCGCTGGAGGCGCTGGTGGAGAGCATAAGGGACGCCTTCGAGAACATACCGGCGGAGCTGGCCGAGGACATACTGCCCCAGGGGCTGTACCTGTCCGGCGGCGGGGCGCTGCTGGAGGGGCTGAGCGAGCGCCTGGGCGAGATGCTGGGTTTGAAGGTCAGCATCGATGAAAACCCCCAGGACGACACCGCCCTCGGGCTGTGCATGATCGCCTCCAACGACCGGCTGATGCAGAAATTCGAGCAGAGCGGCTGCCTGATCGAAATATAAAAATATAAAAGCAAACACCTTCCTTTAAAGGGGAGACAACAGATAAATGCCTAAGAAGAAGCAAACAGCAAAGAGCACCGGCAAGAAGAAGCGCGGCGCGCGACTGTCGTCACAGGAATTGCGGCGCAGGCGCAACGCGCGCCGGCGCGTGCTGTTTTCCATACTGGTGCTGATCGTGGTCGCCGCCGTCATCTTCTTCCTGGTGCTGCGCAACAGCAGCGAGATCTCCATCGCGGAAAACGGCATCGGCTCGCTGTTCAGCCGGGTGCAGAGCGTATTCACCGGCGCGGCCAACGGCATCAAGGATTTCGTACACCGCTGGCGGGACTTCGACCGCCTGGAGGCGGAGTACGAGGCGCTGTCCCTTGAGAACCAGCAGCTGAGTTTGCAGCTGAACAGCGCACAGGAGGCCGTCCGGGAGAACGAGCGCCTGAAGAACCAGCTGGACGCCAGGAGCCGCTATGAATCACTGGACCCGATCTTCGCCCGGGTGATCGCCCGGGAGCCCGGCCAGTGGTTTGAGACCTTTTCCATCAACCGGGGCAAATCCGACGGCGTCGGCGCGGGCATGTCCGTGGTCAACGGCGACGGCCTGATCGGCCGGGTGTACGAGGCGGGCATGAACTACGCCAAGGTCATCTGCATCGTGGATTCCCGCAGCGCGGTGGCCTGCATGGTGCAGAGCACACGCGACAACGGCATCATGCGCGGGCGCGTGGCCGCCACCTCCACCGACGCCGCGTGCTATATCTACTACCTGCCCAGCCTGAACAGCGTCATGCCCGGCGATACCGTCATCACCTCGGGCACCGATTCGCTGTTCCCGAAGGGCCTGCACATCGGCACCATCACCGCCATATCGATGGACGCCGGCAGCGAGGGCAGCTACGCCGTGGTCACCCCGTCGGTGGACTTCCGGCACATCGAGGAGGTCTTCGTGCTGCGCGAGGTCATCGAGACCGATTCCGACGAGGCCCTGCCCGTCATGGGCGCCGCCCAGTCGTCCGGCGTCACCGCCACGCCCGCGCCCAACGTCACGCCCACGCCCTCCCCGACCCCGGCCGAGGAGACCTGGAGCTATCCGTCCGCAGGCGCGACGCCGGAGATCCTGGAAACCCTGCCCGAGGACGAATGGGCGAGAGGAAATTAGGGATTAGGAATTAGGAACTAGGTATTAGGAATTAGGAATTGAGAAGGCCTCATGTTATCGTTTCCTATGGAGGTAAATAAGCCTTGCTTCGCAGACTTGCGCCGCTATTGATGATACTGGCCTGTGTCACGCTGGACACGACGGTCATCCCCGTGGTCTACGGCGGCGTGTACACGGTGCCGCTGACAGTGGTGGCCGTGTTCCTGATCGGCATGCTGATGGGGCGCATGAGCGGCCTGCTCTACGGCACCATCGGCGGCCTGCTGATCGACATCACCACCGGCACCCTGGGCATGATGACCTTCTTCTTCATGGCCGCGGGCTTTATGATCGGCCTGATACTGTACAACCCGGGCGAGCGCCTGCGCACCGCCCGCCGACACGCCGGCCGAAAGCGCGTGCAGCGGGCGGCGTGGGTGTTTGCGCTGTACGCCCTGGGCGAGCTGGCGCTGTTCGTGGTCCAATACTTCAACACCGCCGAGCTGCGCCCCGCCTATTTTGTCAACATCGGCATCAGGTCGCTGATCTGCGCCGCTTTGACGCTGCTGCTGCGCCCCGTGGTCTACGCCATACTGGTGGGCGACAAGCGCCGCGTCCCCACCCGTCACAGGGAGGTGAAATCCTTTTGAAGCCCTATTTCAAGCGCATGCTGCTGCTCTCCGGCATACTGGCGCTGGTGTTTGCGGCGTTTATCGTGCGCATTAACTTCATGATAAGAAGCCAGGGCGAGGCCTACACCGAGCGCGCCCAGACCCGTTCGGCCAAGACCATCACGCTCTACGGCATGCGCGGCACCATCTACGACACCAACATGGTGCCCCTGGCCTACGACCGGCGCAGCTACAACGTGACCTTCTACCGCGACCCCCTGCGCAACAGCGAGGCCGACCGCCTGGCCTATACGAAAACCCTGGCGGATGTCATCAGGCTGATCGAGTCCAACGGCAAATCCACCGTCAACGACTTCTGGCTGAAGAAGGACGAGGACGGGGTGTGGCGCTTCGACAGCGGCTCCGGCAACGCCGCCGTCGAGGCCACCCGCGAAAGCCAGTGGCGCAGCAATTTCTACGTCAACAGGATCGAGGAGGAGGACCTTTACAGGACGCTGGTGGAGAAGTACCGCGTGCTGGAGGCCCTGGGCAACGACGCCGACGAGGACATGATCGTCAAGGTGCTGGCCCTGTGGCAGGAATCCCGCATGAACGCCTTCAAGCCCACCCCCGTCACCATCGCCTACGACGTGGGCTACGAGACCGTCTCCGAGGTGGAGGTGCGCGCGCTGGACATGCTGGGCATCGACGTGGAGGAGAGCTCCTCCCGCGTGTATCCCCAGGGGGAGACCGCCTGCCACATCGTGGGCTATACCAGCAAGATCTCCTCCACCCAGCTGGAGACCTACCAGAACCAGGGCTACCCCAACGACGCCTACATCGGCTCCGACGGCATCGAGCGCTCGCTGGAGGACCAGCTCTCGCCCTATATCGAATACCGCCAAGGCATCCGCTCCGTAGAGGTGGACACCCGCGGCAAGGCCGTCCGGGAGCTGTCCTACACCGCGCCGCAGAACGGCAATTCGGTGGTGCTGACCATCGACGTGGACCTGCAGGACTACATGGCCCAGAAGCTGCAGGCCGCCATCAACGACATCCGCGTGGAGCAGAACGATTCGCTGCATTGGGGCCACTGGCTGCGGGAAAATGATGACATTTTGAAGAAGTACGCCGAGGAGGGCCGGGAGATCAAGCTGGCCCAGACCGGCGCGATGGTGGCCATGGACCCCTACACCGGCCGGGTGCTGGGCATGGTCAGCATCCCCCAGTACAATCTGAGCATGTTCAACGACGGCAAGGTGGACCCCACCCTTTGGAACCAGGTGCTGGAGGGCGAAAACCCGCTGCTGAACCGGGCCATCGGCACCAAGGACGCCCCCGGTTCGATATTCAAGTTGTGCACCTCCCTGGGCGGGCTGTCCGAGGGCGTGATCACCACCGACGAGATCATCAACGACCGGGCCGAGGGCTTCACCGAGACCAACGCCGACCGCCCCGCCAAGTGCTGGACCTCCACCCCGGAGGATCACCAGAATCAGAACCTGGAAAAGGCGCTGAAGAACAGCTGCAACATGTACTTCTATACGGTGGGCTACCGCCTGGGCATCGAGCGGCTGTACCAGTGGGCCGCGGCGCTGGGCCTGACCAGCAAGACCAACATCGAGCTGCCCGGCGAGGCCACCAGCTTCGTGGGCAACCAGCACATGCTGTACGACCCAGAGAACTCCCCCACCTGGCAGAACACCGCCAAGCCCCTGCTGACCTACACCGCCATGAAGACGGAGCTGGAAGCGGTGTTCGCCGAGCGCAGGATGACCGTGTCCAACGAGGTGTTTGAAAAGGCGCTCAACGACCTGATGCGGATCGCGGTCACCTACGACAGCAAGGAGAAGTGGTACCTGCCCATCCGCGAGATACTGCAATACGACCTCGGCCTGCCCCGCCAGTACATCTCCAGCCACTACATGGTCAACACCTTCGTTACCTACCTGGCGGACATCTACTGGACCCCCAACGAGACCATCATGTGCGCCATCGGCCAGTCCATCACCCAGGTGACCCCGGTGGCCGTCGCCCGCTACGTCAGCGCCATCGTCAACGGCGGCACGGTATACGACGCCCAGATCGTGGACAAGATCATCGCCCCCGACGGCACGGTGGTGCTGGAAAAGCAGCCCGTGGTGGCCAACCGGATCAACACCGATCCGGCCTACTACCAGGCCATACGCGCAGGCATGGAGGACGTTACCGACGAGGTCGCCGGCGGCACCGCGGCGAAGTACTTCCTGAACAACAAGTACAAGATCGCCGCCAAGACCGGTACCTCCCAGCGCACCGAGCTGGACGTGGAGAACAACAGCTGGATGGTGGCCTACGCCCCCGCGGAGAACCCCAGAGTCGTGGTGGTCTGCTACATCCAGAACGGCTACGCCGGCGCCTACTCCGCCTGGGCCGTCCGCCCCGTGATCAACTACTACCTGGACAGCCTGGGCTACAGCGAGACCTCCATCATGGACAGGGAGTTCACGATGGCGGACTGAGAATAAAAGCGCAAGGATATCGCTATGCTTTCCAGAATCAAGGCATTTTTCAAGTACATACGGGATAATCGCTTCGACAGGAGCCTGATGAAATACTTCGACTGGCCCCTGTTGATCATGGTACTGGTGATTTCACTGTTCGGCGTCGTGTGCATATTCAGCGCCACCTCCAGCCAGGTCACCGAGGCTCCGGCGAACGTGGTCGAGATGCTCGAGACCCAGTCCATCACCTATCCCCGATTGCAGCTCTTCTGGATCGCCGCAGGGCTGGTGGCCATGTCCGCGGTCATATTCTTCCCCTACCAGCTCTACGAACGCTACGCAAACGCCATCTACGCTGCCAACATCATTCTGCTGACGCTGACGCTGCTGATCGCCCAGGCGGGCCGCGGCGGCATGACCGCCTTCTTCAACTGGGGCAACGACCGCGGCTTCCAGCCCTCCGAGGTGGGCAAGATCGCCATCATCATCGCGCTGTCAAAGGCCTTCTCGGTGCGCATGAAGCCCATCATGACCATCCACGACATCATCCCCCTGGCCATCTACATGGGCATACCGATGATCCTGGTGGTGCTCCAGCCGGACGTCGGCACGGCGCTGGTGTACGTGGCAGTGTTCAGCGTGATGGTGTTCGTCTCCGGCACCAACAGCAAGCTGATCTGGGGCGTCATCATCGCGATGGTGGTGATGATGATCCCGCTGTGGTACTTCATCAACAACTCGGCCTCGGACAACTTCCGCTTCACCCGCATACTGATGTGGCTGAACCCAGAGGCCTACCCCGACGAGGCCCGGCAGGTCATCAACGGCCAGATCGCCATCGGCTCCGGCGGCCTGTTCGGAAAGGGCATCGTCTCCCCCGGCAGCTTCGCGTCGCTGGGCTACATCTCCGACGACCACACCGACTTCATATTCGCCATCGTGTGCGAATCCTTCGGCCTGGTGGGCGGCATATCGCTGGTGGTGGGCTACGCGCTGCTGATCGGCCGGCTGATCGTGCTGTCCGTGCGCACCAAGGACCCCTACGGCTCCTACCTGATCGTGGGCGTGATGGCCATGCTCCTGTTCCATGTGGTGGAAAACATCGGCATGGTGATCGGGCTGCTGCCCGTCACCGGCATTCCCCTGCCCTTCGTCAGTTACGGCGGCTCGAACATGCTGACCAACATGATGGGCATCGGCCTGGTGCTGAATGTGGTGATGCGCTCCCGCCAGCACGAACAGCGGCAGCACACCTCGAACGCGAAGGTCGTGGCGCTGAAACGGGAATAGCGTTCTCATAAAAAAATCCCTCCCGCATAATCTTGACCGACGGGAGGGATTTTTCATGTCTGAAAACAGCACGCTGCGCATTCACACCCAAATCAGGCCCGATACCGCGGAGGGCGAGCTGTCCGCGCCCCGGCGAAAGAAGAAGCGGCAGCGCAGCTCGAAGGCCTCCATGACCCGGGGCGACAGGCTGCTGCGCAACAGCGCCATCGCCTGCGCGCTGCTGCTGGGTATACTCGCCCTGGGCAATCTGCGCCAGCCCTGGGCGCAGAAGGCGGCCGAGAGCATCGAACGGGCCCTGACCATGCACATCAACCTGGACGACTCCATCGGCGAGCTGACCTTTGTGCGCCAGATCATGCCGGAATCCGCGCTGGTTTTCCTGAATGTATCGGGCAATACCGCGCTGTCCATGCCCTGCGGCGGGGCGCTCGTCCACCCCTTCAGCGCGCTGCAGCCCTGGCTGGCCTTTGAAGCGGGCAACCAGCCCGTATGCGCCGCCGATGCCGGCACCGTCACCGCCGTCAGCGCGCTCTCCGGGGGCGCCCAGGGCCTGTTGGTGGACCACGGCGAGGGCCGCGAGACCCTGTACGCCAATCTCAGCGAGGTCATGGTGCAGTCCGGCGACCGCATCGCCCGGGGCCAGCGGCTGGGCGCGTGCGAAGACGGCCTCTACTTCGAGCTGCGCCAGGGCGGAGAATCCGTGGATCCCACGGAAGAATTGGGGCTGTAGATGTCGCTACGCGTCGGACGCACGCGGATCATCGTCCATCCGCTGGCGCTGCTGTATCCGCTGGTTGCGGCCATGCTGGGGACAGGCGCGGAGACGGCGTCGCTGGCGATCGCGCTGGCATTCCACGAGGCCGCCCACCTGCTGGCCGCCCATGTTCTGGGGGTGGGTATCGCGAGCCTCCGCCTGACGCCCTTTGGCGGCGCCATGGGAATGGAAAACCCCTATAGCTTATCGCCCCTGCGCCTGGCGATCGTCTCCGCCGCAGGTCCCTTGGCCAACGCCCTGCTGACGCTGACCGCAGCCGCCCTCGCCCACTGGCGAATGCTCTCCCCCGGCTTCGCGCTGAGCCTCGTGCAGACCAATCTCCTGCTGCTGGCCTTCAACCTGCTGCCCGCGTTGCCGCTGGACGGCGGCCGAATATTCTACGCATTGCTGTCTGTGAAGCTCAGGCGGGAAAGGGCGCTGGAAATCGGCATCCGGTCAGGCCGCTTTGTGGCGGCGCTGCTGCTGCTCACCTGCGCCGCCTTCGCCGCGAGGTGGCACAGGGTCAACCTGTCCTTCCTGTTCGCGGCGGCGTTCATATGGGCCAGCGCCGCCGACGAGCGCCAGGCATTTTCAGACGCCCCGATGAAGACCCTGCTCGGGATCCTTCGCCCCATCGACGGCCCCGTCCCCGCCCAGGTTTGCGCGGTAGACGCCGATTGCGCCATCCACACCGCCCTGAAGGCCACCCGGTCCGATTCCCCGACGCTCTATGCCGTCTACAAGGACGATCGCCTGTCATCCATCACAGACGACAGGCGATTGGTAAAGGTCGCGCTGGCGCGCGGCATGTGGGCGAGGGTGGGAGAGGCAAGCAAATACTGATTTGTCGTTCCGCGACAAATCATATCAGCATCGTCAGCACATTCATGCCCAGAAGATTCTGATACTGTACCTCCTTGGCAATGCCGTATACCAGCTGAATCCCGGCGTTTTTGCCGTCCTCGTCCATTTTCATGACCTTATGGTATTCTGTCGGATCAAACGCAGTGCAATCATCCCTGATGCGCAGAATGACGGCGTCATCCTTATGGACAACCCGAATGTCTGCGCTGTGCTGCTTCCTGTCCTTTGTAAAGCCGTGTTCCACGATATTCCCCGCCATCTCTTCCATGCAGAGCGAAGCGAAAAAGGCTCTGCGTTCATCGACGCCCCGCGCCTTGCAGAACGCGTCAATCCGCAGGGAAACGTCGGCCACTTCCTTCATGCTTGTGATGCTGATGTCGATTCGCTCGTCCGGTCCGACGCCTATGCGCTCAGGAATCGCCATCATATCCTCCAGATTGCGTGGGAACCGTTTCAGATCGATCCACGCGCCAACCAGTATCACAGCCGCGCAGATCACGCCGTTGAGTATGTTTGAGATGTACAGGCCGTTCATTTTCATCACGGGGATCAGTATGAAGCTGCAGACGACCACCCCGACCATTCCATCGACGATCGGCAGCACCACCGATACAATCCGCTTCTCCGCCGCCTGGGCATAGGGGACGTATACCAGGCTCCAGAGCGCCAACGGCATGCACAGGGGCAACAGCCGAAAGCCCATCATAGTATAGTAGTATATCGGGTCCGACGGATCCCGGTAGAACATTCGGGTCAGCGGCTCCGCCATCAGGACCAATCCGGCCACCATAACGAGCACCACGGCCAGCCCGCGCGTCATCACGATCCTCATCACATCCACCAGGGACCGCCGATCCTCCTCGCCCATGTAGATCGTGAACAGCATCCGAGTCACGGCTATCATGCCAAAGATCACGGGCCAAAACAAGGCCAGGACTGAGTTGGACGCGGCGAAGGAGGATACACCCACGCTGCCAACATACTTCAGAATCAGGAAGTTCACAATCAGGCAGCGAAACATCTCTACAAAACGGGACAATGCGCCGCTGTAGCCCAGCTTAACGATCTCCGGCGCGTCATGCCATTTGCACCCCTTCAGGGAGAATTTCCACTCGCTCTTTCCCATGATGTAATACGCAGCCAGTACCGCCAGAAACACCCATTCCGAGAGCGAGGTGCTCAATCCCAATCCGAACGTACCCCAGCGGAAGGTAACAATGAATAGCTGATCACCGAGCCAGTTTGCCGCGAAGCATATGATGCTGGCCATCATGGTCCATTTGCGACGGTTCTCCAGGGACAAAAATGAAAACAACTGCTGTCCGATGATCAACGCGGGGATGCCCGCGGCCTGGCCGAGGATATAGTCGTTGAGCATTTTCAGATCCGGCTGGGTGTTCACCAGCACATGGGTCGCGCCCGTATATACGCTCAGCACAAGCAGCACACCGGTCACCAGACCCAGCCCGCCCGCGGTCATCAGCGTCACCGTGAACAAGTGGTTGATCCTGCTCCGATCCCGGGCAAGGTATCGGCCGTACAGAACCTGCGAACCGCTGACAAACATGATGCTTGCCGCATAGAGGAAGTGGTTCAGGGGGCCAAACAGACCGATCGCGCTCATGGCGCTCTGACCGATGTGGTGGCTGGCATACAGGCTGTCTACGATGCCATTCACCGATGTGATGATGAGCAGCAATACCTGATAGGGCAGGAGTTTAAAAAACAGCCCTGTCAACAGCTTGTATTCCGACGTCTTGCCATTCCTGTTCATGCAATTCTACCCTCTATTTCCTGTCGCCTGTCGTATGTCGATTTACTGAAATCCTCATCCCATCAATGGCCTATTAGGGCCCTGGACTGTCTGATTCCATTGGTCAGCCGATTTCCTGCCGAATCTTCTGCGCCATGGCCTCACCGAGGCGCAGGTGGCCCTGCGCGGTCATGTGCACGGCATCCAGCGGCGACACCTCGGCATAGGGCACGGCATCGAAGAAATCGCAGCGCATCAGCTTCGATATGCGCCGAAGCTCCCTGGACAGGCCTGCGGATACGGCGATGGCCTGCTCCCCAAAGCATTCCGCATGACGGGTCTGCATCAGGTTGTCCAGGATTTGGGGCGGCGCGGCGATGATGATGTGGGCGGTCTCCCCCGCCTCGTTCACTGCGTACTGCTTGGCCACGCGAACCAACTGCATCATGCTCTGACCGATGGTCATCGGCGTCATGCCGAAGCGCACCTTGGTGTCGTTGCTGCCCAGCATAATGATGACCGCGTCCAACGGGTTGTGGGACATCAGGCAGGGCGGCAGATACTGGACGCCGCTCTTGAAGCCACCCTCCACAGGGTCGTCAAAGACGCAGGTCCGCCCATTGAAGCCCTCCTCGATCACGGCGTAGCCGGTCCCCAGGAGCGCCTGCATTCGCATGGGCCAGCGGGTATGCTCGTCATAGCGCCCGCCGGTGGGAATATAGCCGTAGGTATTTGAATCGCCATAGCACAGTATGCGCCTTTGCAATGCCGTTCTCTCCTTTTTATGCTTCGCTTATCGCCGTCTGCGGCGCGGTTTGCGCTCAGCCTGCTCCGGTCGGTTGAACTCATCAAACACGGGCAGGTTGGAGACGTTGAACACCTCGTCTTCATAGCTGTCGGAAACATCCCGCTTTTTGAGTTGGGTGGCGAATATGTTTTCCGGTCTGTGGACGCGCTCCTCCTGGCCCTTAACGCCGTTTTTCTCGCTCTGCGCGCCAGAATTCTTGTCCGCCGCCCTTTCAGAATCGCTCAGGTGCCGCTTGACCTTGGTTCCCTCCGGACGCCGCCTGGACGTCGGCGCTCTCCCTTTGGACGCCGTCGGACGCTTTTTCGCTCCGGAAGGCTGGTTTGCAGGCTTGCGGGCCTCCTGTCGCTTGACCACGGTGCTGGCGACCACATAGTCGTGCTCATCCCAGTTGGAGGCCAGGTCGCCCTCCCAGTCGTCAGCCCGATCGATATCGGCATTGATGAAAAACCGGTCGTCATTGACGATGACGCGCTCCTTGCGGAACCAGACCCAGTAGGGCCGCCACCGGATCAGCCAGATCAGCCGGTCCAGCACGAGGCCCAGGACCAGGAAAAAGATCAGCAGCTTTGACCAGTTGTCGGCCAGCCACACCAGCGGCGAACCGCTTGCGCTGCCCGCCAGGTTGAACAGCCTGAGCACCCAATTCGCAATCCCCTTCAGCCATCCCAGCATCAGGTCCACGATCGCGTTGGAATATCCACTGATTGTCATATACTATCCATCGACCTCCCGGCCGTCGCCGTCATTCGTCATTTTCGGCCGCGTCAACGTCGGACTCGGATTCGTTCTCCGTCGCCTCGTCGGCTTCATCCTCTTCGTTGTAGCTGATGTCGGTCAGCGTGACGGAAGCCGCCTCGCTCATGATTGTGAAGCCCTCGTATGCCTCCTCGTCGACCTTCGGCGAGAGTATATAATAACCCTCTTCGAGCCCCTTCAGGTCCACGCTGACGGTCACACCCTCTTCACGCAGCTGCTCAACGGCACTGCGCGGGCCGGTCACCTCCACGCCGAGCTGATCATAGCTGGCGATCAGGTTTTCTGCCTTTCCTGTAAAAATGACCCTGACGTTGTCGATGTATTCCTGGACCGTCTCCTCGGTGATGGTCACGTTCACATACACCTGCTCGCTGGATACATTTTTGAAGTCTGACAGCTGTGTCACCGTCGACTTTGCGGACAGGCTCTGCGTCGCGCCCTCCACCGATACCGGTTCGATCACCAGCTGATCCAGGCTGTCCAGCAGCTCCCGATCGGCGGCCACCTGTATGCTCTGGGGCTGTATCGTCACCGATTGCACCTCGAAGCCCTCCGCCGGAACGCCGATGATGATGCTCTGCAGGTCCGTGGAGACGGGAATATCCCGGCAGGGATAGATGTCCACGCTGACGGAGATCGACGATGTGGAGCAATTCAGCATGTCCTGGGGAATCTCGTTTCCCGCTGCGTCCAGCAGCACATAGGGACGCGCCGTAACGGTGGAATCGGTCATGCCTCTCACATCCGCCACCACGCGGGCTGAGGTGATGCTCTGCACCACCGAAGCCGCGCCGGAAATCGTAAGCATCGAAGGATTGCTGCGGCTGATATTGTACCAGTATCCTTCCCTCTCGCCTTCGATGGCGGAATTCACCGCCACATTTCGGGAATCCAGGTTTTCGAAGGTCAGCGTCAGTGTCGCGGGGTTGATGCCGCGCACACGGCCATAGCTGGACGTGGCCCGCAGCGGCACCTCCTGCGTGCCGACGGCGCGTACGCTGGACAGGTCCAGCGCCACCTGTACGTTGTCGGCGGATACCCTGGAATAGTCCGCCTGGGGCGCTTCCACGGTAACCGTGATGCCGGACAGCGCCTCCTCGGGGCTTTCCGCCAGGGCCAGCTTGTTGTCTGAGAGGGTTGAAAGGCCGCTGACGGTGCCCGTCAAATTGTAAATCGTCTTGTTGCGGGTGATCGAGCTGTTGGTCGCAATCACGTAGTTCCACAGCAGTATGGCCAGCAGCAGCGACAGCAGCTTGTACCCCAGATTGTTTGAAATCGAGCCGATGATCCAGCGAATAGGACCGGGCGAATTCCTGTAGAAGCTGCTTGCGAACAGCTTTTCGCGCAGTTGGATCAGTTTATTCTTCATCTTCCTGTTCCTCCCTGCGCGCCGCGCTCAGCCAGGAATACATATTCCGCTCCGGCGTAAAGAGCTCTGTCAGCAATATGTTCAGCGAACGCGCATCCAGATGGCGGGTGAGTCTGCCCTCCCTGGCCATGGAGATGATGCCCGTCTCCTCCGACACGATCAGCGATACCGCGTCCGTGGTTTCGGTGATGCCGATGGCCGCCCGATGGCGCGTGCCCAGGTCCTTGCTGATAGAGGGATCGGAGGACAGCGGCAGTATGCAGGCCGCGGCGTTGATGCGCCGGTTGCGTATGATCATCGCACCGTCGTGCAGCGGCGTGTTGGGTTCAAATATATTTTCGATCAGCGGCGCCGATATCTCCGCGTCCACCCGGGTACCCGTTTCTATGACGTCGCCCAGGCCTGTCACGCGCTCGACGACGATCAGCGCGCCGATTTTCTTGCGGGCCATGTCGTTCATCGCCCGCACGATTTCCGTCACCGGCTTTTCTACCTGTTCGGCCTCCTCCCGCCTGCCTATCGGGCCGAACATCCTGCGCATGAGCCTTGAACGACCGATCTGATCCAGTCCGCGCCTGAATTCGGGCTGGAACAGTATGACCAGCACCAGCAGGCCCATACTGATGATCTGATTGAGCAGCCAGGAGACCGCGTTGAAGCGCAGTACGCTGGCAATCCACGCCATGATCAGCACCACGGCGATGCCCTTGAACAGCGAATTCGACCGGGTATGTATGACCAGCTTGATCATATTGTATATCAAAACAGCCAGTATGGCCACGTCAACGATATTGCGCCAATCCGGATGCTCGAAGAGATTGGTAAACAGCGCGCCGATGGAAGTGAATATCTCACGAATCTGCACCATGTTTGCCACCTCCGTCATTCTACATTTCACCACGTTTATTATAATACAAAACCGTTAAAATCCAATGTGTTTTCGAAAATTGAATTCAAAAAAAATATGGCGTCTCGCACGGGAACGCGAGCGACTGAAACAGCGGTCGCAGTGGTCCCGCCCCGGCCATCAACGACGGATTTCGCCCTTTTTCTGTCACAAACGATTGCTTATTGGTGGCGGATGTGCTATACTGCAAACGGGGAATTATGCAATTAAGGGGATCGAAATGATTGAAATTAGAGAGGTAACGAACAAGCGGCAGCTCAGGCAGTTTGTGAACTACCCGAATATACTGTACAGGGATGTGCCCCAGTACATCCCGCCAATGATCGCCGATGACCTGGCAGACTGGGACCCAAAGAAAAATCCTGCCTTCTCTTATTGCGACGCGAAGTGCTGGCTCGCCCTTCGGGAGGGAAAGGTCGTGGGGCGCATCGGCGCGATCCACAACCGCAGGGCCAATGAAAAATGGGGCGCCCGGCGCATGCGCTTTACCCAGGTTGACTTTATAGATGATGAGGCGGTTTCCGCCGCCCTCTTCAAAACCGTCGAGGATTACGCCCGGCAGATGGGCTGCAGCGAGATCCACGGACCCCTGGGCTTTACCGACCTGGACCGGGAGGGCATGCTGGTGGAGGGCTTTGACCGCCGCGGCATGTTTATCACCTGCTACAACCACCCCTACTACATCGATCACCTGACCCGACTGGGCTACGTGAAGGATGTGGACTGGGTGGAGCTGCTGATCGACGTGCCCTATGACGAGCATACCTGCACCCGCATGGACAAGCTGGCCGAGCGCGTGAAGCGCTTTTACAGCCTGCATGTAGCGGAGGTGAATTCCCGTCGCGCGTACAGACCTCTGGTGGAAAAGGTGTTTCATCTGGTCAATACCGCCTATGACCACCTCTACGGCACGGTATTGCTGGATGAAAAGCAGATCCGGCGCTACGCCAACAGGTTCATTCCCCTCATCAACCCCGACCTGACCTGCTTCGTGCTGGACGAACAGGATGACCTTGTGGGCTTTGGCGTATCCGCGCCCAGCATGGCCGACGCGCTGAAGAGGAGCCATGGCCGCCTGTTTCCCCTGGGCTGGATTCGTGCGCTGCGCGCGCTGAGGTCGAACGACACCCTCGATCTGTTCCTGATCGCGCTGAAGCGTGAATATCAGGACAAGGCCGTCAATGCCATCATCATGAACCATATCCTGAAGGGCTGTCACAGAATGGGCATCACAAAGGCCGAGACCGGACCTCAGCTGGAGACCAACCATAGGGTGCAGAGCCAATGGAACTTCTTCAAGACCGAGCAGCACAAGCGTCGGCGGTGCTTCATCAAGGCATTGGAATAAGCACGGCCCTTTTTACTTAATTCTGGTAATACGCGCAATGCAGGTGGCCGTTCCTCTATAACCAGGCTGAACACATTGTGCAGTCGGAAATGTATAATAGATATGTGATTGACGGTTATTTTATCTCATGCTATAATGGCTCAAATCACACTTTGTGCGGACTTATGGAGGTATTTCAATGGAACAGCAAGTTCAGAAGAAGCGTATCTTTTCCGGCATACAGCCCACAGGCAACCTGACCCTGGGCAATTACATCGGCGCGCTGCGCAACTTCGGCCTGCTCCAGGACGAATACGATTGCCTGTATTCCATCGTGGACCTGCACGCGCTGACGGTGCGCCAGAACCCGGCGGAGCTGCGCAAGGCCTGCCTGCGCACGATGGCCATCTTCCTGGCCAGCGGACTTGACCCGGAGAAGAACATCATCTATTTCCAGAGCCAGGTTCCCGCCCACGCGGAGCTGGGCTGGATACTGAACTGCTTCACCTACATGGGCGAGATGTCCCGCATGACCCAGTTCAAGGACAAGTCTGCCAAACATGCCGACAACATCAACTGCGGCCTGTTCACCTATCCCGTGCTGATGGCCTCGGATATCCTGCTGTACCAGACCGACCTGGTACCCATCGGCGCGGACCAGAAGCAGCACCTGGAGATCTGCCGCGACATCGCCGAACGCTTCAACGGCATATACGGCGACGTGTTCACCATTCCCGAGGGCTACTTCCCCAAGGTCGGCGCGCGGGTGATGTCCCTCCAGGAGCCCACCCGCAAGATGTCCAAATCCGACCCGGAGGAGACCTACATCGCCATACTCGACAAGCCCGATGTGATCCGCAAAAAGATTCGCCGGGCGGTGACGGACTGCGACAGCAGCATTCGCTTCGACCCCGAGGAAAAGCCCGGCGTGGCCAACCTGATGAGCATCATGTCCGCCCTGACCGGCAGGGGCATGGACGACATCGCCGCCGAATACGACGGTCAGGGCTACGGAAGGTTCAAGGATGCCGTGGCCGATAGCGTGATCGCGGTGCTGGAGCCCATACAGGCCGAATATGAGCGCATCAGTGCCGACAAGGCCTACCTCCAGCAGGTGATGAATTCCGGTCGGGACCGGGCCTCCGCCATCGCCCACCGCACGATGCTGAAGGTTCGCAAGAAGCTGGGCATCGCGCCCTGGAAGCTGTAATCCGAAATGATTGAGGAGAACATGAGCTTTCACCATCTTCCCGTGCTGCTGAACGAATGCCTGGAGGGCCTGAGCATCAAACCGACCGGTGTCTATCTCGATTGCACACTGGGCGGCGCGGCCCATTCAAGTGAAATCCTGAAGCGTCTCGGCCCAGGCGGGCTGCTGATCGGCATAGACCGGGACGCTGACGCCATCGAAGCGGCCTCCCAGGGCCTGTCCTCCATCAAGACACAGGCGCGCTTTTGTTGCCTGCGAGGCAACTTTCACGACGCCCCTGCGCTGCTTGAGGGCGTCAAAACAGACCGCAGTCTTGACGGCATACTGATCGACCTGGGCGTCTCCAGCCACCAGCTGGACATGCGGGAGCGGGGCTTCTCCTACCACGACGACGCGCCGCTGGACATGCGGATGGACCGGATGCAGCCCCTCAGTGCCCGGGACATCGTGAACGGCCGGTCGGAGGACGAGCTGAACCGCATCCTCCGGGATTACGGCGAGGAGAAGTGGGCGCGTCAGATCGCGCGGGTCATCTGCGACCGCCGCCGGGTCAGTCCCATCGAAACCACCGCGCAGCTGGTGAACATCGTGGACGCGGCCATACCGAAGAAATTCCGTTCGAGCGACGGCAGCCACCCGGCCCGCCGAACCTTCCAGGCGCTGCGCATCGCCGTCAACGACGAGCTGGATCCGCTGGAGCCTTCATTGCGGGCTTTGGTCGATTTGCTGAAGCTTGGCGGGAGGCTGTGCGTCATCACCTTCCATTCGCTGGAGGACCGCATCGTCAAGAACACCTTCCGAAGCCTGGCCGACCCCTGCACCTGCCCGAAGTCCTTTCCCGTCTGCGTATGCGGCAAGAAACCGGTGGTAAGGCTCGTCACCCGCAAGCCGATCACCGCGACGCCGGAGGAATTGGAACAAAACCCGCGCTCAAGAAGCGCGAGCCTGCGCATCATAGAGAAGCTATGACCATACTGGACTACGAAGCGTTGGACAAAGCCCGCCGGGACCAATGGCGCGACCGCATCGCCGCGCAAGCCTGGTCCGCCGCCGGCTTCCTCGCCAATATACTGGCCGGGAAGCGTTTTTACGATTTTCTGGGCGAAGACGCCCATCTGCTGCTGTGCGTGGATGGCGATTCCCTGATGGGATTCTGTACCTATGCTCACAAGGACGAAATCCCCGCGCCGGGGCTCTTCCCGTGGATCGGCTTTGTTTACATTGCCCCGGAATATCGCGGAAACCGGCTGTCCGGCAGTCTCATCGACCATGCCTGTATACTCGCGCGGCGCGACGGCCACCGGCGCGTCTTCCTCTCCACCGATCACGTAGGGCTTTATGAGAAATACGGTTTCGAATACTTGATGCATATGCCCAATTACCACGGAAGCCCATGCCGGGTTTACGCCCGGGAGCTATACCAATACTGACAGGGGTGTCTGTATGCGATTTCTTGAAACCCCCTCAGGCGCGGTCAGGCTGCCCGCTTTTTTCCCCGACGCCACCTATGGGGCGATTCGCGCGGGGAGCTTTGAGGATGTCTACGCGGCTGAATTGCAGGGCTGCGAGATGAACAGCTATCACCTGATGACCAAGCCCGGCGCCAAGCTGGTCAAGGCGCTGGGCGGACTGCACGGCTTCACCGGCTACCGCGGCGCGATACTGACCGACTCCGGCGGCTTCCAGCTGTACTCGCTGATTCGGGAAAACCCGGAATACGGCGAGATCCGGGACAAGGAGATCATATTCAGACCCGACCGCGGTCGGGACAGGCTGACCTTCACGCCTGAAAAGTGCATACAGGTGCAGTTTCAGTACGGAAGCGACATCATGATGGCCCTGGACATGTGCACCCATCCCGACGACCCGCCGGATGTTCAGCGGCGCAGCGTGGAGCTGACCGTCCGGTGGGGCGAGCGCTGCCGTGCGGAGTTCGACAAGCTGTCCGGAAGGCTGGAAAGGAAGCCGTTGCTGTTCGGCATCGTCCAGGGCGGCGGTGACCCTGAGCTGCGCATGGAATGCGGACGGCGTTTGGAGGCCATCGGCTTCGACGGCTATGGCTTTGGCGGCTGGCCGCTGGACCAGAGCGGCGCTTTCCGGCCCGACATACTGAAGATGGCCGCCGACGCCATGCCCGACGGCAAGGTCAAATACGCCATGGGGCTGGGCCGACCCGAGGAGATCGCCATGCTGGTGGGCATGGGATACACGCTGTTTGACTGCGTCATCCCCACCCGGGAGGCCCGCCACCAGCGCCTGTACACCTGGCTCCCCGGCCTGGACACCCGACAGGGCGTGCGCCGGGAGGACGGCAGGTTCTACAAGTTCCTGTATATCCTGGACGAAGCGCACCGGCGGGAGGAGGGGCCTGTAGACCCCGCCTGCGACTGCGTGCTGTGCCGCAACCACTCCCGGGCATACCTGCATCACCTGTTCAAGGTAAACGATCCCCATGCACTCCGCCTGGCCACGGCCCACAACCTGCGCTTCTACGGAAGGCTGATGGAGCTGCTTCGCGATGAATAACGAACTCCTGGACAAGCTGCTGCGCTCGAAGAATTACCGGGACGTCTGCCCTGACACCGTTCGACGGGTTTGGTCGGACTGTGAGAAGCGCTACAAGAGGGCGAAGGACGTGGAAAAGGCCGCGCGGGAGGCGCTGCACGGCATCACCGGCGCATTCATGACCCCCCAGGAAGCCCGGCAGCTCGCCTGGGACATGCAGGCCTGGCACGTCGATAAAACCGACACCGGTCTCGACAGGATGCTCAGCCGCCATGCCTCCACCCGGGAGCGCCTGCCGCTTTCGGATATGGACGCCTTGTATGGCCGCATATTCGCCATAACAGGCAGACTCCGGTCTGTTCTTGACCTGGCCTGCGGCATCAATCCCCTCTATCTTGGGGCACGGGGCGTCGATACCGTGGGCGTGGACATCTCCGGGGCGGCGGTCTGTGCCGTAAACTGCTTCCGTGACAGCTACCGCATGCCCGTCTCGGCGATATGCGCGGATCTGCTGTGCCCCGGCGCGATTCCAAAGGAACCCTTTGACGCGGCGCTGCTGTTCAAGCTGCTGCCCCTGCTGGAGCGCCAGGAGAGCGGCGGCGCGGCGCGGGTCTTACGCGCCGTCAACGCCCCGCGACTGGTCGTCTCCTTCCCCACCCGAACCCTCGGCGGGCGGAGTGTGGGCATGGCCGCAAATTACGCCCGCTGGATGGAGGCGCACCTGCCGGAGGGCATGCGCATACTCGAGCACTTTGAGACCAGCAACGAGCTGTTCTATATTATTGAAAAGCATACAAGGAGCGTCCAATCATGCCCAAGCTTTATGTCGTCGCCACGCCCATCGGGAACCTGAACGACCTGACGCCCCGCATGCGCCAGGCGCTGGAGAGCGCCGACCTGATCGCCGCCGAGGACACCCGGGTGACGATGAAGCTGCTGAACCAGTTCGACATCAAGCGTCCCATGACCTCCTGCCACCGCCACAACGAGGAGGGAAAGGCCCCTCAGATCGCGGCGCGCATGCTCGAAGAGGACCTGACCGTGGCGCTGACCTGCGACGCGGGCACGCCGGGCATCTCCGACCCCGGCCATCTGCTGGTGCGCGCCTGCTGGGAGGCGGGCATCCCGGTGGAGCCCGTCTGCGGCCCCTCGGCGGTGGCGACGGCCCTCTCCGCCTCCGGCTTCGACGCCAGGGAATTCGCCTTCTACGGCTTCCTGCCCCGGGAAAAGAAGGCGTTGACGGACAAGCTGGACGCCATCCATCGCGCGGGCATACCGGTGTTCGTGGCGTACGAATCCCCCCATCGCATCGTCGGCCTGGTCGAAGCCATCGCCGAAAGGTGGCCCCAGTGCCTGCTATGCGTTTGCAGCGACCTCACCAAGCGCTTCGAGCGCATCTACCGCGGCGAAGCGGCGCAGGTGCTGGCCCAACTTCGCGCGAACCCCGGCGTGGAAAAAGGGGAATACTGCCTCGCGGCGGACATATCGATGCTCCCGATCCCTCAGACGTCCGCGCAGAGGGCCTCGCCGGAAGCCTGGATGCTTGCGAGGCTACTGGACGGGGTATCCCTGTCCCAGGCCGCGAGGGAGGCCCAGGAAGCGGGCTACGGGCGAAACGAGGTCTATCGCGCCAAGCTGCGCATATCAGACATGTTCGAGGCGGAATAACCTTTCAAGAGCCATACGCCAAGAATTAACCGTCATTTTATAGACAAAATCGCCCCTTTTCTGCGAAAATAAGGTTGCGTTTTGAAGGGAAGCGTGCTATAATAGTCCAGCGTGTTTTGATCAGCGTGCTTTTTTTGCGCGCTTCGGGCAGACGAACCTCCCGGCGAGGATCAAAGGATATGTGTTTTATACTTTAAGGAGGATGTTCCATGACCGCTTTGTCCATTATCATCGATATCTTACTGATTCTGACCTCCATCGTTCTCATCGTCACTGTGCTGATGCAGGAAGGCCAGCGCCAGGGCCTGGGCGCGATCGGCGGCGGCGCTGAGACATTCTTCGGCAAGAACAAGGCCAAGAGCATGGAGGGTCGGCTGCAGAAATACACCAAGATTGCCGCCGCCGTATTCATCGTGCTGGCCATCGTAGCCACCATCATCACCGCTCACAACAGCGATACCCCCCCTGTTTCCATCGACGACGCGATCGTAGAGGATGCTGCTGACGCCGCTGAACAGGCTGAGACTGCCGCCGAGGAGGCTGCCGACACGGCGGAGGAAAAGGCCGAGGAGACCGCCGAAGCGGTGGAAGAAAAGGCTGAGGAGGCCGCTGAGGCTGTGGAGGAAAAGGCTGAGGAGGCCGCCGAGGCTGTAGAGAACGCCGCCGAGGCTGCCGAGGAGAAGGTTGAAGAAGCTGCTGAAAACGCCGGGGAAGCGGTTGAACAAGCAGCCAAAGCAGCTGATGAAGCCACCGAAGAAGCGGCCAAGGCAGAATGAGCCTGTCGCATGGATGTTTTTACCGGTCAGGATGCATTCGCCTGACCGGTTTTCTACAATGATTTTCTCAAAATAAGTGTTCGAGGTGCATACCATGAAAAACATTCCCGTCTATTCGCCCGCCGATATCGAGACCAAATGGCAGCGCCACTGGGACGACACCCACGCCTTCGAAGCCGAGAAGAGCCACGCCAAGCCGAAGTTCTACGCGCTGGTGGAATTCCCCTACCCCTCCGGCGCGGGCATGCATGTGGGCCACATCAAGGCCTACTCCGGCCTGGAGGTCGTGGCCCGCAAGCGCCGCATGGAGGGCTACAACGTGCTGTTCCCGATGGGCTTCGATTCCTTCGGCCTGCCCGCAGAGAACTACGCCATCAAGACCAACACCCATCCCCACGTGATCACCACCAAGAACGTGGACCACTTCAGGGACCAGATGAAGCAGATCGGCTTCTCCTTCGACTGGAGCCGGGAAATCTCCACCTCCCTGCCGGACTACTACAGGTGGACGCAGTGGATTTTCCTGAAGCTGTTCGACCACGGCCTGGTTTTCCGCGCCAAGACGCTGGTAAACTACTGCCCCCACTGCAAGGTGGTGCTGTCCAACGAGGACAGCCAGGGCGGCAAGTGTGATGTGTGCCACAGCGACGTGGTGCAGCTGCCCAAGGACGTATGGTACCTGCGCATCACCCAGTATGCCGACAAGCTGCTGGAGGGACTGGAAACCGTGGATTATCCCGAGAGCATCAAGCAGCAGCAGGTCACCTGGATCGGTCGCTCCACCGGCGCGTTCGTGGATTTCGCGCTGGACGGCGTCGATGAAAAGCTGGAGATCTACACCACCCGCCCGGACACCCTGTTCGGCGTCACCTTCATGGTCATGGCCCCGGAGCACCCGCTGCTGGACAAGTACAAGGACCGCATTTCCAACTGGTCCGACGTCGAGGCCTACCGCGAGGAGTGCGCTCGCAAGACCGAGTTTGAGCGCACCCAGCTGGTGAAGGACAAGACCGGCGTCAGGCTGGAGGGCCTGATGGCCGTCAATCCCGTCAATGGCAAGCGTATCCCGATCTTCATCGCCGATTATGTGATGATGGGCTACGGCACCGGCGCGATCATGGCCGTGCCCGCCCACGACCAGCGCGACTGGGAATTCGCCACCAAGTTCGGCGTGTACATCATCGAGGTCATCCAGGGCGGCGACATCACAAAGGAAGCCTACACCGGCAACGGCCCGATGGTCAATTCCGACTTTTTGAACGCCTACGACAACAAGGCGGATTCCATCGCCGCCATGCTGGACTTCCTCGTTGAGAAGGGCATCGGACGCAAGGGCATACAGTACAAGATGAAGGACTGGGCCTTCAACCGCCAGCGCTACTGGGGCGAGCCCATCCCGCTGATCCACTGCCCGAAGTGCGGCACCGTGGGCGTGCCCTACGACCAGCTGCCGCTGACCCTGCCGGACGTCGAAAACTTCGAGCCCGGCACCGACGGCCAGTCCCCCCTCGCCCGCATCGATTCCTTCGTGAACTGCGCCTGCCCCAGGTGCGGCGGCCCCGCCCGACGCGAGACCGATACCATGCCCCAGTGGGCCGGGTCGTCCTGGTACTTCCTGCGCTTTGTGGATCCCCACAACGACAAGGCCTTCGCGTCGATGGACGAGATGAAATACTGGATGCCCGTCGACTGGTACAACGGCGGCATGGAGCACGTCACCCGCCACCTGCTGTACAGCCGGTTCTGGCACCGCTTCCTGTACGACATCGGCGAGGCCAACACCCCCGAGCCCTATGCCAAGCGCAGCTATCAGGGCCTGATCCTGGGCAGCGACGGCGAGAAGATGTCCAAGTCCAAGGGCAACGTGGTGGACCCGCTGGACATCGTGAAGCAGTACGGCGCCGACACGCTGCGCCTGTATGTGCTGTTCATGGGCGACTATACCGCCGCCGCGCCGTGGAACGACGATTCCGTGAAGGGCTGCAAGCGCTTCCTGGACCGCGTGTGGCGCCTGATGGAGATGCTGACCGATGAGAAGGACATCTCCAGGGACCTGGCCTACGACGTGCACACCTGCATCAAGAAGGTCGGCGACGACTACGAGAAGATGAAGTACAACACCGCCATCGCCGCCATGATGACGCTGGTGAACGCCATCTACGCCAGGGGCAGCGTCACACGGGGCGAGCTGCTGGCCCTGGTCAAGCTGCTGAACCCCGTCGCGCCGCACATCACCGAGGAGATCAACCGGCTGTGCAAGCTGTCTGACGCCGAGCTGATGTACGCCGAGTGGCCGAAGTACGACGAGGCCGCGCTGGTAAAGGACACCGTGGAGGTGGCCCTGCAGATCAACGGCAAGCTGCGCGGCCGCATGGACGTGCCCTCCGACCTGACCCGTGAGGCCGCCAACGACTACTTCCTGTCCCTGGACGAGGTAAAGAAACTGATCGGCGACAAGAGCGTCCGGAAGCTGATCTTCGTGCCCGGCAGGCTGGTGAATATCGTCGTCGGATAAAGCCGGTTGAATGACGAAACCCCTGAGAATCATCGGTGATCCTCAGGGGTTTCGTACTATTTATGGGATCATTTCAGCAATTCCCCCAGCTTCCCCTCCGGCTCAATACCGGAGATGTCGCGCACCTGGGTGAAGATTTCCTTTTTCTGCTTGTCGCTGTAGAAGCCGGCGTTCATGTGGTAGCGCTTGTTGTCGCTGGTGATGAAGGCCACCTCGTGCACCGGGAACAGCTTGTTCTTCTCGCCGCCCGGACTCTTGTCCAGAGGCTCGTAGCCCAGGTCCTCCACATACCCATACTGGGTCACCTGTTTCAGGTCTATGGTCTTGTCGATGAATTTCAGGTCCAGATCTCCCTGTCGGTAGAGGAACATTGCCCGGGGCTGGCCCTGCTTCGGACGGATGTTCGCCGGGAAGGCCATGCGCATCTTCTGGCCGTCGATCACAACCTGAGCCCGGACATACATCCACGTATAGCAGCAGGCCATGGCGAATATCAGGTAGGAAAAAAATGAAAAGCTGCCCATCAGGTCATTATTGACGCCCTTCGCCTGCCGCACGACGGTATAGATCACATCGCCAAGCGTCAGCAGCGTCAGCACGTACAACACGATGAAGCCCGGCGCAAAGGGCCTGTATCGCTTCATAGACAACACCCTCCGTATCAGTCAATGTGAACAGTATACCCCATGAATGGGAAAAAGACAAGCAGCCAGATCCCTCATTGTTCCACCGCCGCCTGCTCCAGCTTAACGGCCAATGCCCTCGCGGCGGGGATGCCGGTTCTGCGATAATCGCCCGCCAGTGCCCGAATGTCTTCAAGGGTGTCCGAAAGCTCCTCCTCCCAGCCCGCCTGCCGGGGATCGATGTCCGACAGCATCATCAGCGCATCCTCAAGCTCTGCGTTCAAATCCTCCAGCTCATCCGGCGAACCGCATTCTCCCGACAGCGCGTCCAGCTCCGCCAGCACCGCCTCCAGGCGCTTCACAATGATCTTGATCACAACAGCTTCCTCCTTCACAGTTAATTACAGTATACCCCATCAGAACCCCTCGCGCAAGAAAAATCTTTGATTTGCGGTCCGATTGGCAGGACAAACGCTCATTGTGAGCGAATAATATTATGATATACATTTTCAGGGAAGTGAACGACGACATGCGTGATCGCAGCGCGCTCTTTCACAGGCTCCGCGCCGTTGTGGCGCTGATACTGGTATTGCTGTACATATTGGGCCTGGTGGCGATGCTGACCGGGCGGGTGCAGCTGGCGCTGATCCTCTGGGTGGTGTCCACGCTGGGCGGCATCGGGCTGCTGTACTGGATGCGCACGGTGACCCGGCGCAAGGAAGAGGCCGAAAGGCAGGCGCGGGACGGGAAGACCCCGGGGGAGCAATGATTCCATGCGAATGAGGAGAAAGCCCTGGACCGAGCCGAAGCTGGCCGCCTGCCCGTTTTTCATCGAAGCGCCGTCCTCGCACCGGGGGCGCTGGCGGGAATGCTTTGACCGTCCGGGCCGTCCCCTTCACCTTGAGATCGGCTGCGGCAAGGGCGTTTCCACGGTGCGCATGGCCCACGAGAACGCCGAAGTCAACCTCATCGCCATCGACGAGGTGCGCACCGTGCTGGCGGTGTCCGTGCGCAACACGGAGCGAGAATACGGGGCCGAACCGCCGAAAAACCTCGTATTCTCCGAGGTGGATGCCATGCGCATCTACGATACCTTCAGCGCTGCGGACGGCATCAGCCGCATCTACATCAACTTCCCGAACCCCTGGGACGAGCGTGCCAAGCACCACAAGCGCCGCCTGACCCATCCGAGGCAGCTGTTCCAGTACCGTGAATTCCTGGCCCCGGATGGTGAAATCTGGTTCAAGACCGACAACGACGCCCTGTTCACGGCCACGAAGCGCTACATGAGGGAATGCGGCTTCGAGATCACCTACCTGACGGACGACCTGTACGGATCGGGCTTTGAACCGAACTATGTCTCCGAGCATGAGCGTCTGTACGCCGGGCAGGGCAAGGCCATACACTTTTTGATCGCGAAGATGTCGCCGCTGGACGGCGCGTATGAAAAAACGCAAAACGGAGGAACGGACATGAACAGCTTCTTTGAAAGCAATAAGAAAAGGTTGGAAAACTTCACCCGTATATCCACCAGCGTCGGCGCCCGTGCGGATTACGTGCAGGGCGGCGGCGGCAACACCTCGGCCAAGCTGGAGGGCGGCCTGATGGCCATCAAGGCCTCGGGCTACTGCCTGAAGGACATCCGTCCCGATCAGGCCTATGCTGTGCTGGATTATGAGGCGCTGCGCCGCTTCTATAACGACACCGATCCCGTCGCCCTCGCCGACGTGGAGAAGGCCGGCAGCGATCAGGCCAAGGCCAACACCAAGGCCATCGAAGGCCTGGCCGCGCTGCGTCCCTCCGTTGAGGCGGGCTTTCACTCGATACTGGATACCTATGTCGCCCACAGTCACAGCGTTTACGCCAACCTGGCCGCCTGCAGCGTCGAGCTGGAGGCCATTGCAAGGGATGCCCTGGCGGGCGCGGACTACGGCTGGGGCTGGGTCAGCTACGTGGACCCGGGCGCCCGGCTGACCTTCTCCATACGGGATGAGGTGCGCCGCGTTGAGGCCGAAACGGGCCGCCGCCCCGCCGCTATATTCATGCAGAACCACGGCCTGATCGTCCACAGTGACGATCCCGACGCGTGCCTGCGCATCCACACCGACGTCAACGACCGCATCGCCATGGCCTTCGGCATTGAAAACGGCAGCTTCCCGAAGGTGGGCGTGAAGGACATCGGCGACGGCCTGGTCGAAGCGGATTGCCCCTTCCTCACCGAACAGCTGGCCTCCGGCGACTTCAGCGAGAAGTTCCTGTTGGAATCCCCCCTCTACCCCGACCAGCTGGTTTTCCTGACGGGAACCTTCAGCTTTGGCGAGGGCAAGCCCGAGGCGGGTATGGCCGTCTGCAACCCGAAGACCGGCGCGGTGACCTTCAACATGCCCGCCGCCAAGGCCCAGGTGATCGCCGAGACGCTGACCGCCGTGCTCTTCATCTACCGGACGATCGAGAAAAAGCACTATACGCTCTCCACCATGGGCGAGGCGGCCAAGGCCTTCATAGCCAACTGGGAGAGTGAAAAGTACCGCAAGTCCCTGGCTGGAAAATAGGCAGATACATCGGCGAGACCTTCCCCGCCGCCACCGCCCAGGGACCACCTCTACTGACAGGCAACCGCTACATAGGAGAACCATGCCGATGCATCCCCGCTTTCGCCCCTTCCGCAGAGCCCGGTTTTTTCTGATCCAGACTGTCGCGCTGTGGCTTTGCCTGATGCTGATCTGTCTGACCTGTTCGGGCTTTACCCAGGGCGAGGTGGTGGTGATGCGGGCGCTGGAGCACCTGGGCAAGCCCTATGTACTGGGCGCGGCAGGGCCGGACCGATTCGATTGCAGCGGCCTGGTGATGTACTGTCTGACCCCGGAGGGGTTTGAATTCCCCTACCACTCCGCCGAGATCATCGGCACCGACGAACGCTATCCTCTGATCGAGAATCCCGGGAGCCTGTTGCCCGGCGACGTGATCTGCTTCGATACCGTGCGGGACCGGGACCCCAGCGACCACATGGGTTTTTGGATCGGCGGCAACCGCTTTGTGCACGCCTCCTCCACCGGCGAGGTGAAGATCAGCGCGCTGGAGGATTTTTACCTGGAAAAATACACGGGCGCCCGGCGCTACGTCCAGGTATACACCTACCTGCCAACCGGAAAGCAGCTTCGCGAATGGTTTGACAGCACCGGCATCTCTGAAAAGCTGGCCCCGGCGCGCAAATGGATCGACTCGCTGCAGATCGCCGAGAGGCTGAAGCCTGTGCGGGACTGGTTTGACAGCCTTGAGATCCGCGAAAAGACAGAAGCACTGAAAGGAAAAATCGTTCAACTATGGAACAGCTTCTTCAGGAAATCCTGAGCAATATCCATGAACCCGACCGAGACGCCATGGCGCAAGCCCTGGCCCGCCAGGAAAGCCTGGCAAAACCACCCCACAGCCTTGGCAAGCTGGAGGATATCTCCGTAAAGCTCGCCGGCATGACGGGCAAGCTCTACAATCCGGTGGACCGGCGCCGCGTGCTGATATTCGCGTCGGACAACGGCATCGTTGAGGAGGGCGTGGCCAGCTGTCCGCAGAGCGTAACCCTGAGCCAGACCATCAACTTCACGCGGGGGCTGACCGGCGTGGCCGTGCTGGCCCGCCACTTTCACAGCGAGCTGGACGTGATGGACGTGGGCATCAACGCCGACTTCCACCAGAGTGGCGTCCGGGACGTGAAAATTGCCCACGGCACTCGCAACTTTTCCAGGGAACACGCCATGAGCCGGGAGCAGGCGGAGTGCGCCCTGCGGATCGGCATCGAGGCGGCGCGCCGCGCCGCCGACGAGGGCATTCAGATCGTCGGCGTCGGCGAGATGGGCATCGGCAACACGTCCACCTCCAGCGCCGTGCTGTCCACGCTGCTTGGCCTGCCGGCAAATCAGACCGTCAGCCGGGGCGCGGGCATCAATGACGCGGCCTATGCCCGGAAGATCGCGCTGATCGACGACGCCATCGCCCGCTGGCAGCCCGATCCGTCGGACCCGGTGGACGTGCTGATGAAGGTTGGCGGCTTCGACCTGGCGGCCATGTGCGGAGCGTTCCTGGGCGCCGCCGCCGCGCGCCTGCCCGTGGTCATCGACGGCTTTATCAGCGCCGTGGCCGCGCTCTGCGCCTACAGGCTGAACCCGCTGGTCTCGGCCTACATGATCCCCTCCCACGCCTCTGCGGAGCGGGGCTACCGCCTGGCCATGGAAGCCATGGGACTGGAGCCGATGCTGCTGATGAACATGCGCCTTGGCGAGGGCAGCGGCTGCCCCATCGCCTTTGAACTGGTGGCCGCTTCCCAGAGCGTGATCCGCAATATGGCCACCTTCGAAGAAGCCGCCATAGACGACGGCTATCTTTCGGAGATACGCGGCAACAAGGCATTCCTGGGAGAGGCATGATGAGCACCTACATCTCCGGCGGCTGCAAGAACGGCAAATCCTTCTACGCCCAGAGGGCGGCAAAGGCCTGCGGCAAGCCCCTGTACTACATCGCCACGATGATCCCCCGCGACGGGGAGGATCTGGCCCGCATCCGCCGCCATCGCAAGGAGCGCGCAGGCTGGGGCTTTGAGACGCTGGAGTGCGGGCGGGACATACTGCGTTGCCTCGACAACGCCGATCCCAAAGGGTCATTCCTGCTGGACAGCGTGACGGCGCTGCTCTCCAATGAGATGTTTGCGCCCGGAGGCGTCGACATGGACGCCGCCCGGCGCGTCGCCAATGCGCTGGAGGCCTTTGTCGCCCGCGCGCCGAACACGGTCCTGGTGTCGGACTACATCTTTTCAGACGCCCTGCTCTATGACGACCTGACGGAAGCCTATCGCAGGGGACTTGCCGACATCGACCGACATATGGCGGCCCGCTGTGACAACGTGATCGAGGTGGTGGCCGGGCAATTCATCGTCCATAAGGGAGTCCTGCCGTTATGAAGCGATTCTGGAATGCCTTTTGCATGTGCTATGGCATGTTCACAGCCCTTCCCTGTCCCAATCGCGTCTGGGATGAGAGCGCCCGGGGTTTGATGCTGGTGTGTCTGCCCATCGTCGGCGCGCTGCTGGGACTGCTGTGGACTGCGCTGGGCACGCTGGGCATGACCTGGCTGACGCCGTCGCTGTGCGCGGCGCTGATCGCGGCGCTGCCTTGGCTGCTGACCGGCTTCATCCACCTGGACGGCTACATGGATACCTGTGACGCCATACTGTCCTGGCGTCCCCTTGAACAGCGGCTGCGCATCCTCAAAGACGTGCACACGGGCGCCTTTGCCGTGGTGGGTCTCGGCCTGCTGATGATGTTCAGCTATGCCGCCGCAATCGATTTGGACTGGTTCGATCTTCAGGCGCTCATTTTCATACCGGTGGTTTCCCGGTGTGGATCGGCCTATTGCGTGATGACGATGAAGCCCCTTGGCCACAGCGAATACGCCAGGACCGAGGGCAAGAGCGCCCACCTCGTCGCCGTCGTCGCCATGTGGCTGATCGCCGTGGTCATCTGCACCGTATGGCTGAAAGCGTTCGCGATTGCGCTGCTCATCGAGACGGCCGCCTATGCCGCGGCCATGGCCTGGGCTTCCCACACGCTCAAGGGTGTTTCCGGCGACGTGGCCGGCTTTGCCCTGAGCGTCGCCGAATGCGCCGGCCTGATCGCCCTTTCAGGCATTCACTTTCTCGCGTAGGAGGACCGGAACATGGTATTGATCATCGGCGGAAGCTATCAGGGAAAGCTGGACTTCGCCCGAAAACGGTTCGGCCTTGCGGACGACGATATCCAATTCTGTGACGAATCCACCGAAGCCCTGGACTTCTCCCGCCACTGCGTCGCCTATGTCGACCGCTTCGCCCTGAACCGCATCCGCGCAGGCGCGGAGCCTGCGGAGGCGCTTGGCGCAGACCCTGGTCTGTATAGAGATGTGATCTTTATCGCCAATGACATCTCCGGCGGCATCGTGCCCATGGAGCCTTCACTTCGCGCCTGGCGCGAAGCCTGCGGTCGGATGAACCTGAAGCTGGCCGGGGAGGCGGACGAGGTCTGGCGGCTATTCTGCGGCATCTCGCAGCGCGTCAAATGAGGGTGTTATTCCTGCTGCGCCACGGCATGACCGAGGCCAACGAAAAGCGCGTCTATTGCGGCAGTACCGACCTTTCCCTGTCGGAAAACGGGCGCGCTATGGCCCGTGAGATCGCAGCCCAGCGCCCGTTGCCAACCTGCGATTTTTACGTCACCAGCGGTATGGCCCGAGCCGATGAGACGCTGGAAATACTGACCGGTCACAGACCCGACCGCGTTCTGGCAACGTTTTCAGAGATGAACTTCGGTCGCTTTGAAATGTTGGGCTATGAAACGCTCAGGCACGATCCCGATTACCGGCGCTGGATCGACGACTCAGACGGCGTTGTCCCCTGCCCCGGCGGTGAATCCACGGCCGCGTTCCGGCAAAGGGTGCTCTCAAGCGGCGCCGAGCTGCTTGAAATGAAATGGGATACGATCCTCGTCGTCTGCCACGGCGGCGTCATCGTCAGTCTGATGGAAAACTGGTTTCCATTGGAAAAACGCGGTTTCTATGAGTGGCAACCCGCTGCCTGCAGGGGCTGGAGGGTGCTGTTCGACCGCAATCAGCCCGTTCGTTTTGAACCGATATAAAATACGCAATCATATCAAGGAGGTTTCCAAAATGAGGTACAAGGCCATACTCGCGGAGCTCGCCCGCAAGCGCTATCCCCTCTCTATCATGCTGATGGTCATCGGCGTGCTGCTGATTCCCTTCCCCTACCTGTTCATCCATTTCGGATTGGAATTCACCAACTTCTGGTGGTCGCTGCTGGGCATCTGCATCGGCGTTTTAAATGGCAGCCTGTTCATTGGCCTCGGCTCGCTGGTGGAGGATGTCCACGACATCTCCATGCACACCGTGGGCTATGATCTGGAGATCACAGAAACGCCGGAGGATGCCCAGGAGGATGAAGAAGCGGTCGACGAAGCGCAGGCAGTCCCTGAGGAAAATGCGTCCGCCGAGTAATTAATCGTTTCTTCATTGAATTGTAATGAGAATCGAATACTCGATTCTCATTTTTGACAATTTTTGTGACCTTTTTGCGCGAACTCCGTGATACAGTATATATGTATCGAATGTGGAAGCACCTTCCCTTGACAATGGGATACAGACGCATTAGTATAGAGAAGAGGTGATTCAGTGTGATCCGTAATGAACCGATGATTCGCAGACTGGACATGATCCATTGCGCGTTATGCGGCAACGCGCCTTGCGACGCAGCCTGCCCGAAGCTCGAACCCTCAAGCCTTCTACGCAGCATATGGCTGCGCAACGAGCAGGGCGCGATCTCCAGGCTGCCACAAAGCAACCCGTGTGTGGAATGCGCTGCTCCCTGCGAGCACGCCTGCGTGCGCCAGGGCCAGGTCCCCATCTCCAGCCTGATCAACCGCCTGTACCAGCAGGTCAAGCCTGAAACGGAAACTCCCGTGCCCAAGGATGAAAAACGCCTACAGTGCGACCTGTGCGGCATACCGTTGGAAAATCCCTTCATGTTGTCCTCCTCCGTGGTTGCCAGCACCTATGACATGTGTGCCCGCGCCTTCGATGCGGGCTGGGCAGGCGTTTGCTTCAAGACCATCTGCTCACTGGATATCCACGAGGCTTCTCCCCGCTTTTCCGCTGTCACCGGCGCTGACGGCAGCATCGTTGGCTTCAAGAACATCGAACAGCTTTCCGACCACAGCGTCGCTGAGAACATGGCCATCTTCCGTCAGCTGAAGGCGAAATACCCGGGCAAGTTTATATTCGCCTCCATCATGGGACAGGACGAGGTGGAATGGGGCGAGCTGGCCCGGCAATGCGAGGCAAACGGCGCAGACGCTATAGAACTGAATTTCTCCTGCCCCAACATGGTCGAAGATGGACTGGGATCAGATATCGGTCAGGTACCGGAGCTGGTGGAACGCTATACCGCCGCCGCCAAGCTTGCCTGCAAAATCCCGGTCCTGCCGAAGCTGACGCCGAACGTAGCCAATATGAGCCCCGCGGCCGAAGCGGCCATGCGCGGCGGCGCGGACGGTATTTCTGCCATCAACACCATCAAATCCGTGATGCAGCTGAACATTCACACCTTCATTTCCTCACCTTCGGTCCACGGCCAGAGCGCCGTGGGCGGCTACAGCGGGAACGCGGTAAAGCCCATTGCCCTGCGGTTCGTCTCGGAGCTGGCCCATAATCCGATGCTGGCAGGCATGCACATTTCAGCCATGGGCGGCGTGGAAACCTGGCAGGACGCACTGGAATTCATACTGCTGGGCGGGCGGTCCATCCAGGTGACCACAGCCGTGATGCAATACGGATACCGGATAATCGACGATCTGAAGGAAGGGCTGAATCTTTACCTCGCGGAGAAGGGCTTTGACAGCATCAGTCAGGTCGTCGGCCTTGGGCTGGATGCGCTGAACTCCACTACCGACATTTTGGAACGGGACACCGTACTGTTTCCGAGATTTGTCCGGGAGAAATGCATCGGCTGCGGACGCTGCGAGATCTCCTGCGCGGATGGCGGCCACCAGGCCATTCGCCTGAACGATCAGCGCAGGCCTGTGCTCAACGGCAAGCGCTGCGTGGGATGTCACCTTTGCGCGCTGGTCTGTCCCCAGAATGCCATCGTTTCCAGCGGAAAACGCGTCATGCCGAAGCGTTGAGCGCCTAATAATTTCACCCTGGCTGTAATTCAGTATTTGCAGCCAGGGTGTATTTATTTAAACAGTATCAGCGAAAACCAGGTGACGATATTACCTTCAGCCTGGAACGCTATGCCATGCTTTTCCGCAAGGTCGGTGACCAGTATGCCGTGGCTCTCCACGCATGGAAACATGCGGTCCGGGAAGCGGCAGGGGGCGTCGGGCCATGTGCAGTGCTCACAGTGGGCGCAGGCCTCTGTGGACAGCGTCAGCGTCTCCGCGGCCTGCTCGCGCACCATCTCAAGCACCCGACGGGTGATCTCCTCGTGATCAGCTCGGGTCGCCAGGGTTTCGGCGATGTTGGCGATGTCGCTGACCTCGGTGACCGTGGCGATCAGCAATCCCTCCTCAAAGGCCATCACCCGCTTTTTACAGGCTTCCACCGTGCCAACCGCCGGCGGACAGGCCCAGGTGGTATTGTACATCGGGCACTCCGTCTGGCAGATATAGCGAACACGTTCGGAAAAGCGCAGCTCGTCCGCCCTGATAAAGGCGTATTCGTACAATGGCAGCTCTGCCAGCCGCGCCTCCAGCTTTTGTCTGTCCATGCTCAGCCGCCCAGGTAGGCCTCGCGCACGCGATCGTCCGCCAGAACCTCGGCGGCGGGGCCGGAGATGGTGATCTTGCCGGTGCCCAGCACGTAAGCGCGGTCTGCGATGGAAAGCGCCATCTGGGCGTTTTGCTCCACCAGCAATATCGTCGTGCCCGCGGCGTGCAGCTCCTTGATGATGTCAAAGATCTGCTCCACCAGTATCGGCGCCAGGCCCATCGAGGGCTCGTCCAGCATCAGCAGCTTGGGCTTGCTCATCAGCGCCCGGCCCATGGCCAGCATCTGCTGCTCCCCGCCGGAGAGCGTGCCGGCCACCTGCTTTTCGCGCTCCTTCAGCCGGGGAAAGCGCTTGAATACATTCTCCAGGGAAGCGGGAATCTCGTCGTTCGGGCGGGAGTAGCCGCCCATCTCCAGGTTTTCCAGCACGGTCATCTGCTGGAACACCCGCCGTCCCTCCGGGCACAGCGCCATGCCCAGGCCCACGATACGGCTGGCCCCGATGCCGACAATGCCCTTCCCTTCAAAGCTTATCAGGCCGCTACGGGGCTTGAGCAGGCCGGAAACCGTATTCAGCGTGGTGGACTTGCCTGCGCCGTTCGCGCCGATCAACGTGACGATCTCGCCCTCGTTGACCTCAAAGGAAATGCCCTTGATGGCGTGGATGCTGCCATAGTAGACGTGAATGTCGTCCACCCGCAGCAGGCTCTTGCTCTTACTTGCTTCGATCATGGCTCAGCCCTCCTTCTTCTTGCCCAGATAGGCTTCGATGACGGTCGGGTTGGCCTGGATCTCATCGGCGGTGCCCTTGGCGATGATGCGGCCGTAGTTCAGCACGCAGATGCCCTCGCAGATGCCCATGACCAGCTTCATGTCGTGCTCGATCAGCATGACGGCAATCTTGAACTGGTCGCGAATCTTGATGATGTTGTGCATCAGCTCCTCCGTCTCGTGGGGGTTCATGCCCGCCGCGGGCTCATCCAGCAGCAGCAGCGAGGGATTCGTCGCCAGTGCCCGAACGATCTCGAGCCGTCGCTGCGCGCCATAGGGCAGCGATCCCGCGCGCGCGCCGGCCAGATCCTGCATGTCGAAGATCGACAACAGCTCCAGCGCCTTTTCGTGCTGTCTGCGCTCGCCCTTCCAGTAGCCCGGCAGACGAAGTATGCCGGTGAACATGCCATACCTGATCTGGTTGTGCAGGCCGATGCGCACATTATCCTCCACCGTCATATTGTCGAACAGGCGGATGTTCTGGAACGTGCGGGCGATGCCCAGCTTGTTGGCCTGGACGGTGTTCATGCCCGCGGTATCCTTGCCGTTGAGCAGCACCGTGCCCATCGTGGGCTGGTAGACCTTGGTCAGCAGGTTGAACACGGTGGTCTTGCCCGCGCCGTTGGGGCCGATCAGCCCGGCGATCTCGGTCTTGCCGATGATCAGGTTAAAGTCCTCCACGGCCTTCAGACCGCCGAATTCAATGCCCAGGTGGCGGGCCTCCAGCACCGGCGTGGATAACAGGTCGCGCTCCGGGATGATGCCCTGGCTGGGCGCGGGCACCATCTTGGTGTCAAGCAGCCGCTTCTTGCCTTCAGTCTGTGTCATTCGTCAACACCTCCCACCTGCGCCTGATCGTCGCGTCCCCTGCGCCGGAACAGCTGGCTGAACAGTGAGCGCAGCATCGGGTTGTTGGTGACCAGCATCACCAGGATCAGCACGATGGCGTAGACCAGCATGCGATAGTCGGCAAAGGCCCTCAGCAGCTCCGGCAGTACCGTCAGCAGCGCTGCCGCGATGATGGAGCCCCAGATGTTGCCGATGCCGCCCAGCACCACGAACACCAGCACCAGTATCGACGTGTCGAACTTGAACTTCGACGCCGCGACGGTTGAAAAGTTCAGCCCGTACAGCGCCCCGGCCATGCCCGCCAGCACCGCGGAGGTGACGAAAGCCATCATCTTGTACTTGGTGACGTTGATGCCCATGGCCTCAGCGGCGATGCGGTTGTCGCGGGTCGCCATGATGGCGCGGCCCGAACGGCTGTTTATGAGGTTCAGCACCACGAACAGCGTGAACAGTATCAGCGCGAAGCCCACCGGGAAGGTGGCGATCTTGTCGATGCCCGTCGTACCGGCAGGCCCGTTGACCACGAGCGCACCCGGGATATTCGGGTTGTTGAAGGACACATGCAGCCGGTTCCCGTCCAGCGAGAAGTACAGGCAGTTCAGCACGTTTCGAATGATCTCGCCGAACGCCAGCGTTACGATGGCGAGGTAGTCGCCGCGAAGCCGCAGCACCGGAACGCCGATCAAAACGCCCGCGACGCCCGCGAACACGCCGCCCACCGCCATTGACAGCAGCAGCCGAAGCGTCTCGTTTTCAACCCGCAGCGCGGCGAGGAACCAGGCGGAGGCTATGGCCCCGGAGAACGCGCCGACGCTCATAAAGCCCGCGTGGCCCAGGCTCAGCTCCCCCGAGATGCCGACCACCAGGTTCAGCGACACCGCCATCACGATGTATACGCAGATCGGGATCATCTGTCCCTTCAGGGAGCGGGTCATGGAGCCGCTCGAGATCATGGCCTGGCACACGATGAAGGCGACGATCACGATGCCGTAGGAGATGAGGTTGTTGATCGTACTCTTTTTCAGCTTCATGGCGCTCACCTCACACTTTCTCGTGTATTGGCTTGCCCAGCAGGCCCGCCGGCTTGAACAGAAGCACGATGATCAACACGGCAAACACGATGGCGTCGCCGAGCTCGGTTGAGATGTAGGCCTTTCCAAGAATCTCGATGATGCCAAGCAGCAGACCGCCGATCATCGCCCCCGGGATGGAGCCGATGCCGCCGAACACCGCCGCGGTGAACGCCTTGATGCCCGGCATGGAGCCGGTGGTGGGCTGGAGCGTGGGATAGGCCGAGCACAGCAGCACACCCGCGACGGCCGCCAGCGCCGAGCCGATGGCGAATGTGACGGAGATGGTGCGGTTCACGTTGATGCCCATCAGCTCCGCCGCGCCCTTGTCCTCGGACACCGCACGCATGGCCTTGCCCATCTTCGTCCTGCCTGTGAACAGCGTCAGCGCCACCATGATGACGATGTTGGCCGCTATGGTAAGGATCGTCTCGCTGGATATCACGAGGTTGCCGTCAAACAGCTTGATCGACCCCAGGCTGAACACGGAGGGAAAAACCTTGGGGTTGGAGCTCCAGATCAGAAGCGCCGTGTTTTGCAGCAGGTAGCTGACGCCGATGGCCGTGATCAGCACGGCCAGCTTGGTCGCCTGGCGCAGCGGCCTGTAGGCAAGGCCCTCGATGACGACGCCCAGCACCATGCACACCGCCATGGCGCACAGTACCGCCAGGATCGGCGGCAGCGACAGATAGGACATGGCGCAGAACGCGATATAAGCGCCCACCATGATGATGTCGCCGTGGGCGAAGTTCAGCATCTTGGCGATGCCATACACCATGGTGTAGCCCAGCGCGATGATGGCGTAGACCCTGCCAAGGCTGATTCCGTTGATCAGGAATCGCAGGAACGAAACCATGAATTCCAACTCCTCATTTAACGTGTTGAAGGTAACTGACCATCGCCAGCAGCCCCTCCTGTTGGCTATGGTCAGTTACCTCTTATAAGGTAACCCCCCGGCTCCGAACACATCGGAGCCGGAAAAACCGTGGGGACGATTATTCGCCGAAGGCCACGTAGCCGCCGTCCTTGATGACGTAGGCGTTGGGCAGCTTGTTGACCTTGCCGTCGGGGGTCCAGGTCATGTCGCCGGTCAGGCCCACGTAGTTCAGGGTCGCGAACTGCTCGATCAGCTTCTCGCAGGCGTCCTCGGGAGAGGTGCTGCCGTCGATGCCGGCCGCCAGGCTGGCGTTGTACAGCGCGTACACGGCGTCATAGGCGTCGGCCGCGAACTGGTTCGGCTTGTCGCCGCCGGAGACCGCCTGGTACTTGGCCACGAAGTCAACGGTGTGCGCGTCCTCGGAGAACGCGGAGAAGGGGGTCAGCAGGATGACGCCGTCGGCCAGGGAGGCGTCGAAGCCCTCCATCGCCAGGATACCGTCCATGCCGTCCACGCCGAAGAACACGGGCGCGTAGTCCATGCTCTTGGCGGTGGCCAGGATCATGGAAGCGGGGGTGTAGTAGATGGGCAGGAACACCAGGTCGGCCCCGGCGTCCTTCGCGGCGGTCACCTGGACGGAGAAGTCCGTGGTGTCGTCGGTGAAGGTGGTTTCGGAGACGATGTTCAGGCCCAGCTCCTCGCTCTTGGCCTTGAAGTTCTGGTAGATGCCGGTGGAGTAGTCGTCAGCGTTGTTGTAGATCACGGCGACGTTCTCACCCAGCTTGTTCTCGGAGATGATCTGCGCGGAGAAGACGCCCATCGCCGGGTCCTCGAAGCAGACCTGGTACATGTTGTCCTTGCCCTCGGGCACCTTCGCGGAGGAGGCGGAGGGGGTCAGCATGAACACGCGCTCCTCGTAGGCGACGGCGCTGACGGCGATGCAGGGGGTGGTGGTCGTGGTGCCCACGATCATCTGCGCGCCCTGGTCCATCACGGTGTTGTAGGCGTTGACGGACTTCTCGGCGTCGTGCTCGTCATCCTCGGCAAGCAGCTCGATCTGCAGGCCGCCCTGGGCGTTGATCTCGTCGGCGGCAACCTGGGCGCCGTACTTGCAAGCCAGTCCATAGAGGGCGGCGGGTCCGGTGAACGGTCCGATGACGCCCATCTTCAGCGCGTCCTCGGCCATGGCGGCGGAGGCCAGACCCAGGACCATCACGATGGCGAGGATCATTGCAACGATTGCCTTGTTGAACTTCATAATCGGATTCCTCCCAATCAGAATTGCGCTACGCGAATACAAATATTCGCATATCGTTAAACGCTACTATACAATTACATCATTTTATTGTCAAGAGCATGTTATGTGCGTTTTCGAGTATTTTGCGTTATTTCTCATTTGAACCATGCACCGCTCCATCCTGCATTTCCAGCGGATACCGAGGGGGTTGCCGACGGAAATATGCCATGATTGACATCAGCGAATTTCACTTCTGTCGCGGTTCGATGAGCTTGTCGAGCAGCCTTGCGGTCTCGGCGGCACTGTCGAGGGGCGCATAGGCGCGTTGGGCGGCGCGCATGGCCTCCATCGGAGCCCCTCCGTTCGCAAACAGGTCGCCGATGCATTTGGGCAGCGCCTCCGGGTCCGGGCAATACACCGCGACGCCGTGGGCCTGGAGCACGTCCGGGTTGTGCTGCTCCTGCCCCGCCAGCTGGCCGAACAGGATCACCGGCACGTTGAGCGCCACCGCCTCCATGGCGGCATTGGGACTCGCGCGAAGAATCAGAATGTCGCTTGCCGCCATGACATTCTGGATATCGTCGATAAAGCCCATGACGGTCAGTCGGCCGTGGTACAGCTCACCAAAGGCCTTTTTCAGCTTTTTGCGCAGCTTCGTGTTCCGCCCGCACACCACGTTGACGTGGACGTCGGTGTGCTTGAGGAGCACGCGGGTGACGGCGCGAATGATGCCGCTGCCCTCCGAGCCGCTCATGACGGTGACGACCGTACCCTGGTGAGGCTGCGGCGCTGGGACGTTCATAAATCGCATGCGCACCGGAAAGCCGACCTCTATGACCCTGTCGGGATTGTCCACATGGGCTACCGTGCATTCATAGGATTCCCGCGACGGCGCCAGGACGCGATAGATGCGGGGGTCGTACCAGTATTCGGTGATGTCCACCAGATCCACCTCATGGGCGATCAGCGGAATATCCAGCCCGGCCTCCTGCATGACATCCAATACCGACGCCAGAAAAATCGGATGCACGGAGAGTATGGCATCCGGCTGAAAGCTGTTCAGCAGGGTCAGCAAGCGGGCCCGGATCATGGAGGCGACCACGGTGGTCACCGGTTTTCTGAAGGTCTGCCCTGCCGCAAAATTCCACTCCCATGCCTTGCCGGGCATTCGGGTGATCGGTCCGTAGGTGTATTCGGCCATGTACTGTTCAAAGCGGTTCATCAGGGCAAAGCCGTCGATGCTCTTGACCTCCATATCGTCATAGGCGGAAAGGCGTTCCGCCAGGGCCTCAGCGATGCTTTTGTGGCCGTGCCCCGTGTACATCGATGTGATGATCAACAGTTTTCGCATGCTTTAATCCTCTCGAGTATCATTACTATTCTCGGACGGTTATAGCGCTGGATGATGATGTCGCCCAGGTTGCTCAGCGCATATCCGATTGAAATCGCCACGCCATACCAGCCTTCGATCAACAGCCAGAATACCGGACTGAGCAGCGCGAGCACCCAGTGCACCAGCTCGGCACTGCACATCTCCTGCACAAGGCGCTCCAAATGCGCCTTATCCCTGGAGATGGTATTCTGTTTGGGAAAGGCCTTCGGCATGATCCTGCTCATGTCTATGCTGTGGGTCTTGAGCCAGCGCACGCCCAAGCGCTCATAGATCTGACCGTTGCACTCCCACGCATAGCATTTAAACGGAAAGCGTCTGTAATCAAACCAGGAGCGCGGAATGCTCTCGCCGATGAAAAAAGCAGGGATGCCGATGATTCCCACTATGGAAGCCATTCTCAGGAAGACGTACAGCGGCTTGAACAGGTGCGCAAGATGGTCGTCGCTCGTGAGTACGAACAGCCCGACGCACACCGCAAAAAGCAAAGCCATGATCAGAACGCTCAGGTCGATTGCGCCTTCCGTCCGCCTCTTCTGACCCATATCCGAACCCTCCGAAGCGCTTCCCTTTTTTATTCCTTGTTTCAATCCTTCACAAACGCCCTGTAGATGGCGTTCATAGCGGTTTCAAAATCTTCGATATTGATGCCCACGATGATGTTCAGCTCGCTGGAGCCCTGGTCGATCATGCGGATGTTCACGCCCGCTTCGTAGAGCGCCGTAAACAGGCGGGCGGCGGTGCCGGGAGCGCTGGTCATGCCATGACCCACGGTGGCGATCAGCGCTATGCCCGCGCTGATGTCGATGGCGTCGGGCTGGCAGGTTTGCTGGATGCGCTGAATGATCTGATCCTTTCGGGTCACCAGGTCCTTGTCAGCCACCACGACGGACATCGTGTCGATGCCTGTGGGCAGGTGCTCAAACGAGACGCCGAAATCCTCCAGCGCCTGAAGCACCCGGCGGCCAAAGCCCAGCTCCGCGTTCATCATCGCCTTTTCGATGCTCAGCAGCGTGAAATTCTTGTGTCCCGCAATGCCGGTGATCACCTGCTCCTTCCCGCGATCCAGGGAAGGTTCCACCACGATCATCGTGCCGGGATCCTCGGGCGCATTGGTATTTCGGATATTCGTGGGAATGCCCGCCTTGTGCACCGGAAAGATGGCGTCCTCGTGAAGGACCGTCGCGCCCATGTAGGACAGCTCCCTCAGCTCCCGATAGCTCAACTCCCGGATACACCTGGGATTTTTGACGATGCGGGGATCGGCCATCAGGAACCCGGATACATCGGTCCAGTTCACGTACAGGTCGGCCTTCGCCGCCCGGGCCACGATGGCGCCGGAGATGTCGCTGCCGCCTCGGGAGAAGGTGTGCACGTCACCGTTGGGATAGGCGCCGTAAAATCCGGGGATGACCGCGTGAGCGTGCAGCTTCAGCGCCTCCGCCATGATCTCATTGGTCCACTCCGAGGCAAAGGCGCCCTGTCGGTCAAATTTCACCACATCCTGGGCATCGATGAAATCCCAGCCCAGGTACTTGGACAGCAGTATGCCGTTCATGTATTCCCCGCGGCTCGCTGCAAAATCCGGGTTCTTGTACTGGCGAATGGCGTTGCAGGTGTCGATCAGCAGGCCCTCGATGTCAAAGTCCAGCGCCAGCTCCCGGGCGATGGCCAGATAGCGGTCTGCAATTTTCCTGAACAGCTGCTCATGGCTCTGGCCGCGCTCCACCAGCCTGTGACACTGGTAGAGCAGGTCGGTGATCTTCTCGTCAGCGTCAAACCGCTTGCCGGGAGCGCTGGGTACCACGTAATGATAGTCGGGATCCGATTCGATGATGGCCTTGACCTTGCGGAAGTGCTCCGCGTCACACAGTGAAGATCCGCCAAACTTTGCCACTTTGATTCCCAAGTTGATAACTCCCTTCAAGCCGATAGCCTCGGCGTGTCTGTAACGGTGATAATCTGCGAGCGCATGTGCGGCGCGCCCATGCCTGGCGGCTGGTAGCCGCCGCTACAGGGATTCCTTTTCAACCGGCGCGATTTCAGCCTCGATCAGCTCCAACAGCCGGTCCTTCCCCGTGCCGTCCTTGGAGGAATGGACCATGACCTCCCAGGGCTGTACGCCCAACGTGCGGCAGATCACGGGAATGCTCCTCCCCCGCTGGGCCTTGGACAGCTTGTCTGCCTTGGTGGCCACCACGGTAAAGGGGATCTCATAGTGCCGAAGGTATTCCACCATCAGCTGGTCGTCCTCCGTGGGCGCGTGGCGCACATCTACCAGCTGGAACACCCTCTTCAGATGCTTCGATCCCCTCAGGTAGCCCTCGATCATTTCCGCCCATTTCTGCTTCTCCCGCTTCGGAGCCCTGGCAAAGCCGTAGCCAGGCAGATCCACCAGGAAGAAGGCCTCGTTGATCAGGTAGAGGTTCACCAGCCGCGTCTTGCCGGGCTCCGCCGAGGTCCTGGCCAGCTTTGAATTGCCGGTCGTGCTGTTGATCAGCGAGGATTTGCCCACGTTGGATTTCCCCACCATGGCAATCTCCGGCAGCCCCTGGCCCGGAAAGGACGCAAAGGCGCTGAGGGATTTCACGAACTTCGATTTTTTGACGATCATGGGCGCTCACCCCGCCTGGCGCTGCTCAGCGCGCTCCAGCACGGCTTCCAGCGCTTCATCCACCCTGTCCATCAGGCGAATGTCCATCTTATCGAGTATCGCGGCGTCGATCTTCTCCAGGTCTTTCCCGTTTTCCCTGGGCAGCAGTATGCGGGTGATGCCCAGGCGATAGGCGGCCAGCAGCTTTTCCTTCACGCCGCCAATGGGCAGCACCCTGCCATGCAGCGTGATCTCGCCGGTCATAGCCAGCGCGCCACTGGCGGACAGGCCTGTCACGGCGGACATCAGCGCGCAGCTGAGGGCCACGCCCGCCGAGGGGCCGTCCTTGGGCACCGCGCCCTCGGGCACGTGGATGTGGATGTCGTGTCTGTCAAAGTAGTCTGCGGGCGCGCCCCATTCCGAGAGGCGGGCGCGAACCACGCTTCTGGCCAGCTCCGCCGATTCCTTCATGACGTCGCCCAGCTTGCCGGTCAGCTTCATATTGCCCTTGCCCGGGAAGCAAAGGGCCTCCACCGGCATGACCTCGCCGCCAACGCTGGTCCAGGCCAGTCCGTTGACCACGCCCACCTCGCGCCTGTCGGCCACGGGCTGGCGCAGGTAGCGCGGCGCTCCCAGGTATTCCTTCAGGTCCTTCGGCTTGATGGAGACGCTCCTGTCCTCGGGGCGTTCCACGAGGTGCAGCGTCGCCCTGCGGCACAGCTGGGCGATCTGGCGCTCCAGCGTGCGCACGCCCGACTCGCGGGTATAGCCGTCGATCAGTGCGGCGATGGCCTTGTCCGACAGCTTCAGCTGGCCCTTGGAGAGGTTGTGGGCCTCCCTCTGCTTGGGAAGCAGGTGGCGCTTGGCGATCTCCAGCTTCTCCTCGCTGGTATAGCTGGGAACCTCGATGACCTCCATGCGGTCCAGCAGCGCCCGGTCGATGGTGTCCAGCGAGTTGGCCGTGGTGATGAACAGCACGTCCGACAGGTCAAAGGGCACCTCCAGGTAATGGTCCCGGAAGGCGTTGTTCTGGGCGGGATCGAGGGCCTCCAGCATGGCCGAGGCGGGGTCGCCCCGCATGTCCCGGGACAGCTTGTCGATCTCGTCCAGCAGGAAGACCGGGTTCATGGTCTTGCACTGGCGTATGGCCGATATGATGCGCCCCGGCATCGCGCCGACATAGGTCTTGCGATGGCCGCGGATCTCCGCCTCGTCGTGCACACCGCCCAGGGACAGGCGGGTGAACTTCCGGTCCAGCGCCTTGGCGATGGACTGGGCGATGGAGGTCTTGCCCACGCCGGGCGGTCCTACCAGGCAGATGATGGGGCTCTTCAGCTTGTCAGAGGCCACGGAACGCACCGCCAGGTATTCGATCAGGCGGCGCTTGACCTCCTCCATGCCGTAGTGATCGGCCTCGAGGACCTTCCGCGCCTTCCTGATGTCGATATTCGAGGTATCGTAGACCTCCCAGGGCAGCTCCAGCATATACTCGATGTAGTTTTGACTGACGCCGCTCTCCGGGGCGTGAACAGAGCTGCGCGCCAGGCGCTTCAGCTCCTTTTCAACGTGCTCCCTGGCGGCGGGAGGAAGCTTGGACGACTGGATGCGGCGGCGCAGCTCGGTGACCTCCTCATCCTCATCCTCCCCCAGCTCCTCCTGGATGGCGTGTATCTGCTCGCGGAGGTAGTATTCGTGGTTGGCCTTGTCCATATACTCTTGGACCCTGGCGTGTATCCGCTCCTCCAGCTCGCTGATCTGGATCTCGTCAGCCAGCTTTTCCAGCAACAGCTTCATGCGCTGATCCACATCCAGGCAATCCAGAATCGCCTGCTTGTCCTCCAGGCGACTGAGCATGTTGGAGGCTACCACGTCGCACAGCACCGAGGGGCTGCGCTCGCCCTCCACGGCCTGCAGCAGCTCGGGCATTGACTGGCCCCTGGCCCGGGACGTCTGGGCCGCAAGGCTTCGGATCGCCCCCATCATCGCCCTCTGGTGGGCGTCGGTATAGGGCATGGGGGCCAGGCTGACCTCTACGACCTCGGCCTTCTGCATCTCCCCCGCCTCGAGCACATTTATGAGCATGCCCCTTCCGTGTCCCTCCAGCAGCACGCGGGCGGTACCGTCAGGCATGTGCAGCACCTGCTTGACCACGGCGACCGTTCCCACAGTGTACAGCTCCTCAAGGCCGGGATGATCGACGGCGCTGTCCCGCTGGGCCACCACAAACAGGCGCTGGTCCTCGCCCTGGGCAGCGTCGCGCACCGCAAACAGGGAACGATCCCTTGCGATGTCGATCGTGATTACTGTATTCGGAAACATCGCCAGGCCCCGCAGCGGCAGCAGCGGAAGTCTGATCGTATGATTCTGGCGCGTCACCTTGCTCAATGATAGGTTCCCCCGTATACAATGGTATTCACAGTATACCGTAAATGTGTTAAGTTACAAAGGAATTGGCCTGGTGTTTTCAACCTCATAATGTAAATGGTGGGTATAATGTGAATAAGCTGCAATGGTAAAAAAGCCGTAAAAAAGCATCATTCCGAAGCGCCGCGGGGTATGGACAATCCATTCCCTATCAATTATAATAATGGCAGTACATGCCTGAAGGAGCGATTTTTATGAAAACATGGCTGTCCGCAATTCTGGCGCTCATGCTGCTGCTCAGCGCCTCCGCGTTCACAGAGGAAGGCTGGGAGGACTACGCCTTTGAACCATTTGACGACGGCTATGAGGGCAGCTGGGTCCAGGTCGACGCCCTCGATATAGAATTTTGCCTGCCGGAGGGCTGGCATGAGACGGGCTCGCCGGAAAGTGCCGCCTATGCCGCCGCGAGCGAACAAGGAGATGCGACACTGGCCATAAGGCCTGCCGCCCAAGGCGTGGACGACCTCGCCGCCTGGGGTGCCGCCAATCTGAAAAACAGCCGGCCGGGCACAGCCGGCTTCTACGATGTGCTGCTCTGCGGCAATGGGAATGCAGTGAGCGCCTACCTGATCGTCACGGAGGACCGTGTGCTCGCCTTTGACTTCACGCGGACCAGTGAGGATGCCCTCTCTGCCGAATTCGCCCTTCAGATCGTGGGCAGCGCATGCGCGCTGTGGGACGACGACTTCCCCATGATGGACGGCGACGAGGGCTTTGACTTCGGCGAAGCATTTGAAGCGGACCTGGGCTGAGAACGACCGAATAAGCGAGGTCCCGACGATAATTTCAGTGCCCGTCCGCCTTGCACAATGATTAAGATGCGGTTTAGATTCGAAAAATCTGGAATTGGGTATTGACAAAAGGATGGAATTGTTGTAATATATCACATGTCGCCGTGAGCGACAACCGAGGAACAATTGGGAGCATAGCTCAGCTGGGAGAGCATTTGCCTTACAAGCAAAGGGTCACAGGTTCGAGCCCTGTTGTTCCCACCATGTGGCGCGGTAGTTCAGTTGGTTAGAATGCCAGCCTGTCACGCTGGAGGTCGAGGGTTCGAGCCCGTTGCGCGTCGCCACCTGCCCAGGTAGCTCAGTCGGTAGAGCAGTAGACTGAAAATCTACGTGTCGATGGTTCGATTCCGTCCCTGGGCACCATTTGCGGTAGTAGCTCAGTTGGTAGAGCGCCACCTTGCCAAGGTGGAGGTCGCGAGTCCGAGTCTCGTCTACCGCTCCATTTTCTACGGCGAACGCGGAGCGTGCGCCGCAGTTTGGTGCCATAGCCAAGTGGTAAGGCAAAGGTCTGCAAAACCTTCATTCCCCGGTCCGAATCCGGGTGGCACCTCCATTTTTTGAGCATCTTGCTGGCTGGCGGGTGCTCTTTTTTGTGCATTCTGTCATGTTCATCCCAGCACTTTCCTCATCTCCTCAAGGGCATCTCCGTATAAATGGATGTATATGTTGTATGTTATGCTCACATCCGCGTGCCCGAGAAGTTTTGACAAAATCTTAACATCGCACCCTCGCTCATAGCAGTTCGTGGCGAACATATGCCGGAAAGCGTGCATCCCCTTGTAAGAAATTCCCAAATCTTTGCATAAAGACTTGATGTGAAACTCCACCGAAGAGTAGCTGTACGGAAGCGAACTGTTGTCTTCCCTTGCAAAGATGAACCCTTCCTTGGTTAAACTTCGGTTAGTAACTGCTATAACCCGAACAGCACCATTGCCAAGTAGCCCGGGAGAATGTCATACGGCAACTCGGTGCATTAGTGGATTGCTTTTTCAGCATTCTTTACGGCTCCGGCTCGGGGTCGGGTTCCGGATCAGGTTCAGGATCATCGGGCACGGGACTCAGCGGGTTCGCCTTGTTGTGCAGCGCGATAAAGGCCTCCATGAACTTGGCGGCCGCGTTGGCGTCGGTCAGAGACTCGTTCTTGTAGGCCTCCTCCAACTCAGCAGCCGCTTCATCGTCCCCCACGCTGGGATCATAGGATTCACATTTTGAATTGGCGGAGTTGCAGGAATCGGGGAAGACTGCGGCATCGATTCCGGATTCACATTTTGAATCGGTCTGAATGAACGAGGCGATGAAGGTCTGGAAACGTCATATTCGCCGACATTTGGCGATACATATTCGCTCCTGTCAATTGGAGGTATGGGCTGACCTTTGTTTGCCTTGAGTATCTTTGTAACTTGTTCCCGGCCTTTGTTGTATGCCGCAAGAAGAGATTGCGCATCCCTGATCTGGCTTGCAGTCGCATTTGGATCGCTGATCGTCTGCATAGCCGCAGCAATGGCGTTTCCGTTCTTGTTCGGATCAAGTGCCTTCTGAAGATCTTTCAGTGTCTTTTGCTTACTCAGGGTATCGATCTGCTTCTGAATTGCATCATTGGAATCGTCCAGCTTATCTCTGGCATTCCTCAAATCCAATTCTCTCTGTAGAGTTCTCAGTTCTTTCCTCTGAGCCTGAGTATTTTCCAAATCGTCCATTTCTTCCTGAATACTCTGTATCTTCTGCTCACGCTGAAGTTTCTCAAGCTTGCGCTCGCTGTTGGTTTTTCGGATCTGATTAGCGATGCGCTGGAATCCAGCATCAGCAAGTGTATTTACGCTTCGTTTGGCAATGTCAACAACGTCCTGCGGTATGCCCGCAACGCCCTTGGCCGCAGCCTTGGGAACGGCGGTGACGATGTCACTGACGAACTTTTCCGCGCGACCGAAGCCCGTTGAGGACTGAGCCCTCGCAAGCGCATCTGAATAGTTCTTCTCGGCAATCAATCGCTGGGTGTATTCGCGAAGCTCGTCATCTGTCATCAGCGAAGGGTGCTTCATCTTGGTCCGTCTCTTGACGTAGGTGGCAGCGCTCTTCGCGGCGTCTTTCACCGCTTGCTTCGTCCTGGCGCCCTTGGTCTCACCGACGCTATACCTTGCGCGTCCAGCAGTGGTAAGGCTTCCGTCCTTGTTCTGGAACCGCCTAACGCCCCACTTCTGGCCAAGGATACCGTAGTGATACAGCTCGTTCGAGCAAGGCAACCCGGCAACATAGTATTCGCCCATTCATAGATCACCTCGCTTTGGATGAGTTTTGGGCATAAAAAAAGCCCTCTCTGAAGAGAGGGTTGAGAATGTGTTCAAACTAATCTTTTCTGTATGTGCAAGAGCCTCCGGGTACAGTTATATGAAGAAACTGCCCTTCTTTTAAATCCAGATGATACGTTTTTCCATCTTCAGTTAAACAAAAAGTTGTAACTGCTTTATCATCGTCCCAAACGTCTTTCTCGTTATTGAAAAGTCCAAGGTACACCCATACATAAGCCCCGTCCTTCTCAGTGGCATGAGATGAAAAAGTGTATCCACCTTGATCGAAAGATATGCCTACAGCGTACACGCCATCTGAAATAGGCTGGTCATCTATCAATCTAACAGCCATCTCACCGTCGACTTTTGACTTTAAAGTCAACAACTCATCGTCAGACATTGATCCCAAGTCAAGAGTCTCGGATAAAGCAAACGATCCAACGAGTAAGAGAACCACCAGCAAACACAGAACTTTTTTCATGAATATACACAGCCTTTCTGCGAAAGGCACCGAAGGGGTTATGAAACGGTGCTCTATCGCGGGTCGCATAGTTCTGCTATACTAACAACTGTAGGGTCAGCACACTACAGAACCCGTGGAGGTGAGTGGCGGGGCT
>JAZTZK010000048.1:0-6934 GCA_045637485.1 Clostridia bacterium
AAGTTGAGGGGTCAGGGGTTAGGTTTTCGGGTTAGGAAAAGTGGAAATCCTTGCGGATTTCTTCTTATTCAAAAGCTTGCGAAGCGTAGGAACCCCTGTCGTTTCCATTGAATCAAACAAATCCCGGAGGGATTTGCACCAACCCTAACCCCTGACCCCAAAAACCTAACCCCTTAATTCTGATTTATCGAGCAAAGCTCGACAAATCAGTTTTTCTCTACGATCTCTCCCGTCACTTTATAGATGCTGTTCTCCGGCACGACGCCGCGAACGCAGGAGGTGGGATAGATGTTGCTGTGGCGACCCACCACGGTGCCGGGGTTCAGCACCGAATTGCAGCCGCACTCCACGTAATCACCCAGCATCGCGCCGAACTTCTTGATGCCGGTCTCGATGCCGCCCTCGGGGGCATGGACCACCACCAGCCGCTTGTCCGAGCGGACGTTGCTGGTGATCGAGCCAGCGCCCATGTGGCTGTAATAGCCCAATATGGAATCACCCACGTAGTTGTAGTGGGGCGTCTGCACGTGGTCGAACAGTATCACGTTCTTCAGCTCACAGCTGTTGCCCACCACGCAGTCCGCGCCCACCAGCGCCGAGCCCCGCACGAAGGCGCAGTGCCGCACCTCGGTGTCGGGCCCTATGATGCAGGGCGCGCCAAGGTAGGCCGACGGAAACACCTTCGCCGTCCTGTGCACCCAGACGTGCTCCGAAACCTCCTCATAGTCCTCCCCCAGCGTCGGCCCCAGGGCCAGTATGAAGTCCCTGATGCCCTTCAGCGCCTCCCAGGGATACCGGAACCCGCGCAGATAATCCGCCGCGAGGGTGTGGTTCAGGTCAAACAAATCGTTGATGGTATACATGGCTACCTCCATTAATTAGGAATTAGGAATGATGGATAAAATCCTAACGGATTATTTTGATGTAGCGGCGGCAATCTGTCGCGACGCGAAGCTAGTCCTTTAGGGCCACAGTGGCGCCTGATAGGCGCCGCTACATGCGCGAAAACCTTCCGGCTTCCGCCATTTCAATCAAAGAAATCCCGCAAGGGATTTCAACCTCCATTCCTAATTCCTAATTCCTCATTCCTAATTCTTTTGCGTTCCTCACTCAACAGTGACGCTCTTGGCCAGGTTCCTTGGCTTGTCCACATCCAGTCCCCGCGCGACGCTGGTGTAGTAGCCCAGCAGCTGCAGGGGCACCACGGCCAGGCTGGCCATGAAGTGGGGGTCGGCCCTGGGCACGTAGACGGTGAAGTCGGCGGTGTCCTCGGCGCTGTAGTGGCCGTAGCTGGTCAGGGCCATCAGGTAGGCGCCGCGCGCCTTGCACTCCACCATGTTGCTGACGGTCTTCTCAAACAGGTCGTCCTGGGTCAGCACGCCGATGACCAGCGTGTTGTCCTCCACCAGGCTGATGGTGCCGTGCTTCAGCTCGCCGGCGGCATAGGCCTCGGAGTGGATGTAGCTGATCTCCTTCATCTTCAGGCTGCCCTCGAGGCTGACGGCGTAGTCCAGCCCCCGACCGATAAAGAATATGTCGTGGGCGCTGGCGAATTTGGCCGCGAACCACTGTATGCGCTCCTTGTCCTCCAGCACCCGGGCGATCTTGTCCGGCAGGGCCAGGAGCTCCTGCACGTAGCGCCCGCAGGCTTCATCGTCCAGCGCGCCCTTCGCCCGGCTCAGGGCCACGGCCAGCGCGTCCATCGCCGCCAGCTGGGCCGAATAGGCCTTCGTGGTCGCCACGGCGATCTCCGGGCCCGCCAACGTGTACAGCACACTGTCGGCCTCCCGGGCGATGGTGGAGCCCACCACGTTCACCACGGCCAGCGTGCGCGCGCCACAGCGCTTCGCCTGGCGCAGGGCGGCCAGGCTGTCCGCCGTCTCGCCGGACTGGGAGATCACGATCACCAGCGCGTCCCCGGGCAGCAGCAGCCTGCGATAGCGGAACTCCGAGGCCAGCTCCACCCGCACGGGCACGCCGGCCAGATCCTCGATCACGTACTGGGCGGCCATGCCCACGTGCCAGGCCGAGCCGCAGGCCACCACATGCACCTGGCTCACGTCCGCCAGCAGCGCGTCCGTCAGGCCCGCGGCGCTCAGGTCGATACTGCCCTCGTGGATCAGGCTGTTCAGCGTATCGCGCACGGCGGCGGGCTCCTCGTGGATCTCCTTGATCATGAAGTGCTCGTAGCCGCCCTTTTCCGCAGCTTCGGCGTCCCAGGTGACCTCCGTCAGCGTCTTTTCGATCGTGTCGCCGTTCAGGTCGAAGAATGTGACCTCGCCGGGGCACAGCCGCGCCACCTCCAGGTTTCCGATGTAGTATACGCTGCGGGTGTACTTCAATATCGCTGGCACGTCGGAGGCCAGGAATGTCTCCCCCTCCCCCATGCCGATGATCATCGGGGAATCCTTGCGGGCGGCGTAGATTTCGCCGGGGAAATCCTTAAACATCAGCGCCAGGGCGTAGCTGCCCCGAACCCGCACCATCATGCGGTTGATGGCGTCCACCGGGCCGATCTTATACTTGTTGTAGTAGTAGTCCACCAGCTTCACCGCCACCTCGGTGTCGGTCTCGCTGTAGAACTGGTAGCCGTTCTTCAGCAGCTTGTCCTTCAGCTCGGCGAAGTTCTCGATGATGCCGTTGTGCACGCCCACCACCGCCGACTCCACCGGGCCCGAGCCGGAGCCCCTGCAGCTGCCGCTGACGTGGGGATGGGCGTTGGCCTGGCTGGGCTCTCCGTGGGTGGCCCAGCGGGTATGGCCGATGCCGCAGGAGCCCGGCAGCGAGCGGCCGTTGTCGGTCTTGACCGACAGGTTGCGCAGCTTGCCTCGGGCCTTGACCACCTCGGCCAGCTTCTCGCCGTCGCGCACCGCCAGCCCGGCGGAGTCGTAGCCCCGGTATTCCAGCCTGGAAAGACCCTCCAGCAGGATCGGCGCGGCGCTTTGACCTCCGGTATAGCCTACGATTCCACACATGGCGCAAGTCCTCCCAACAAATGTATCAAATGAGGAATTAGGAATGAGGAATGAGGAATGATTGAGCCCCAAAGGACTCGCTCCGCTTCGAAAAACCTTGCGGATTCCTTTTATATCTGCATTTTACCACCGGCAATTATCCATGACAAGCAAAGTCGGTTTTTCTTTCGTTGTTTTTAACGGCAGAATAATCATCCCCGCGCCGTTTAGAGGGAATGAGGAATGAGGAATAATGGATGAAATCCTTACGGATTTCTTTTGATGTAGCAGCGGCAATTTGCCGCGACGCGAAGCTATTCCTTTAGGGCCACAGTGGTGCCTGATAGGCGCCGCTACAAGCGCGAAAATCTTCCGACTTCCACCATTTCCACCAGTTCCTGGTTCCTAATTCCCCAAATACCTCTCTACCGATGTACAACCACCCTGTACGGCTTTGCGCTGTCCGTCTCAACGGACACCTCGCCGTCCTTCACGGTCAGCGCATAGGTCGTCCTAAAGGACTTGCTTCGCGTCGCCTCCACGTCGCCCTTCAAATCCGGCACCTTCACGATCAGCTCGCCGTCCTCCGGCTTGAACACATGCAGCTCCAGGCCGTCGGCGTAGTCGTAGTCGGGACGCTCCTCGTTCGCGCCCATGGGAATGACGCTGTTCGGGCGGGCCATCAGCGGCAGGGACAGGTAGCCGTGGACTTCCCGCCGCCAGGTATCGCCCGTCGCCGTATCGCCGGAGAGTATGTTCGTCCATTCGCCCCCGGGCAGGTAGTAGTCCACATGGCCGTCCGCGTGCATCACCGGGGCCACCAGCAGGTTCGCCCCCAGCATATACTGTGTATCGCAGGTCTCGCAGGCGATGCTGTCCGGAAATTCAAGCAGCATCGGCCGCAGCATCGGCACGCCCTTTTCATGGGCCTCCACCGCCGCGCCATACAGGTAGGGCATCAGCCGGTTCTTCAGGCGGGCGAAGCGCTTCACAACCTCGTTGGCCTCCTCGTCAAACAGCCACGGCACCCGGTAGCTGCCCGAGCCGTGCAGGCGGCTGTGGCTGGACAGCAGGCCGAAGGCGGCCCAGCGCTTGTACACGTCGGCGGTGGCGGTCTGCTCGAAGCCGGCGATGTCATGGCTCCAGAAGGCGAAGCCGGAATGGGATATGGACAGGCCGCTGCGCAGGGTCTCCGCCATGCTCATAAAGCTGGCGCTGCTGTCGCCGTTCCAGTGCACCGGGAACTGCTGGCCGCCCACGGTGGCGCTGCGGGCAAACACCACCGCGTCGCCCCGTCCCCGATACTGCTCGATGCATTCGAACACCATTTTATTGTACAGGTGAGTATAGTAGTTGTGCATCCTGAGCGGATCGCTGCCATCGAAGTACCTGACGCCCCGCACCGGTATGCGCTCGCCGAAATCGGTCTTGAAGGCGTCCACGCCCATATCCATCAGCGCCCGCAGCTTGCCGCAGTACCACTCGCGGGCTTCGGGATTGGTGACGTCCAGTATCGCCAGGCCGGGCTGCCACAGGTCGGTCTGCCAGACGTCGCCGTTCTCCTTATGGATGAAATAGCCCTTTGCCATCCCCTCGTCGAACATGCCGCTCTCCTGGGCGATATAGGAATTGATCCAGCAGCAGATGTGCAGCCCCCGGGCCTTCAGTTTCTTCAGCAGGCCCTCCGGGTCCGGGAACACATCGGGATCCCAGGTCAGGTCGGTCAGGTGGTTGTCCTTCATCCAGAAGCAGTCGAAGTGGAACACGCTCAGGGGGATGTCCCGCCGGGCCATGCCGTCGATGAAGGAGGTGACCGTCTTTTCGTCGTAGCTGGTGGTGAAGGATGTGGACAGCCACAGCCCGAAGCTCCAGGCCGGGGGCAGCGCGGGCCTTCCGGTGAGAGCGGTGTACCGCTCCAGCACGCCCTTGGGGTCCGCGCCATAGATGACATCATAGGTCAGGCTCTGGCCCTGCTGGCTGAACTGCACCCGCTCCACCTTTTCGCTGGCCACCTCGAAGCTGACGTCGCCGCTGCTCTCCACCAGCACGCCATAGCCCCGGTTGGTCATGTAGAAGGGCACGTTCTTGTAAGCCAGCTCGCTGGCGGTGCCGCCGTCGCCATTCCAGATGTCCACCACCTGTCCGTTCTTCACATAGGCGGTGAAGCGCTCGCCCAGGCCGTACACCCGCTCGCCCACGTCCAGGTTCAGCGACTCGATCATGTAGTCCACCCCGGTGGGCTTGCAGAAGGCGTGGGCCATGGCGTGGTATTCCGATTCGGTCAGCAGCCGGTCGTCGCCGGTGTAGGTGACCCGCCAGCCCTTCCGGGCCTTGCTGACGACGGCCTTCGCCCGGCCGCTCTGAAAGCTGTACTCGGTGTCGGTCTCGGTGATGACAGGCCTAACCGGGCTCTCGTGGAGCTCGAAATGCGGGCCGCGATCCACCACGCCCCGCCAGTGCTCCACCTTCACGCGAATCACGTCCGCCATGGGCGCGGTGAAGGTGACGGTCAGGGCCGGGTGGTTCATCATCCCGCCCCGCCCCTCCGCCGGCACCGTGGGGCAGATGATCCGCAGGGCGTCCTCGGTGATGGTGGCGTCAAAGCTCTGTATCGCAAAGTGCAGGTCGTACTCCGGCTTGTTCATCCAGTAACCGTTGGTGAATTTCATATGGGAAACCTCCGTTAAGAATTAGGAATGAGGAATGAGGAATGATTGATGAATTGGCGGAAGCCGGAACGATGTCTCGATCAATCGGAATTTACCCCTTGATCGCCCCCGCGACCACGCCGTCGACGATGTACCTTTGCAGGAACACAAACACGATCACCGAGGGCAGTATGGCCAGCACCATGGCGGCCAGGGCGTAATGCCACTTGGTATTCAGCGAGCCGACGAAGTTGTAGGCGGCCAGCACCAGCGTCTTGGAGGACGGGGAGCTGTTCACCATCAGCAGCGGCAGCAGGAAGTCGTTCCAGATCCACATCACGTCCAGCACCACCACGGTGGCGGTGACGGTCTTGAGCAGTGGGAAAATGATCCACATGTAGGTCTGGAAGGTGGTCGCCCCGTCGATCATGGCGCTCTCGTCGATCTCGGTGGGGATGGACTTCATGAAGTTGAAATAGATGAACGTGGCCATCGGTATGCCGAAGCCCCAGTACTGTATGCCAAGGCCCCAGGTGGTGCCGTTCAGGTGGATGATGTTCATGAACTTCAAAAGGGTGATCATGATGGTCTGGAAGGGAATCAGCATCGGCGTGATGATGAAGGTGTGCAGCGCCTTCGTCACCCGTGTCTGTCGGCGATCCAATATGTAGGCCGCCATGGACGAAAACGCCACGATGCCGATGATACCGATCAGCGTGATCGCCACGTTGTTGAAGAACAGGCGGAAGTATTCCATCTTCTCGATGACATAGGAATAGTTCGCCCACTCCGGATGGCTGGGCAGCGCCAGCACATTGGTCAGGATCTCCTTGAAGGGCTTCAGTGAATTGCACACCATCAGGAAAACCGGATAGATGTAAAGGCATGCCAGCAGCACGATCACAATCAGGAACAGGGTGTGGGTGGCAATGCGCCGCCCCGGAGATTGAACCTTGTCCATCACTGCTGCACCTCCCGGCTCTCAAAGATCCTCAGCACCACCTGTGTCAGCGCCAGTACGATCACGAAAAACACGATGGCCTTGGCCGAACCCAGGCCGTAGTTGTTGTTCTGGAAGGCCTCGCGGTAGATGTCCAGCGTGGCGGAATAGGTAGCCCCGCCGGGGCCGCCCTTGGTCAGGGCCAGTATGATGTCGAACACCTTCAGCGAATTGGTCAGCGACATGAACATGCAGGTGGTGATGGACGGGCCCAGCAGGGGCAGCGTCACCCGGAAGAAGCGTTGGCTGCCGGTGGCGCCATCGATGCTCGCCGCCTCCTTGACCTCCTTGGGAATGGCCTGCAGGCCGGCGATGTACAGCACGATATAGAA
>JAZTZK010000049.1:0-3663 GCA_045637485.1 Clostridia bacterium
CTCCCAGCTGTCCCAGTTCATGGACCAGCCCAACCCGCTGGCCGAGCTGACCCACAAGCGCCGCCTGTCGGCCCTGGGCCCCGGCGGCCTGAACCGCGAACGCGCGTCCTTCGCCGTGCGCGACGTGCACTACAGCCACTACAGCCGCATCTGCCCCATAGAGACCCCTGAAGGCCCGAACATCGGCCTGATCGGCTCGCTGGCCACCTATGCGCGTATCAACGAATACGGCTTCATCGAGGCCCCGTACCGCAAGATCGACAAGGCCACCGGCAAGGTGACCGAGCAGATCGACTACATGACCGCCGACGAAGAGGACCAGTACATCATCGCCCAGGCCAACGAGCCGCTGGACGACGAGGGCCGCTTCGTCAACGCCCGCGTGACCGTGCGCCGCAGGGATGAGATCATCCAGGTGGAGGCCGCCCGCGTGGACTATGTGGACGTGTCCCCCCGCCAGCTGATCTCCGTGGCCACCGGTATGATCCCCTTCCAGGAGAACGAGGACGCCAACCGCGCGCTGATGGGCTCCAACATGCAGAGGCAGGCCGTGCCGCTGCTCAGGCCCGAGGCCCCGCTGGTCGCCACCGGCATCGAGTACAAGGCCGCCTGCGACTCCGGCGTGGTGCTGCTGGCCAAGGAGGGCGGCGTGGTCACCCGCGTGACCGCCGACGAGATCGTCATTCGCGCCGAGGACGGCCAGGATCATGCATATAAGCTGCAGAAGTTCGCCCGCTCCAACCAGGGCACCTGCATCAACCAGCATCCCATCGTGGCGGAGGGCGAGGTCGTCGCGGCCCGCCAGCCCATCGCCGACGGCCCCAGCACCGACCAGGGCGAGATCTCCCTGGGCCGCAACGCGCTGATCGGCTTCATGACCTGGGAGGGCTACAACTACGAGGACGCCGTGCTGCTGTCCGAGCGCCTCGTGAAGGAAGACATGTACACCTCGATCCACATCGAGGAATACGAATCCGAGGCCCGCGACACCAAGCTGGGCCCGGAGGAGATCACCCGGGACATCCCCGGCGTGGGCGAGGATGCCCTGCGCGACCTGGACGAGCGCGGCATCATCCGCATCGGCGCCGAGGTCCGGGCCAACGACATCCTGGTGGGCAAGGTCACCCCGAAGGGCGAGACCGAGCTGACCGCCGAGGAGCGCCTGCTGCGCGCCATCTTCGGCGACAAGGCCCGCGAGGTCCGCGACACCTCGCTGCGCGTGCCCCACGGCGAATTCGGCATCATCGTTGACGTCAAGATATTTACCCGCGAGAATCGCGACGAGCTCTCTCCCGGCGTCAACCAGATGGTGCGCGTGTACATCGCCCAGAAGCGCAAGATACAGGTCGGCGACAAGATGGCCGGACGCCACGGCAACAAGGGCGTCGTGTCCCGGGTGCTGCCCGAGGAGGATATGCCCTTCCTGGCCGACGGCACGCCGCTGGACATCTGCCTGAATCCTCTGGGCGTGCCCTCCCGCATGAACATCGGCCAGGTGCTCGAGGTCCATCTGGGCCTGGCCGCCAAGGCGCTGGGCTGGCACGTGGCCACCCCCGTGTTCGACGGCGCGCGGCAGGAGGACATCGACGGGATGCTGGACAAGGCCTCCCGGGTGGAGGACGGCCCGCTGTACGACGAGCTTGGCCGGCCCACGATCCAGTTCAGCAAGATCGGCATCAACCGAACCGGCAAGCTGTGGGTGTACGACGGCCGCACCGGCGACCGCTTCGACAACCCCGTCACCGTCGGCTATATGTACTACCTGAAGCTGCACCACCTGGTGGATGACAAGATCCACGCCCGCTCCACAGGCCCGTACAGCCTCGTCACGCAGCAGCCCCTGGGCGGCAAGGCCCAGTTCGGCGGCCAGCGCTTCGGCGAGATGGAGGTCTGGGCCCTGGAGGCCTACGGCGCCAGCCACGTGCTCCAGGAGATACTGACCGTGAAGTCCGACGATACCATCGGCCGCGTCAAGACCTACGAGGCCATCGTCAAGGGCGAGAACATCCCCGATCCGGGCGTGCCCGAGTCCTTCAAGGTGCTGATCAAGGAGCTGCAATCCCTGGCGCTGGACATCAAGGTGCTCTCCGAGGACAAGCAGGAGATCGAGATTCGCGAGCTCGAGGACGACATCTATGCCACCGAGAGCGAGTTCAAGGACGAGCTCGGCCCGGTGATCCCGCCGGAGGCCATGACCGAGGAGGAAGAGGCCGTGGTGGAGGATTTCGACTTCGACGACCTCGACCTCGGCTCAGACGACGACCTGCTGGACGACGACTTTTGATGAATGAGGAATTGGGTATGATGAATGAGGAATTGAAAGCGACAGGCGTTTTGGGCGATTCCCGTTCCCTGTTCCCCTGCTGACAGATAGAAAGGAGAGAGCTCCTTGTTTGAACTGACGAATCTTGATTCCATACAGATCGGCCTGGCGTCGCCGGAGAAGATACTGAAGTGGTCCCACGGCGAGGTCACCAAGGCGGAAACCATCAACTATCGCACGCTGAAGCCGGAGCGCGACGGCCTGTTCTGCGAGCGCATCTTCGGGCCCACCAAGGACTGGGAGTGCAACTGCGGCAAGTACAAGCGCACCCGCTTCAAGGGCGTTATCTGCGACAAGTGCGGCGTCGAGGTCACCAAGGCCAAGGTGCGCCGCGAGCGCATGGGCCACATCAAGCTGGCCGCGCCCGTATCCCACATCTGGTACTTCAAGGGCATCCCCAGCCGCATCGGCACGCTGCTGAACATCAGCCCCCGGGCGCTGGAGCAGGTGCTGTACTTCGCCAGCTACATCGTGCTGGACCCCGGCGACACCGCCGTCACAAAGCTGCAGCAGAACCAGCTGCTCTCCGAGACCGAATACCAGCAGAAGCGGCAGCAGGCCGAGGAGATGGGCGTGAAGTTCAGCCTGTTCCGGCGCGAGGACCCCACCATCGGCCCGGATGAAATCGTCCACGGCGAGCAGGGCGTGCTGGTGGGCATCGGCGCGGAGGCCGTGCAGCGGATGCTGCAGAACATCAACCTGGACGAGCTGAACGACCAGCTGCGCAAGGAGCTGCAGGAGCTGTCCGAGAAGGAGACCAAGCGCAACACCGAGGGCCAGAAGCGCCAGCGCATCATCAAGCGCCTGGAGGTCGTGGAGGCCTTCCGCCAGAGCGGCAACAAGCCCGAGTGGATGATACTGGACGTGGTGCCGGTCATCCCGCCGGAGCTGCGCCCCATGGTGCAGCTGGACGGCGGCCGCTTTGCCACCGCCGACCTGAACGACCTGTACCGCCGCGTCATCAACCGCAACAACCGCCTGAAGCGGATGCTGGAGATGAACGCCCCCGACATCATCGTGCGCAACGAGAAGCGCATGCTCCAGGAGGCCGTGGACGCCCTGATCGACAACGGCCGCCGCGGACGCCCCGTCACCGGCGCGGGCGGACGGCAGCTGAAGAGCCTGTCCGACCTGCTGCGGGGCAAGCAGGGCCGCTTCCGCCAGAACCTGCTGGGCAAGCGCGTCGACTACTCCGGCCGCTCCGTCATCGTGGTCGGCCCGAGCCTGAAGCTGTACCAGTGCGGCCTGCCCAAGGAGATGGCCCTGGAGCTGTTCAAGCCCTTCGTCATCGAGCGCCTGGTGAACCAGGGCATGGCGGTGAACGTCAAAACCGCCAAGCG
>JAZTZK010000050.1:0-3714 GCA_045637485.1 Clostridia bacterium
GAAGAAGCAGGTCGCGCCGTTGAACCAAAACTTGATCAGCAGCGCCTTGAGGGTATCGGACAGCCTGATCTTCGGGCCGGAGCGGTACTTGCGCAGCTCTGCCTCGCTCACCTTGGGCGAATTGCTCGCGTCCGCGGTGACCAGGTCGTCCACGGCCTTGAGATTCAGCTTGTAATAGTCCGCCGCCGACCTGTCGGGCTCCCTGGGCGGGTTCTTTTGCTTTCGTGCCATACCGGTATGCCGCGCCGCGCCGCGTGGCGACTATGCGTCCTCCCCGCTGATGTCGATGGCATCCATATCGCCGTTTTCCTCCACGTCCACGTTGGTATTGATCTTCTTGAGGGCCTTGGTGTAAACCGGCAGCAGGACCACCAGCGCCACGCCGATGATCAGTATGATCCTGTGGACCGTCAGCATTCTCCGGGCCTGGGCGATGTAGATCTTGTCGGCGCTCACGACGATGGGGTTGACCTCCCGGGTCAATGCCTCGGTGATGCGGCCCTGATAGAATATGCCGGCGAAGATGATGATGGCCACCAGAACGAACATCAGCACCAGCATTGGCATATTCACCTTCTTGCGGTGGGGAAAGGCGTTCATAAAGCACACCATCAGCAGTATCGAGAACAGCATCGTGGCAAAGCCCGCCAGGCCCATGCCGGGCAGGTTGATGTATGCCGTCGTGTCCGATATCTTTGTCAGGTTCAGGGAATAGTAGACGAAGGCCAAAGCGAAGGCGATGAGGGCGATGGTCTGGGGCTTGCGCTTCAGGGCGACGATGCGCTTGCGAATGAATTCACTGAAACCCTTGGGCTGGTTTGCCATGTCTCACCGATCCCCTTTCCGTATGGCGTTGGTGGTTTCCTTGTCGAAGAAGTGCTTGCGCTTGAAGCCCAAATGCACGACATCGCCGTTTTTATAGTCGGTCCAGCCCCGCAGCTTGGCAGTGACGTGGAGATTGTCGCCCATGTGGCCGTGCACCAGCGTGTTCATGCCCAGGTTCTCGTTGGAGAACACCTTCACTGCCAGCGATCCCCCCTCGGCGATGTCCTCGGGGCGCACGCCCAGCGTGATGGCCTTGCGGTTGTAGTTTGCCAGCGTCGCCTTCTCCCCGTCGTCCAGCGCCACCTCGAAGCCCTTGCCGTGCAGCGCGCCGTTCTCGAAGGTCACATCGAAGAAGTTCATCGGCGGCAGTCCGATGAAGCCCGCCACAAAGGTGTTGTTGGGCGAATCGTACAGCTCCAGTGGCGTGCCGATCTGCTGCACATGGCCCATCGACATGCAGACGATGCGGTCCGCCAGGGTCAGCGCCTCGGTCTGGTCGTGGGTGACGTACATCATTGTGGCGTTCAGCCGCTTGTGCAAGAGCAGTATCTCGCGCCGGGTCGCGCCGCGCAGCTTGGCGTCCAGGTTGGACAGGGGCTCGTCGAACAGGAACACCTTCGGGTTCCGGACGATGGATCGGCCCATGGCCACGCGCTGGCGCTGGCCGCCGGAGAGCTGGGAGGGCTTTTTGTTCAGCTGACTGGTCAGGCCCAGAATATCCGCCGCCGCCAGCACCTTCTTGTGGATGACGTTGGGGTCCTCCTTGCGCAGCAGCAGCGAAAAGGCCATGTTTTCATAGATGGTCATGTGGCCGTACAGCGCGTAGTTCTGGAACACCATCGCCATGTCCCGGTCCTTGGCGGGGGCGCGGGTGATGTCCCGCCCGTCCAGCAGCAGGTTGCCCCGGGAGATGTCCTCCAGGCCCGCGACCATGCGCAGCGTGGTGGACTTGCCGCAGCCCGAGGGGCCGACCAGCACGATCAACTCACCGTCCCCGATGTCGATGTTAAAGTCGTACACCGCCTGGACGTTGTTGTCGTATATTTTATCGATATGCTGTAAACTCAACTGTGCCATGGTGCGCCCTCCCCTATGCCTTCTGGCCTTCCAGGCCGGCGATATGCGCCTTCAGCGCGCGGCTCTTCGTGAAGTTTATCACCGCGGCCACGAACAGACAGGCGGCAGAGCCCACGAGATAGATCACGGCGCGGGTGAATTGCCCGTTGTTCATCGCCAGCAGCTCAACTCCGCCGGCGGTGACCGTCGTCTGGTGAGCCGGCACCGGCAGTATGAATATCCGGGCGATCTGAATCACGCCCAGCACGCACAGTACACCGGAAAAGCTCTGCTTGTAGTTCTTCACGCCCTCGGAGGCCAGGAAGGCCGCCAGCATGAACACCAGGTTGTAGAGGATGGAAGCGCCCATCATCATGTTGTAGTAATAATCCAAATTGATTCTATAGAGGCTGACAAAGTACAGCGCATCCAGTACGATGGCCAGCAGGACCAGCCGGGAGGACGTGGTATTCTTTGTGAACCGCATGCGATCGAGGCGAACGGACTGGTCGTTCATCATGCCGACACCGCCTTTCCGGCTTCAATCAGTTTTTTCTCGCTCCTCATCAGGGAAACCTTCCACGCCGCGCTGACGATCAGCAAAAACACGACGACCATCGCAAAGGCGAAGATGGCTGTATTGGCGTCGAACCAGAAGGTCGAATCGGTATAGGTTCCCGCCCTTGAAAGGCGGCGCTCCAGCTGGGCAAAATCCACGGTGGACATGTACTGGGCCTTGAAGGCCGCGATCTGCCCGTGGGCCCACAGGGCCACGCCGATGTTGGCCGCGGCGTTCAGGCAGATGGCCACGTAGTTGCCGATATAATACTTCCTGCGGGTATGGGTGTTGGTGATAAACAGCAGGCACGAGACCAGTATCAGGCCGATGCCGGCCTTCAGCAGCGACTGGTTGAAGCCCTGCATGTCGTAGTAGATCATGGCGCCGGCCACCTTGACCGAAGACGGGTCGTCAGGCACCGGAATCATCGTGTACAGCATATCGTACAGATCCGTCATGATGCCCAGCGCGTACAGGAATACCAGCGCGCTTGCCGCAATGGACAGGAAACACGCGATGCGCTGCAATTTCATCTGTTTCTTATACATGTCGACCTTCCCCCGATCGGATGGCCCCTCCCCCGCGCGCCGGGGGGGACGCCATGGTGTTGTTACGGTAACGGTAGGTGATGCGTTTCTTTATCAGAGGCTGGCGTAATAGTCCAGCAGGCGGGCCCAGGCGTCACCCTTCAGCAGCAGGTAGTCAAAGCCGAACCAGGCGGTGTCCACGGTCTCGGCGGCCTCCTCGGGGCTGGTCATGCCGTCCAGGGTGAAGCCCTTGACGATGATGTCCACGAAGGCATTCTCGCCGTCCCTGGCCAGATTGAACTTGCCGTTCGCGGTCAGCTCGGTGAAGGTGTTCAGCTCGTCGTTTTCAACCTTGGTGTTGGGCAGCACGGTGGGCACGGAGGTGTACCAGGGGTTCTCGGCGATGGCCAGCTCGGGGTGCTTGATGGTGCCCAGGCCGATGGCCGTGGAGATGTGGCCCGCGCCCTCCTTGCCGACCGCGCTGGTGCACTGGTACTCGAAGGCCTGGCTCTTTGCGAAGGACAGTGTGGAGCCCAGGTACATGCGGGCGTAGTTGGTATAGTTGCCGCTGGCCTTCTCCCACAGCTCCGCGTAGGTGGCGTCGGCGATGACGGGCATCTCCTTGCCGTTGAATACGAAGGTCTCGTAGCTGCCGTCCTCCTTGGTCTTGATGAAGGCGTCGGGGCCGTAGCTCATCAGGATCTGGCCCTTGTCGGAGAAGGCGTAGTCGATCAGTGCCAGGGCTGC
>JAZTZK010000051.1:0-2671 GCA_045637485.1 Clostridia bacterium
GTGGGGGTGCTCTGGTCGTCGGCGGGGTGCTGGATCGGGGTGAACTGGTAGATCTCGTATTCCTTCGGCAGCACCACCATGCCCGCCGGGTGCTGGCCCGTGGTGCGCTTGACGCCGGTGATGCCCCGGGCCAGGCGCTCCTTTTCCGCGTTGGTCAGGCTGAGCCCGCGCTTTTCGGCGTATTTCAGCACGTAGCCGTAGGCCGTCTTCTCCGCGATGGTGCCGATGGTGCCCGCCCGGAAGCAGTATTCCTCGCCGAAAAGCTCCTGGATGTAGCGGTGGGCCCGGGGCTGGTACTCGCCGGAGAAGTTCAGGTCGATGTCGGGCACCTTGTCGCCCTTGAAGCCCAGGAACACCTCGAAGGGGATGTTGAAGCCGTCCTTGTCCATCATCGCGCCGCACTCGGGGCACTTTTTGGGCGGCAGGTCCAGGCCGGTGGTGTAGCGGGGGTCCGGGTCGAACTCGGTGTGCCGGCAGCTCGGGCAGGCGTAGTGGGGCGGCAGGGCGTTGACCTCGGTGATGCCCGACAGGAACGCCACCAGCGACGAGCCCACGGAGCCCCGGCTGCCGACGATGTAGCCGTCGGAAAGGGATTTCGCCACCAGCTTCACCGCGATCATGTACAGCGTGGAGAAGCCGTAGCCGATGATGGCCCCCAGCTCCTTGTCGATGCGCTTCTGCACGATTTCCGGCAGCGGGTCGCCGTACAGGCTGTGGGCCCTGTCGTTCACCAGCTGCCGAAGCTCGCCCTCGGCCTCGGGCCAGAAGGGCTGGAAGGTCTCCTTGCCCTCGGGGTGGGGGATGAATATCCGCACGTCGCCGATCCGGTCGGCGATGGCGTTGGGGTTCGTGATCACGACCTCCCGGGCCTTCTGCCTTCCCAGGTAGCCGAACTCCTCCAGCATCTCGTCCGTGGTGTGGAAGTACAGCGGGGGCTGGATGTCGGCGTCCCTGTAGCCCTCCTTGGTGAGCAGTATGGACCGGTACACGCCGTCGGTGGGGTTCATGAAGTGCACGTCGCCGGTGGCGCACACCGGCTTGCCCATGGCCTCGCCCAGGGCCACGATTTTGCGGTTCAGGTTCCGAAGGGCCTCGTCGTCCGGCACGGTGCCCTCCCGCTTCAAAAAGGCGTTGTTGCCGATGGGCTGGATCTCCAGGTAGTCGTAGAAGGACGCGATGCGCTGAAGCGTCGCCTCGTCCCGCTCGTCCAGCACCGCCTGGAACAGCTCGCCCGCCTCGCAGGCGCTGCCCACGGTCAGCCCCTCCCGGTACTTCGAGATCAGGCTGCGGGGGATGCGCGGGCGGCGGTGGAAGTAGTTCAGGTGGCCCTCGCTGACCAGCCGGTACAGGTTGGTCATGCCCTGCTGGGAGCTGGCCAGCAGTATGATGTGATAGCTCTGCTTGGCGGCGTCGGTGGGGTAGCAGGTGTTCAGCTGGCCCAGCTGGGTGATGCCCTTCTGGGCGCGCACCTCCTCCAGCACCTTCATCAGCATCTGGGCCGTGGCCCGCGCGTCGTGCACGGCCCGGTGGGCGTTGGTCAGCGATATGCCCAGCTGCTTGCACATGTTGCCCAGCTTGTGGGTCTTCAGCTGGGGATACTGGTTGCGCACCAGGGCAAGCGTGTCCAGTACGGCGAAGTCGAAGGGCAGCCCCGCCTGCCTGAAGGCCCGGCGGAAGAAGGACATGTCGAAGCTTGCGTTGTGGGCCACCAGCACCGCGCCCTCGCAGAACTTTGCGAACTCGGGCATGGCGTCCATAAGCGTCCGCCTGTCCCGCAGCATGGCGGTGGTGATGCCGGTGAGCTCGACGACCTTGTCGGGCACCGGGCGGCCGGGGTTGATCAGCTCGCTGAACTCCGCCACCTCCGCGCCGTTCTCGAAGCGCACCGCGCCGATCTCGATGATCTCGTCGGTGCGGGTGTTCAGGCCGGTGGTCTCCACGTCCAGCACCACGAAGGCGGTGCCGTCCAGCGGGATGTCCCCGGCGTTCTCCACGATGGCCGCGTCGTCGTCGATCAGGTAGCCCTCGCAGCCGGGAATCAGCTTGACGCCGTTCTTCTTCGCCGCGCCGAAGGCCTCGGGGAAGGCCTGCACCACGCCGTGGTCGGTGATGGCGATGGCCCTGTGCCCCCAGGCCGCGGCCTGTTTGATCAGGTCGGAGGCCGAGGCGCAGGCGTCCATCGTGCTGTAGTTGGTGTGCAGGTGCAGCTCCACTCGCTTTTCGGGGCTGGTGTCCTCCCGCACGGGTTTTTCGGCCGCCACGATGTTGTCCACCATCAGCACCATCTGGCTGGAGAAGCTGTCGAAGCTGTACTTGCCCTGCACCTTGGCCCAGCTGCCGGGCTTCAGCGCGGCGGACAGCGCCTCGGCCTGGGCCTGCACGCTGGCGGGGTTCTCCCGGCTGCGCCGGGCGCTGAGGAACAGCTTGCAGTTGATCGAGCCGGTGTAGTCGGTCATGGCGAAGGTGACGATCCGGGTCTCGCCGTTCCTGGCGTCCCGGATATCGAAGCTGACGATCTCGCCCCTGACGGCGCAGCGGCCCACGTCCTCGGTGACCTCGCCCATGGGGATGACCGGGTCGTGGATCATGCGGCCGTACAGCGCCTCGCTGGGGGCGGCCTTCTTCCGGGCCTGGGGCTGGGTCATGGCGGCGGTGGCGGCGATCAGCTCGG
>JAZTZK010000052.1:0-3521 GCA_045637485.1 Clostridia bacterium
GATCTCGGTCACCACGATCCGCTGGCGGCCCTGGGCCATCTCCTCGATCTCGCTCTTGGCCCGCACGATGATGCGGCCGCGGCCCTCGTGATAGGCGTCATAGATGCCCCGCTTGCCCAGGATCACGCCGCCGGTGGGAAAATCCGGGCCCTTCACAAACTGCATCAGGTCGTCCACGGTGCAGTCGGGATGGTCGATGTAATGCACGCAGGCGTCGATCACCTCGCCCAGGTTGTGGGGCGGGATGTTCGTCGCCATGCCCACGGCGATGCCGCTGGAGCCGTTCACCAGCAGGTTCGGGAAGCGGCTGGGCATCACGGCGGGCTGCATCAGGGTCTCGTCAAAATTGGGATAGAAGTCGACGGTCTCCTTCTCGATGTCCCGCACCATTTCCATGCTCAGCTTTGAAAGCCGCGCCTCGGTGTAACGCATGGCGGCCGCGCCGTCTCCGTCCACCGAGCCGAAGTTGCCCTGGCCCTCGATCAGCATGTAGCGGATGGAAAAATCCTGTGCCAGGCGCACCATGGCGTCGTAGACGCTGGAATCGCCGTGAGGGTGGTATTTACCGAGCACGTCGCCCACGATGCGCGCCGACTTCCTGTAGGGCTTGTCAGGGGTAATGCCCATCTCGTTCATCGAGTAGAGTATACGCCGATGCACAGGCTTCAGGCCGTCGCGCACGTCGGGCAGAGCCCGCGTCACGATGACCGCCATGGCGTAGGATATAAAGGATTTTTTAAGCTCGTCCTCTATGTTCAGGGGGGTGAGTTTACCGATGTTGAATTCGTCTGCCAAGTTGTGTCCCTCCATTTATGGTTGGGGTTTGTTTCAAGGCAACAGGCAATAGGGAATAGGCAATAGGAATAGCTGAAAACCATTTGCAACCATTTGCCTTATCATTTCCTCTGCACTCTGCCCTAAGCAAGTACTTTTCTAATAATCGCGTTCAGTATCTTTGCTACTTCCTGCCCCAGGCAAATAGCACTCGATATTTCTTTTTCCGATACATATCCCAAATTAACACAAAGCAACAGCTGGGTTTCAAGTTCATAATGGGATCCACGGGCTACAGACAGGAATCGAGCATAATCCTTTGGTGAACCTCGCCCATAGCCTTCAGTAATATTAGACGGAATGGATATGGCAGAACGACGTATCTGATTCGCCAATGCATAGTTTTCCTCTTTAGGCAACTTTCTGGCCGCTGCATATGCTGCAACCGTCAGTTCCATAGCGCGCTTCCAAACGATAAGGTCTTTGTAATCTTAAAGTCTGTTATCCGCCATGAAGAACATACCTCCGATGCATCTCGCGCCACTATTCCTATTCCCTATTGCCTATTCCCTAATCCCTCTGACCTCAACTCAAATATCCAAATCCGCCACCAGCTTTGCATTCTGCTCGATGAACTCCCTTCTCGGCTCCACCTGGTCGCCCATCAGCAGGGTGAACAGCTCGTCGGCGGCGATGGCGTCCTTCATTTCGACGCGATACATGCTGCGGGTCTCGGGGTTCATGGTGGTGTCCCACAGCTGCTGGTAGCTCATCTCGCCAAGGCCCTTGTAGCGCTGGATCTCGGGCTTGGCGTCCCGTCCCATCTCGTCCAGCAGCTTTTGCAGCTGGGAATCCGAATAGACGTACTGCTCCTGCTTGCCCCGACTGACCTTGTACAGCGGGGGCTGGGCGGCGTAGACATAGCCGTCCTCGATCAGCTTGGGCATGAAGCGGTAGAAGAACGTGAGCAGCAGTATGCGGATGTGGTTGCCGTCCACGTCGGCGTCGGTCATGCAGACGATGCGGTGGTAGCGCAGCTTCGAGGGGTCAAACTCCGCGCCGAAGCCGGCGCCGAAGGCGGTGATCATGGCCTTGATCTCAGCGTTGGACAGGGCCCGGTCGATGCGGGTCTTTTCCACGTTCAGTATCTTGCCTCTAAGGGGCAGTATCGCCTGGAAGTGCCGGTCGCGGCCTTGCTTGGCGCTGCCGCCGGCGCTGTCGCCCTCGACGATGAATATCTCGCACTTTGCCGGGTCGCGCTCGGAGCAGTCCGCCAGCTTGCCGGGCAGCGCCGCGCTCTCCAGCGCGGTCTTGCGGCGGGTCAGGTCGCGGGCCTTGCGGGCGGCCTCCCGGGCGCGGGCGGCGGACAGGCACTTGTCCAGCACCGCGCGGGCGGCGGAAGGATTCTCCTCCAGATAGGCGGCCAGCTTCTCGCTGACCATCGAGTCCACCAGCGGCCGGATCTCGCTGGTGCCCAGCTTGGTCTTGGTCTGGCCCTCGAACTGGGGCTCCACCAGCTTGACGGATACGATGGCGGTCAGGCCCTCGCGCACGTCGTCGCCGGTCAGGTTGGCGTCGCTGGCCTTGAGCATGTTGGTGCGGCGCGCGTAATCGTTGATGACCCTTGTCAGGGCGTTGCGGAAGCCCGCCAGGTGGGTGCCGCCCTCAGGGGTGTGGATGTTGTTGGCGAAGGAGAACACGCTCTCGTTGAAGCTGTCGTTCCACTGCAGCGCCACCTCGACGGTGGAGCCGTTCTTCACGCCGGAGATGTACACCGGCGGCGCGAACAGGGGCGTCTTGTGGCGGTTCAGATACTCGACAAACGACACGATGCCGCCCTTGTAGTGGAATTCACGGCTGACGGGGGTTTCGCCCCGGTCGTCGGTCAGCACGATGCGGATGCCTGCATTCAAAAAGGCCATCTCGCGGAAGCGGGTCTTCAGGGTATCGAAGTCGAAGTGGCCGGTCTCGAAGATGCCGGGCTCCGGGTCTTCGCCGGTCTTCACGTCGGGCCAGAAGCGGATCGTGGTGCCGGTGCGGTCGGTCTGCCCCACCACCTTCAGGTCGTAGAGGATCTTGCCCCGCTCGTACTCCTGCTGGTAGATCTTGCCGTCCTGGTAGACGTTCACCAGCAGATGGCTGGACAGGCCGTTCACCACCGACGCGCCCACGCCGTGCAGGCCGCCGGACACCTTGTAGCCCTCGCCGCCGAACTTGCCGCCGGCATGCAATACCGTCAGGCATACCTCCACCGCCGGGCGGTGCATCTTCGGATGGATGCCCACCGGGAAGCCGCGGCCGTTGTCCTGCACCGTCACCGAGCCGTCCAGGTTCAGCGTGACCTCGATGTTGTCGCAATACCCCGCCAGCGCCTCGTCGATGGCGTTGTCCACGATCTCATAGACCAGGTGGTGCAGGCCCCGCTCGTCGGTCGAGCCGATGTACATGCCCGGCCTTCGACGCACGGCCTCCAGTCCCTCAAGCACCTGTATCTGGCTCTCGTCATAGTGATTGTCTCTTTGCATATTTTGGCCTCTCCCGTCGCCGGATCCCCGACGCGCAAAATATTTATCTTCTTATATTAATTATACCACTGTTGCGCATATCCATACAGCACGGGCAGGTAAACAATCCCCCCGAAATATACATTTAACGAGGGGCGAACCCTTTCCCTCGCTACGCTTCGGGAAGAACTTCGCTTATCCCGGTTTGGATACGCTGAAGGCCCCCACGGCGTTGCCGTGGGG
>JAZTZK010000053.1:0-21551 GCA_045637485.1 Clostridia bacterium
GTCAATTCCTGCTTTGCCGGGCAGATGAAGCAGTCCCGTTCTGCGTCATATGGCATGTTCTCCCGGAGGTAGGCGTCTTTGCGGAAGCTCCGCTTTTTACTCTTCTCATAGTTCAGCGGCTTGATATAGGCGACCTGGCCCCGCGCCTTTACCTTTGCGTAGGTCTCTTCACTTTCATAGCCTGCGTCCGTTGTGATGTCCTGATGCCTGATTCCGCCTTTCTCCTCCATCCTTTCCAGCAACGCTGGCAGCGCGTGCGTATCGTTCAGATCACTCGATATATCCACACCCACGATGTATTCCGCTTCTATCCCCAGTTGAAGGTTGTATCCCGGCTTCAACTGGCCGTTTTTCATGTGGTCCTCCTTCATCCGCATGAAGGTTGCGTCTTTGTCTGTCTTTGAATAGCTGTTCCGCTTCCCGAGTATCCGAATGTCTTTCCGGTATTCCGCTTCCTTCTTCAGCATTGCCTCCAATTGCTCTATCTGTTTCTGGAGCTCATGCTTCCTTTTTCCCTTCCCATGAACAAAGCCTATACCTTCCGCCTTGGCTTTCCAACGTAGCCACGCAAGTATTCCTTCCGCATCTTTTATTACCCCCATATCCAGCGCATACTGCGTCCTCAGTTGCAGAATCAGCGCCTCCTGCTTCTGCGCCAGTTTCTCCATCCCTCGCTCGACTCGCTTGCGCCATACGAATGTATACCGGTTCGCATTCGCCTCTACCTTTGTCCCGTCCACGAACAGGTGCCCGTATTCGATCTCTCCCTCTTCCTTTAGCAGATGCACCAGCTGGTAGAACAGTCCTTCCATGATCCCTTCCTTCATGAGGGTGATAAACCGCGCAATTCGCGTATGGTCCGGCACTCGCTTCCCAGCCAAAAGCCATATGAAGCGTATATCCGTCCTGCACGCTTTCTCGATCTTCCGCGTGCTATATACCCCGTTCATGTACGCCAGTATTACCAGCAAAAACATTTGCTTCGCTGTTGCGTCTCCTTTTCGATTCTCGCGTTCATACACCCCGGACAGCTCTCTCCAATCTATCCTTTCCGCTATCCTCATGAGCGTTCGCAATGAATCGTCCTCTGGTATTTTTATTCCCAAATCCAGTGGCATTACTACTTGATATGCCACCTCGTTTGTTGTATAATATCTTTGCTGTTCTTGTTTCATCTCAGTTACATTATACAGCAAAAAACGGAGTTGTTCTATACGAACTTCTCCGTTTTTTTTCCGTTTGTTATTGCAACAGCCCCTTTTTTACTCGGCATGGACGGCTGCCGCCGATGCGCAGAATCATGACCACCGGCTTAGCCGGTGGTTTGACTGAGCCCTATAAGGGCATAAGACCGGCAGCGCTCACGCGCTCTGAATAACCGCCTCATGCACCGCTTCCTCCAGTACTAAAGTGGTTGCGTGTCGCAGTATTGTTCTTCCTGTATGTTTCTGTCGTCATGTGTATACCTACCATTTCGTCTGTTTTTCTGGATAAGGGAAAGATGATTTTGCTCATAGCTATAAGCTTTTTGGAACCCCCGCACGATGCGGGGGTTTTCGTTGTACAAGAAACCCGCCGACATCAGCTGTCGGCGGGGATTTATCGAGGCTATTGAGTTTTTCTATTTGAAACTCGCTGACCCGGAGTATCTTGGGCGCCTGCATTTCCCATGAGCAATCATTTCCGCTTCACATTGTGGACCTGTCGCATCATGCCGGAAACTTGGTCCCGAGAGAAATTGTCATTTGATAATCAATCGGGAAATGCAGGCCAAGGTCTGTGCTTCGCTATAGTACAATGGCACCGCCTCCCTCTGCTTTCTGAATTGGAGATCTGCTATCTCCCAAGAGGTTTTCTGTTCTCCCTCTCTGTGGCTATATCATAGCATGTTTCGGTCTGTTTGTCAATCTGTTTTTTACTGAAAATTATACTTTTTAACAAAAGAATTCTTATGCCATCATTACTTCTACTTTTGTTAGGCCACACACCTGACCATTCATCTATCAAATAAATAGACAATATGCGATTTACATTCGCAAAAAAGCATGGTAAAATATCAATACATTCAGGCATACAAGGAGAGATGATCGATTGAGTACAAAGCCCCGCATGCTCATCAGCGCATGCCTGCTGGGTATTGAATGCCGCTACGACGGCGGCGCTCAGGCCCTGCCTGAGCTGGAGCGCCTCATGGCGCGCTACGAGCTGATCCCCATATGCCCCGAGCAGCTGGGCGGCCTGCCCACGCCCCGCACGCCCTGCGAACGCCGGGGAGACCGCGTCTTCACCCGCGACGGTCGGGAGGTCACCGAGGCATTCTCCCAAGGGGCGGGGCAGGCCTGTCACATCGCAAACCTCTACGGCGCGCGGCTTGCGCTGTTGAAGGCGCGAAGCCCCTCCTGCGGATGGGGAGAGATCTATGACGGCAGCTTCACCGGACGCAAAATCCCGGGCAGCGGCGTCGCCGCCGGGATGCTTGCGCAGATGGGCGTCAGGGTATACAGCGAGGCTGACTCGGAGGCACTGATCGACGCAGAAGACAGGACATGACCATATGCAATGAAAAGGAGGAATCGGCTTTGGAAAAGAACTATCGCGCGGAATTGGTGGGCGTGCTGGGAGACCCCGTGGACGGCAACCCCACCGGCGTCATGGAGGAAGCTGGCTTTGAACACGACGGTTTGAACTGGCGGTACATCACCGTCAAGGTGCTGCCGGACGACCTCGACGCCGCGATGGCCGGCGTAAAGGCGTTCAACATGAAGGGCGTCAACCTGACCATGCCCCACAAGATCAACGTGCTCAGGCACATGGACGCGCTCTCGGAGGCCGCCCGGGTCATCGGCGCGGTGAACACCGTCGTGTGCCGGGAGGACGGCACGCTGTTTGGTGAAAACACCGACGGCAAGGGCTTCGTGCAATCCCTGACCGACGCCGGGATCCCGCTGGCGGGCAAGTCCGTCTGCCTGTTGGGCGCGGGCGGCGCGGCCAGGAGCATCGGCGTCGAGTGCGCGCTGGCTGAGGCATCCGAAATCACCGTGATCAACCGAAACAGCCGTCGCGGCGAAGCCCTGGCCGGTGTCATCAGGGATAATACTCGCGCCAAAGCCCGCTTCATACCATGGGAAGGTGTCGCGAGGATCCCCGAGGGTACCGATATACTGATCAACGCCACCTGCGTGGGCCTCCATCCCCACGGGGACGAATGCCCCGAAGTGGATTTTGACACCGTGCTTCCAGGTATGGTGGTCTGCGACGTGATCTTCAATCCCGTGGATACGCCATTCCTGAAGCGCGCCGCGGCGCGGGGGGCCAGGACCATCGACGGCCTTGGCATGCTGGTGAACCAGGGCGCGATCAACTACACCCTCTGGACCGGCAGAGAGGCCCCCAGGGATGTGATGTACGCAAAGCTGAAGGCGGAGTTTGGCGTGTAGCCTATTCTTCCGCGCAGAGGGGTGGCAGATACGGCGCGGGCCGACCTTGCTGCCCCTGCGTACCATCGCCTTCCGTTCGTGACAGCCACGCCTGCGCCGATACAGCCTCCCGTTCGCACGTCGGCTGCGACGCTGATTTTGATATGCCCGCATTTGATGTTTATGATTGCATTGGTATAACAGCATCTGTTCTCGCATATTGAACTCGACCTGCCTTTCTTTTTCGCGCCTCGCATTGCAAACGAGCGATTTTGTTTTCAGTTCGTCCATACTTTCTTCGCCAGACATTGTCATTTTTATGGTTGAATTTAGGTTGAAGGGATACAATGATTTCCAATGAAGGGAAAGGACGGTAAAGCACCATGATGGAATCGGGCAAGCCGCGCAGGCGAAAGGTGGTTCGGAGGATCCTGTTGATCTTATTGTTGCTGGCGCTGGCCTCGGGCATCGGCTGGTATGCCTACAGCTCGCTGAAGCGGGAATACACCACCGTATACGACACCTATACCGCCACCACGGGCAGCATCTCCAACGCCCTCAGCTTCAGCGGCAACCTGACCCTCATTGACAGCGCCAGCTACACCGCGTCCTCGTCCAGCACGGTCAAGACGATCTACGCCCCCGCCGGTACGGACGTGAAGGAGAACGACAAGCTGATCCGCCTGGCCAACGGCGAGACCGTCACCGCCGATTTTGACGGCAGGGTCAACGTGCTGGACTTCAAAGAGGGCGATTCCGTCACCGCCGGCGATACGCTGGTGCAGATCGCGGACTTCGCCCACCTGCGCGTCACCTTCCGCGTGGACGAGTATGACATCAGCGACGTGGCCGTGGGTCAGGCCTGTGCCGTCACGGTCACCTCCCTCGAAAAGGTCTATGAATCCAGCATCGCGGCCATCGACTACATCTCCGCATCCACCGGCAACGTAGCCTACTACACCGCCACCGCCTACGTGGACGTGGACGGCGAGGCGCTGCCAGGCATGCAGGTGACCGTGACCATTCCCAAGGAAGAGGCCAGGGACGTGGTGATCCTGAAGGTGGACGCCCTGAGCTTCGACTTCACCAACCAGGCCTTCGTGTGGATGAAGAACGACGCGGGCGAGCTGGAGCAGGTGAACGTCACCACCGGCGTATCCAACGGCAATTACATCGAAATCACCAGCGGACTTTCGGACGGAGACGAGGTCTACGCCGAAGCCAAGCAGGATGAGACCGGCTCCGGCGGGCTGCTGGGCGGCCTGTTCCGCAGCCAGCAGTTCAACCGGCCGCAGGGCGGCCCCGGCAGCGGCAACATGTCCTATCGCGGCAATTGGTCCGGCGGCGATCGCGGCAACTGGTCCGGTGGCGACCGCGGCAACTGGTCCGGCGGCAATCGCGGCACCGGCTCGGGCAATCAGCGTTCCAGCGGGGGCGGTGGCAACCGATGAGCATGAAACTGTTTAAGCGCCGCTTCTCTCCGCCCTCCCCCGGCGCCCCGTCGCCTGAAGGGCCTGCTGGCGAAAGGGCATTCTTCAGGATGGACAAGATCAACAAGTACTACCCAATGGGCGAGGAGCAGGCCCACATCCTCAAGGACATCGACCTGGCCCTGGAGCGGGGTGAGTACCTCTCGGTGCTCGGACCCTCCGGCAGCGGCAAATCGACACTGATGAACATCATCGGCTGTTTGGACGTGGCCAACTCCGGGCGGTACATGCTGGACGGGCAGATCATCGACGACCTGGGCGAAGGGGAGCTGGCACGCATCCGAAGCCGCAAGATTGGCTTCATCTTCCAGAACAGCCAGCTTCTGCCCCGGCTGACCGCGCAGAAAAACGTGGAGCTGCCGCTGATCTACGCCGGGGTGCCGCCAAGGGAGCGGCGACGGCGTGCCCGGGAAATGCTGGATCGGGTGGGCCTGAACGACCGCATGGGCCACTACCCCAACCAACTCTCCGGCGGGCAGCAGCAGCGCGTGGCCATCGCCCGTGCGCTGGTGGGCAATCCCACGCTGCTACTGGCGGACGAGCCCACCGGCTCTCTGGACCAGAAGACCGGACGGCAGGTGATGGGCCTCTTCCGGGAGCTGAACGACGAGGGGCGCACCATCATCATGATCACTCACGACCTGAACATCGCCAGGTACGCCCGGCGGGTAGTACATATCATAGACGGCGTGTTGACCGAAGGGGGCGGTACCTCCGATGCTTAGCAGCCTGCGTTCCACGTTCATCATGCTGGGCGAATGCGTGAAGATGTCCCTGTCCAACATCCTTAGCAACCGTGTGCGCTCTTTCCTGACGGTGTTGGGCATACTGATCGGCGTCGCGGCGGTCATCGCCCTGATCACCACCGTAAACGGCTTTTCCGGCTCGCTGTCCAGCTCCTTCAGCGCCATGGGCGCGGGCACGCTGACCGTCACGGTCACCGGCAGCGACCTGAAATCCGGGCTTTCCAGCGAGGACCTGGCGAAGCTCACCGCGACGGACTTCGTGGACGGCGTGACCCCCAGCGTGGCCCTCAGCGCCCGGATCTCCCGGGGCGGCAGCTACAAGACCGGCGTCTCCGTCTCCGGCAAGAACGGCTATTACTTCACCCGCAACAAGGACATGCTGGCCCGGGGCCGGGCCATCAACTTCACTGACGAGGACAACATGACCCAGGTGTGCATCATCAGCACCGACATGGTCGAGGAATTCTTCTACGGCGTGGACCCCATCGGCCAGAATCTGTACATCGGGGGCATTCCCTTCTTGGTGGTCGGACTGACGACCGAGGAGGGCAGCAGCAACATCAGCGACCTGATGAGCGGCCAGCCCGACATACTCATCCCCTACACCACGGCCCTTAAGCTGAACAGCGCCAACGTGGTCACCAGCTTCACCGTGTACCTTGCGCCAGGGATCGACTCGGAGACCGGCTCAGACCTCCTGGAGACCGAGCTGGACGCCATGTTCAGCTACGAGGAGGACTGCTACCAGATCATGAACATGTCCAGCATCGAGAGCACCATGCAGAACATGCTCAACATGGTCAGCGCCCTGCTGGCGGGTATCGCCTCCATCGCCCTGATCGTGGGGGGCATCGGCATCATGAACATGATGCTGACCACCGTTACCGAGCGCACCAGCGAAATCGGCCTGAAAAAGGCGCTGGGGGCCATTCCCTGGCAGATACAGGCCCAGTTCCTGATCGAATCGTTCCTGCTGTCCATCATCGGCGGCGCGCTGGGCATACTGCTCGGCCTGACGCTGTCGCTGGTGCTGTCGAAGGTCATGGGCACCAGCTTCGTGATCTCCACCTTTGCGATCATACTCGGCGCGGGCTTCTCCGCCGCCGTGGGCATCATCTTCGGCTGGGCTCCGGCCCGCAAGGCCAGCAAGCTCAACCCCATCGACGCCCTCCGCTCGGCATGATCCCCGTCGTGCGCCCAGGGAACGTCTCGGCGCGGATGGCTCGATCATCCCTCATTCCCCGTTTCCCATTTGTGATTTATATAAGGAGGTTTGCCCCATGAAGTCCACCCTCAAGCACATTGCGCTGTTCGCCGCCCTCGTCCTGCTGCTCTCCCCCGCCGCCCTCGCGGACAGCATCACCTTCACCGGCACCGTCGCCGCCAGCGAGACCTACGAGGTCTACGCCCCCATCGGCGGCAAGGTGCTGAACGTCAACGGCGACGTGGGCGACAGGGTCAGCGCCGACACCGTGCTGGTCGCCCTGTCCACCACCAAGGTCTATGCCGAGGAGGACGGCACCGTCACCGGCGTATTCGGCCAGCCCGGGGATTCCGCCGAGACGGTGAGCAGCCTCTACGGCTCGGTGATTTCCATCGAGGGCGAGAGCGTTTACAGCATCGCCGCCTCCACCACCAATGCCTACAACACCACCGCGACCAAGTTCGTTCACGTGGGTGAGAACGTCTACCTGAGCTGCTATTCGGACGGCAACCACACCGGCACAGGCGTCATCACCGCCATCGAGGGCACCGATTACACCGTTCGGGTGACCTCCGGCGAATTTCTGGTTGGCGAGACCGTGAACGTGTATCGAGGCGACTCCGCCACCTCCACCAAGCGTGTCGGCAGGGGCAAGCTGAACCGCACCAGCCCCACGGCTGTGACCGGCAGCGGAAGCATCGTCTCCATCGCCGTCTCCGCCGGCGACACTGTGCGCCGCGGCGATCTGCTGTTCGAAACCCTTGACGGCAGCTTTGACGGGCTTTACATGAGCGGCAGCGAGATCACCGCGGGCATCAACGGCACCCTCAGCCAGCTGAACGCCCAGCAGGGCGGCTCCGTTCAAAAGGATGAGGTGGTGGCCGTGCTCTACCCCGAAGGGGCAATGCGCATCGAGGCCAGCGTTGACGAGGCCAACCTTGCGTCCATTCACGTGGGAGACCCGGTCAACATCGAACTCATTTGGAACCAGGACGAGGAGGTCGCTTACCCCGGCACCATCACCGGCATATCCGCCATCGCTGACAGCAACGAAGGCCAGAACGATGAGACCGAAAGCGCTGTCACCTACACCGTCTATATCGGCTTTACCCCCGACGAGAACACCCGCTACGGCATGAGCGCCGTCGTGACCACCCAGGAGACCGATCCCGTCGAAGCGCCTGAAGAGGTGATTGAGAATGAAGCGGATTAAGCAGCGCCTGCTTTCCCTGGCCATGACCGGCGCGCTGCTGCTGGGCTTTGCGCTGCCTGAGGCCCTCGCCGGTAGCGCAAAGTCCTCAAATGAGAGCAGCGCCTCCGAAACGCAAACGGCCGCGTCGAAAAAAAACGCCAAGAAGCAATCAAAGAAGAAGACCACGGATGCCCAGGCAGCGGAGAAGTCTTCGAAGGCAAAGGACAAGACCGGCAAAAAAGCCGAATCCGCAGAGGATAAGTCGAAAAGCAGCAAATCTGAAGCGTCTGAAGAAAAAAAGGACAGCGATAAGGCCAAGGCGTCGGAGAAAAAAGAGAAGAACAGCAAAAAAGAGGTTTCCCTGACCCTCTCCATCTCCAAGCCTGACGGGCTGAGTGTATCAGGCGGTGTCTGGCAGGTTGACCCCGACAATGTCGGCGCACTGACCCTGTCCTGGAAATGCAAGGGCGACTGCGACAGCTTCGAAATCAGCGTTTCCGGCGGCGTCTACAGCGCATCCACAAAGAAAAAGTCGGCGAAGATCCCCGTCAGCGACCTCAAAGAGGGCAAGTACACCGCGACCGTCAAGGCCATCCACGACGGCAAGACCGTTGCCAGGGAAAAGCTGAGCTTCCAGATCATCGCATCCTCTGTCAATGAAGCCTCGGAGGCACCCGAGTCTGAATCCATCGGAAATGGCGGCGATGACGAATCGGCCGTACTGCAGCCCGAGGCGGACCTCCCTGCGAAGGGCGAGGAGGTCGTCGAAGCGCCGCAGGATGCCTCCCAGGACCAGTCCGCTGATGAAGCGCTGGACGCCGCAGAGGAACAGCCCGTGGTGCAAGCGTCGGACGACACTCAGTACCTGTTCACCGGCGAAGCGCTGGACGCTACGAAGAAGCAGCCCATGGAGTTGGTGTTGGAGGCCACTCAGGACCTGTTCATCGGCGAAGCGAAGGACGCACCGGAGGAACAGCCCTTGGGGCTGGCGTTGGTCGTCACTCAGGACCAGTCCGTCGACGACGCGCTGGACGCTGCGGTGGAACAGCCTGACCAGGGGAAAAGCGACGTCCTCAAGGAAGCGCTTGTCGAAGAAACGAACGACGCCGAAGCCGAACATACCGCCGGAGAGGAACGCCTCGATCTGTCTGAGCCGGATATTCAGACCCCGCGGGAGGACTTGAACGAGATCCAGATGATCTTGGAAGGATCGTCTGTCAATGACGTTACCATCGACGCGTTGGATGAACCGGAGATACAGCTCGCGGAGGCCGATGAAGCGCTGGAGCTTGGGGAACAAGCGGTTGAAGCAGAACTCCAGGAAGACAACGGCGTTTTCATCTACTCCAACGCTGATGATGCAAAGAAAAAAGCCGACAACAGTATCACACTGTCTATCAGGGGCGCGAATGGCGTGTCCGTCATGGACGACGCGGTTCACGTCAACCCCGCCCAGGCCAGCACTGTGACCCTCGTCTGGTCGTTTGGCGGAAGCTGTGACGGTTACGCAGTCAACGTTTCCGGCGGTGTGTACGACGGAACCACAAAGAAAAACCAGCTGAAGCTGCCTGTCAAGAAGCTGTCCTCCGGCCAGTACACGGTCACCGTCGCCGCGAAAAAGGGCGATAAAGCGCTCTCCAGCGCGCGCCTGAGCTTTATCGTCGACGCTGCTGACAGCGAAGGCGAGACTGCCGGACTGGCGATCACCGTCACTTCGCCCCAGGGTCTGCTCATCACAGAGGGCGTTTATCAGGTCGACCCGGATCAGGTTGACGCGCTGGCCCTCGCCTGGCAGTACGGCGGTGAATGCGACGCCTACGATGTCAGCATCTCCGGCGGCATCTACAGCGGTCGGACGGAGGAAGACGCCGTGACGGTTCCCCTGTCGCAGCTTGCTGCCGGAACGTATACCGTCACTGTCGTTGCCATCAGGGATGACGAGGCCGTTGCCCAGGCGTCCCTCTCCTTTAATCTCATCCCGAAGGATGATAATACGGAGGAGGATCCGGGCAAGGATGGCAGGCAGGACGACCAGCCGCCGCGGGGCGGACAAAGGGGCGGCAAACCAAGGGGCGGCACGGCAAGGAACGGCGGCGGTCAGGAGGCGGAGCAGGGCTTCCACGTCACCCCCGGCCAGGCGCTGATCAGCACCCACACCTCAGGCAATCGGGATATGCGCTTCTACGGGGCAATCGCCCTGACGCTGGATGCTGAAACCGCCATGAACGTCCTGACTCTGGGCGATACGGCACTGGATATCAGGCTCAGCGACGGCGGCCTGTTTACCGCGTCCCTCGAAGCGGACGCGCTGGCGCTGGTTCCCCAAGGCGAAGCGCAGGCCTGGCTGCTCAACGGATACGCCTTGAAGACGCTGGCCCGCAGCGGTGTGACGCGCCTGTGCCTGACGCTGGATGATATGACCGTCGAATTTCCCACACAGCCCGAGCTGTCCGGAAGCAACTACGGCGCGCTGCGCGCCGCGGGCCGGACATCCAGGGACTACAGCTATGCCGTAGCCTCGAACGGCTGCACCGTCACCGTGGCAGGCCAAACCTTTCAGCTGACCGCAGAGGGCGAGCTTGCCTAAGTGAAAGGACGATGAAATATGATGAAGAAGCTGACGATACTGCTGCTGGCGCTGATGCTCACGGCATCGGCGCTGGCCGAGGCCTACGAGGGCACCACCGCGCCCCTGTCCACCGCCGTGGTCACCGCAGGGGCTTCCGGCATCGTCCAGGCCCTCGGCATCGAGGCGGGCAGCCATGTGAAATCCGGCGACGTGATGGCATCGCTGAAGCCTGAGCGTGCCTTTGCCGCGCAGGACGGCTCGATATCGCTGGTCAACGCCGGGGAGGGCGACAAAATCGACGGTACGCTGCTGGAGCTGCTGCCCCTGGAGCGCTACCTGATCTATTGCACGGTGGACAAGGCCTACCAGAGCGCAGAATCCACGCTGGTGCACAGCGGCGAGACGGTATATGCGCGCTGTACCACGGACGGCAGTCACCGCGCCATCGGTGTGCTGACCGAAATCGAAGGTGAGGAATACCGTGTCGTTACCCTGGGCGGTGAGCTGTACCTGGGCGAAACCGTCTATCTCTACCGAAGCGACACATTTGCCGCCAGCCAGCGAATCGGCATCGGCACCGTGGTCTCCAATGACACCCAGGGCTATGAGGCCAGCGGCACCGTGAGCCGCCTGATGGTCGGGGAGGGCGACGAGGTGGAGAAAGGCCAGCTGCTTTATGAAATCAACGGGGGCACGATCGATGCGCCCGTCTCAGGCATCGTGACCGCCGTGAACGTAAGCGCGGGCGAAGCCGTGACCGAGGGGCAGACCGTGGCCGAGATCGTGCCCGACGGCCAGGTCTGCGTGGAAATACAGGTGGGCGAAAGCGAGGCTTCCGGCTTCTCCAAGGGGCAGCGCGTGACGCTGACGCAGACCTTCGACGCCGAGGAGAAGACCTTCGACGGGACGGTCATCGACAGCGCTTGGCTGGCCGAGGACGCGCTGTACACCGTTCGCATACTGCCAGGCGCGGATACAGGGCTTCCCCTGGGCATGAGCATCACGGTCAGGACGCGGGAAGATTGACAATATGCGGATCAAACGCAAGCAGAGGCGTTAAACAGCGCCTCTGCTTGCGTTTGATCGTTGAATCATTGCTCCGTCAATCGCTCCACGACCGCCTCAAAGGCCATGCTGTGACTGGCCTTCACCAGCACGCAGTCCCCGGGGCGAACGATATCCCCCAGCGAAGCCAGCAGACGAGCCTTGTCTTCGAAGTACAGCACTTCGCCCCCGGCGTCCCTCGCCCCGTCTGTGATGGCGCGGGACAGCAGACCGCAGCCCACCACCAGGTCGATACCGGCCCGCGCCGCATAGTCGCCGACCTCTCGGTGCAATTCCTCCGAGCGGGGCCCGAGCTCCAGCATGTCGCCCAGTATGCACACCCGGCGTTCGCCCTGCAGCTGCATCAGCGAATCCACGGCGGCCTGGCAGGAATTCGGGTTGGCGTTGTAGCAGTCGCTGACGACGGTCATATCTCTGACGTGGATCACCCTGGCCCTGTCCCCTACGGTCTGGTATCGGGCGATGCCCCGGGCGATCTCGTCACCGCTCATGCCAAGCGCCAGTCCCACGGCGGCTGCGGCCAGTGCCGCGCAGGGCAGATGGCTGCCAAAGGCGGGGATGCATACCTCGAACGCGCCCTTCGGATGGCGGACGGTCATGCGCATGCCCTCCTCGCCCAGGCTGCGCACCCCTGTGCCCCTGACGTCGCACCCGTCACTCAGGCCGTAGGTGACCCGGCGCATGTCCGGGTGGCAGGCGCGCTGGATCGCATCGTCGCCATTGAGCACCGCCAGGCCATGCGCGTCCATTCCCTCAAAGATCTCGCTCTTGGCCCGCATCACGCCCTCACGGTCGCCCAAAAACTCCAGGTGGGCGTCGCCGATCACGGTGAATACGGCGATATTTGGGCGCACCATCCGGGTCAGCCGACGCATCTCTCCGAAGTCGCTGATGCCCATCTCCACAACCGAAACCTGATGGACGTCGTCCAGCCTCATCAACGTCCAGGGCACTCCCAGCTCGTTGTTCAGGTTCTTCTGGGTCTTGTGGGTTTCATAGCGCTGGCTGAGCACCGCGGCGATCATTTCTTTTGTGGTGGTCTTGCCCACGCTGCCGGTGATGCCGATCACGGGAATGTCAAACCGGGATCGGTGCCAGGCCGCCAGGGCGCCCGTGGCCCACAGCGTGGAATCCACGACGATGGCAGGCTGCTCGCCCGGCGCGGGCGTCCGCTCGCTGAGAGTCGCCACCACGCCGGCAGAGATGCAGGCGGCCATGAAGTCGTGCCCGTCCACCCGGGTGCCCTTCAGAGGGATAAACAGCGCCCCCGGGCCGGCCGTTCGGCTGTCGCTGGTGATGCGATCGATCACGCTGTCCAGCGCCGCTTCATCCCCGACATAGCGACCTTCCACCGCCTTAAGCGCTTCGCGCAAGGTAAAGGGCTTCATCAGCCGTTCGCACCTCCCATGGCGTCGTCCACGATGATCTGGCAGAGGGTGTTGTAATCGATGCCCGCGGCGGCCGCCTCCTGGGGCACCAGGCTGGTGGGCGTCATGCCTGGCAGCGTGTTGATCTCCAGGAAGTAGATCTCCCCCGCCTCGGTGAGTATGAAGTCGGTCCGGGAATAGGTTTCCAGCTCCAATAGCTTATGCACCTTCAGGGCCGTGGCTCCCAGCATCCGCTCGGTATCGGGCTCCACGGGCGCGGGACAGATTTCCACCGCCGCGCCGGCCTGGTATTTGTTCTTATAGTCGTAAAAGCCCTCCCGGGGTATGATCTCTATGGAGGGCAGGGCCTTGCCCCGCAGCACGCCCACCTGGATCTCGCGCCCGACCACATACTCCTCCACGATCACCCGTCCCAGGCTCACATTCTCGCGCAGGGCCTTTTCCAGCTCCTCGCGGTTGTGGGCGATGGCCACGCCGATGCTGGAGCCGCTGTCCACGGGCTTGACCACGCAGGGCAGCTTCAGCTCGCCGCACAGCGCCTCGATCTGGCTGTCTCTGTAGTAGAGCAGACGCCACTGGGGGGTCTTGACCCCCGCCCCGCGCACCAGCTGCTTGGTCAGGTCCTTGTCCATGGCAATCGCGCTGCCCAGATAGCCGCTGCCGGTATAGGGCACGCCCATCAGATCCAGCGCAGCCTGTATGCGACCGTCCTCGCCGCAGGTGCCGTGCAGGGCCAGGAATACCACATCCGCCAGCGCGCAGAGCTCGAAAACCCCCTTGCCCACTTTGCTGGGGCTATGCCACTTTCTCGACAGGCGCACGGCCTCCAGGTCAGGGGCCTGTTCGGAGACGCTGGCCTCGCCCAGCGGGGGCAGCGTCTCGAACAGCCGCGCCGGCTCTGCGTCAAAATCCTCCAGGCCGTAGAACATATCCACCATCACGGCCCTGTGACCCAGCTTGCGCAGAGCGCCGCAGATCAGGGTGCCGCTGGAGAGGGATACATTGCGCTCCATGCTCAGTCCGCCGCACAGCACAACGATATTCATGGGCATTTCGCCTCCATTATTTTACATCAATATATGGATTATATCACAAATACCCCCACACATCAGCAGATTTTCTGAAAAGGTGCTATATTTAACAGTATGACGGACTCCCGCGTCGCGTGCATGGGGTCAAGCTGGATTTACCATTTGATTTTTTAACGTACATATGCTATGATATGACAGTCTAAAGGAAGGTGATACACTATGTCAGGCGCGATTCGCAGCTGTGCAGGCGGCGTCGTGTTCTACGACGACGAGGTATTCCTGCTGATGAGCGACCGCGGCGAGTGGGTGATGCCAAAGGGCGTCATACGAAATTGCAACCGCTCCAATGACGTGGCGCTCTGGCGGGTGGAGGACGAGGCGGGTATTCACGCCGAGATTATCGGCATCGCCGGCAATACCCGATACGACTTCTTCTCCGAGGGGCGGGGAAAGGAGATCAGCAACCGCATACAGTGGTTCGTGATGCGGGCCCAGGACCGGACATTCCACGTCTCCTACGACCAGGGCTTCCTGAACGGCAACTACTATCCCGTGGAAAAGGCGCGTGAAATGCTGACCTACGCCGGGGACAGGCCGATCCTGGACAACGCATGGTCTATATACCTGGAAAACAGGAATCGCGCTGAATAGCGCTGTAAATCAATGTAAAACGGCATCCTTCGCATTGCAGTAAACGACATCAAGGTAATCGACGTCATTTACTGCGTTGCGAAGGATGTTCTTTTCTCATTATCGTGAACTGCCGTTGATTCCTGATCTGATCGGTACGGGCCCGATCAGATCAACGCTTCACGCCGTCTTCCGCACGGCCAGCTTATCGGAGATCATCGCGATGAATTCGCCGTTGGTAGGCTTGTCCTCCCTGGTGAACACGCGGTGACCGTACATCTGGTTGACGGCATCCAAGCGGCCGCGACTCCACGCCACCTCGATGGCATGTCGCATGGCCCGCTCCACCTTGCTGGCGGAGGTATCGAATTTTCGGGCAATGCCGGGGTACAGCTCCTTGGTGATTCGGTTGATCACATCGTGGTTTTCCAACACCATGTGCTCCGCCTCCCGCAGGTATTGATAGCGCTTGATGTGGGCCGGTATCCCCAGGGTGAGGAAGAGGTTCGTGATCTGCTCATCCAGGCTCTCCTCCGGACCCTCGGCGGCGGCGACGACCTGGGGCTGGTCCCGTGCAATTTCCACGATGCGCGCATACAGAAGGTTCATGTCGAAGGGCTTCACCATGTAGTAGCTGGCCCCCAGCCGTATGGCCCGCATGATAAAGTCGTCCCGGGCCAGCCCGGTCAGCACGATCACCCGGGGTCGCAGCGACGCTTCCAATTCGTTCAGCGCCTCCAGTGTCATAAAGCCGTCCCGTCGCGGCATGATGATGTCCATCACCAGTATGTCCGGCCCGTATTGGCGCACACAGTCAGGGATCTCCTCCCCGTCTGAAACCGCTGCCACCACCTCGATGTCAGGCTTCCGGGAGAGGTAGTCCGTCAGAAGCCTCAGTATGTTCAGATTGTCATCCGCCAGCATCACGCGTATCCTGTCCATGTCCGTCTTCCTTTCGCATTTGAGTTGGAAGTATATATGCGTGTGGATGACAGGATATGATAAATTCTGATATACCCCAACGCGACAAATCGGTTAATTTACCTCCAGCTCCCATATAGCCTTCCCCGGCAACCGTCCCTGCGCGGACGGGGCGGCGGGCAGGGACACGGATTCGGCGGGCACGGCCTTTGCGGGCGGGGCGGTTCACAGGTCGGAAGGCAATCCCGCTTCACGCAGACCACCAGGTTCCCGCATTCATCCACGCCCAGCAGCACCTCGGCCACCTCCCCCGGTCGGCATGGGTTTTCGATCGTCACCCGGCGACAGGCGCAGGGGTTCGGCATTCGCCCCGCCCCGCAGCGCTCCGCGCCGAACATGGGCACGCGCACGCAGTCATCCCGCCCGCAATCGCATCCCATCCGGGGATACAGCGGCATACTTTCATAAAACATAAACATCGCCCTTCCATCGCCGCGCCGATCCAAATCGGAACGGCGTATATTGACCTTTCGGCTATGTTATCACTATGCCACTGGAAAGCGTTGCGTTCCAATTGAATTCGACGGTGGCTTATGTTACAATAATCACGTATCATACGATTGAAAAGTCAGCAGGTTTTAGGCGAATCATTCCTTCGCTTATGGTGAAGCTTTCCCTCGCGGAAGCGGAGGAAACCGATTGGAACCGGATCCCGAAAAGCTCTGACATCAATGGATCTCTTGACATTTGCAATCGACTGAAAGCCGGTATGGGAAGGAGGCGCGGCTATGAGGGTATCGCTGCGGGAGGAGCTGAAGAACGATCTGCTGGTAATTATAGGAATGCTGGTGGCCGCCGCGGCCTATCGCATGTACCTGATACCCAACCGAGTGGTCAATGGAGGCTTTACCGGCGTGGGCCAGCTGCTCAACCATGCCACGGGAATCAGCATCGGCCTTGTCAATATTGCGCTGAACGTGCCGCTGTTCCTGATTTCAATGAAATCGATGGGCCTGCGCTTCGGCGTGCGCTCGCTGGTGACGATGGTGCTGCTGTCGCTGTTGATCGACCACATGCCCCTGCCCCCCGCCACCGACGACATGCTGCTGGCATCGGTCTACGGCGGCGCGATCAGCGGCATCGGCTTCGGATTGGTGCTGCGGGGCAACGCCACCACAGGCGGCACAGACATGCTGGCTGCTCTGCTGCACCGGCTGGTGCCGGTGCTGAAGGTGAGCTATGCCATATTCGTGTTCGACGGTCTGGTGATCATCGCCAGCGCCTTTGTCTTCGAGGCCCAGGCCGCCATGTACGGCCTGATCAGCGCCTTCCTGTGCAATGTGCTGATCGACCTGGTGCTGGAAGGCCCCAACTCGGCGCACTCCTACTTCATCATCTCCGACAAAAGCGAGGCCATCGCCGAGAAGATCCTGCACGAGATGGACCGAGGCGTCACGGGCCTTGAGGCCGTGGGCATGTACAGCCAGCAGCGCAAGCAGGTGCTGCTGTGCGTGGTCAACCGCTTCGAATCCATGCGCCTTCGCCGCATCATCTTCGAGGTCGACCCCCACGCCTTCGTCATCGCCAACAAGGCCAAGGAGGTTCTGGGCGAGGGCTTCAAGTCGATATGATGAATTGTGAAGATTACAGAAATATTGCCGATACCAACATTTCACCCTTGACACGCCCTGCCGAATATGCTATAATCCTATCCGTTGCGGGGTTATAGCTCAGTTGGTTAGAGCGTTACGTTGACATCGTAAAGGTCAGAGGTTCGAGCCCTCCTAACCCCACTGGAAAACCGAATCGCGTTGGCGGTTCGGTTTTTGTTTGGCTTTATTCATCTCTGAAGTATCTTCTCTGGCATGATAACGAAGGTCTGCCGCTCAATCCTCTCCCAGCAGTTCCCGTTGCTTTTTCTTGCTAAAACCCTTCAGGACCAGGTCATAGGACTTGTCCAGCAGCGCTTTCAGCCGATCGTCCGGCACCTGTCCGTCGGGCTTGATGGAATTCCAACAGCGCTTGTTGGAATAATAGCCCGGTATGATGTCGGCGTACTGGTCCCGCAGGAATTCTCCCTCGGCGGGCTCCAGCTTCAGGTTGATGTAATAGGGCCTGTCGTCGCCGTCCAGCAGGATCGCCGCGAACATCTTTTCTCCGATCTTGTATCGAATCCAGTTCCATTCCGGCTGCAAATCCTTGGTCACCGCCTTCTTGGAGAGCAGGTATTCGTCCATCCATTCGTAGCGCATCGTTCATCTCTCCTTGTGCGCAATGTTAACAATTTGGCGTTCGGAACCCCTCCGACCCCGCCTGCGGCGGGGCCACCTCCCCTTTCAGGGGAGGCTATTGGAAGTTTGTCTCCCCTGAAAGGAGAGGTGCTGAGCGAAGTGAAGCGGAGGGGTTCAGTATCCTATCATTAAGTTTACGACATTGCCCTTAAGCGTATGGATACCGAATAAACACAGCGCCATAACGAGCCTACGCCCGCACCAGCTCCGTCACCACGTCATCCATGACAACCACCACATAGGGCTGGCCGCGGCCTGTTCTCGGCTCAATGGCCACGTCCTCGGTGACGCAGGGGGTGGATGCACCGTTCTTCTGGACGATGTTGAAGCGGAAGGGCTCGGTGACGATCAGCGCTCCAGCGATGGCCGTGCCGTTGGCGCCGTTCTTCAGGAAGTTGAATGCCTTGACGCCCTTGCCCCCCCGGGCCTGGCGATCGAAGTCGATCAGCAGGCAGCGCTTCATATAGCCCATGTCGGAGATCATCACAACCTCGCCCTCGCTGTTGTGAACGAAGGCAAAGGCCACCTCGTCGTCGGCGCTCAGGGTGACGGCCTTGACGCCCGCAGCCGTCCGTCCGATCACGGAGACCTCTTCCGTCGCGTAGTGGATCGCCATGCCCTGCCGAGTGAGCAGCAGCACGCTCTCAAACCCGTCCGGTTGCAAAACCGACATCAGTCGGTCGCCGTTCTTCAGGTTCAGCGCAGCGAATTTCGACTTGCGCACGTTGTACTCCTCCAGCGTCGTGCGCTTGGTCAGGCCCTTGCGGGTCATGAACATCAGCTCGCCGGACCAGTCCCCCGCCTCGATCAGCGCGACAAGACTCTCGTCGGTTTCAAGGCCCGCCAGCACGCCGCCCAGGGGCAGGCCGCGATCCTTGGCCTTTGCGGCCTCGGCGATCTTCTCCGCCGCCAGTATGTAGGCGTTGCCCACGTCGGTAAAGAACAGCAGCTTCGCGTCGGTCATCGTGCGGATGGCCTGTCGGGGCGGGTCAGCGAACTCGCCGTTCGCCACGGCCTTGTCGAACGGCTTCGGAGCCATGCGCTTGACAAAGCCCGCCTGGGTCAACACCACCACCGTCTCGTCGGCGAGGGGCTTCTCCTCCTCGATGACGATCTCCTCGAAGGAGTCCACCAGCTGGGTGCGGCGGGGATCGGCGAACTTCGCCCGGACCTCGCCCAGCTCCTTCTTGATCACGCTCATCAGCTTCTTCTCGCTGCCGAGGATGGCCTTCAGGTTGGCAATCAGCTTCAGGAGGTCCTCGTATTCCTTACGGAGGGACAGCACCTCCAGATTGGTCAGCCGCTGCAGGCGCATGTCGAGGATCGCCTGGGCCTGGACCTGGGTCAGGTCAAAGCGCGCCATCAGCTTGTCCCTGGCCTCCTTGGGGGTCTTGCTGCCCCGGATGAGTCTGATGACCTCGTCCAGGTTGTCCACGGCGACAATGAGGCCCTCCAGGATGTGGGCGCGGGCCTCGGCCTGCTGCAGCTCGTACCTCGTGCGTCGGGTGACCACGTCCTTCTGGTGGTCGATGTAGTAGGCGATGATCTGCCTGATGCCCATCTGCCGGGGCTTGCCCTCGGCGATGGCCACCATGTTCACGCCGAACGTGGTCTGGAAATCCGTATATTTATACAGCGCGTTCAGTATCTTTTCGGGGTCGGCGTCCTTTCTGACCTCGACGACGGCCCGCATGCCCATGCGGTCGGACTCGTCGCGGATGTCGTAGATGCCGGAGAAGATGCCCTTCTTTTCCTCGCTGACCCGCAGCACCTTTTCCAGCATGGCGGCCTTGTTGACCTGGTAGGGCACCTCGTCCACCACGATCAGCTTCCGGCCCGCCGTGCCGTCCTCGATGTGCACCTTTGCCCGGACCTTCAGCTTGCCCCGGCCGGTCTCGTAGGCCTGGACGAGCTCTGCGTCCCTCGCCAGCACGCCGCCCGTGGGAAAGTCCGGGGCAGGCATGATCTGCATGAGCTCGGCAGTGGTGATCTTCGGCTTGTCGATCTGGGCGACGGTGGCGTCGATGGCCTCCCCCAGGTTGTGGGGCGGTATGCTCGTCGCCAGGCCCACGGCGATGCCGTTGGCGCCGTTGACCAGCAGGTTCGGGAACCGGGCGGGCAACAGGTCCGGCTCCCTCTGGGTATCGTCGAAGTTCAGGTGGAAGCCCACCGTGTCCTTTTCGATGTCCCGGAGCATGGCCATGGCCGCCTCTGTCATGCGGGCCTCGGTGTAGCGCATGGCGGCGGGGCTGTCGCCGTCGATGGAGCCGAAGTTGCCGTGGCCGTCCACCAGCATGGTCCGCATCACGAAGGGCTGGGCCATGCGGGCCAGCGCGTCGTAGACCGAGCTGTCGCCGTGGGGATGGTACTTGCCCAGGCAGTCGCCCACGATGCGGGCGCACTTGCGGTGGGGCTTGTCCGGGGTGTTGCCCAGCTCGTGCATGGTGAACAGTATGCGCCGCTGCACCGGCTTCAGGCCGTCCTCCACCCGCGGCAGCGCCCGCTCCAGTATGACGTGCTCAGAGTAGGGCATCATGGATTCGTGCATCACGTCCTCCATGTTGCGCTGGATGATCTCCTCCGGCCTGTGCTGGACCGGCTCTTCCTTCTTCTTTCTGGCCATGATTTCTCCTCATTTTGAAACAGATAGTGTGGCGGCAGATTGCCGCCGCTACAGGGGATTACACCCCCTCTGTCACCGGCACGAAGTTGTCTTCCTTGTTGAAGTTGGCGAACTGGCTGATGTACTCCCGCCGCGGCTCCACTTTGTCGCCCATCAGTATGGTGACCCTGCGCTCCACCTCGACGAAGTCCTCGATGCCCACCTGCATCAGCTTCCTGCCGTCGGGGTTCATCGTGGTCTCCCACAGCTGCTCGGGGTTCATCTCGCCCAGGCCCTTGTAGCGCTGCAGGGTGTAGCCCTTGCCGATCTTCCGGATGGCCTGGGGCAGGGCGTTGTCGTCGTAGCAGTAGATGACCTTGTCGCCCTTGGCCACCTTGTACAGCGGCGGCATGCCGATGTAGACATGGCCCTCGGTGATCAGCGGGCGCATGTAGCGGTAGAAGAACGTCAGCAGGATCGCCCGGATGTGGGCGCCGTCCTGGTCTGCATCGGAGAGTATGATGACCTTGTTGTACTTCAGCCTGGAGATGTCAAAGTCGTCCTCGATGCTGGTGCCCAGGGCGGTGATGATGCTGCGGAATTCCTCGTTTTGAAGCACCTGCTCCAGGCGCTTCTTCTCTACGTTCAGCGGCTTGCCCCGCAGGGGCAGTATGGCCTGGAAGCGGCGATCGCGGCCCTGCTTGGCGCTGCCGCCTGCGGAATCGCCCTCGACGATGAACAGCTCGTTCAGCTCCGGCTTCTTGCCGGTGCAGCTGGACAGCTTGCCCACCAGCGGCGCGGCCTCCAGCTGGCCCACGGCGCGTATGTTGGCCTTGGCCTTGCGGGCGGCCTCCCGCGCCTTGGCGGCGGTGATGGCCTTGGCGATGATCTTCTGGGCGAAGGCCTGGTTCTTCAAGTCGTCCAAATAGATGGACAGCTGCTCCAGGCAGACAGCCTCGAACACGGGGCGCACCTCGGTGTTGCCCAGGCGGCCCTTGGTCTGGCC
>JAZTZK010000054.1:0-4868 GCA_045637485.1 Clostridia bacterium
CTTCCCCAGCGACCGAAGGGAGCGGTTCAGGGGAAGGTGGGCCGGCCGCAAGGCCGGGTCGGAAGAGGTCGTTCTCCCTGCGGTATCGGCGGTTTGCGTATTTTCTCCCGGGAGAACGACCTCTTCCGTCTTCGGCAAAACGATGCAAGCATTTTTTGCCGAAGCCACCTTCCCCTGAACCGGCAGCTTCGCTGCCTGGGGAAGGCTTTGGGCTCGTGCAACACCCCGCCAAATCAGATTTACCTGACTGAACAGATACAGAGGAAATGCATATCTGCATTCGTAATGATTCAACATTTCACAGTATGCGGACTTTTTCAGCGGTCTCGGACGGTTTTATTGACAACTGCTTTGGGCTGAAGTGTTGTCGGGAGATCCGTCCCAATGATATTTCTATTTCCCAGTCCCCCCGCATACCCTGCCCCGAGAGGGGGTAAGCCCATGCAGCCGACGATCATCTGTCTCGTGCCCGCGGCGGGCATGATCTACCTGAACGGGCGCTTTGCCGGGGAGGCCACCCCGCAGCGCCCGCTGTTTGCGCCCGTCTGTCCCGGCGGGGCGCTGTACGTGGAATACCGCCCGCTGGAGGGGGATTTCGACGGCCTGGCCCGGCGGCTGGTGCTGTCGGGCGGCGCGCCGGTGGCCCAGTCCCTGGCCGACGCCGAGGGGCTGCATTGCGTGGCCTGGCCCGGCGGGGCGCTGGAGCTGTCGCTGACGCCCGGCCGCCGCACCGTCGAGCACTTCCTGCTGGAGGGGCTGCCCTGCGCGATCACACGGGGCGAGGAGACGGCGCTGTCGCTGAACGGCGTGCCGGTCGCGCTGCCGGAGGGCGCGGGGCTGCCGACGCTGACGCGGCTGGACGGCGCGGCGGCGCTGCTGGGCCAGACGGCGAACGGGGATCGCTACCTGGCCACCCTCACCGCCGACCTGTCGACGCAGACGGGCCTTCTGACCGCCGACGCCATCGAGCCCGCGGACGGCGGCCTGTTCAGCGCCTTCGCCAGCCTGGGGGACACCGTGGGCCACGGCCGGCTGGAGCAGTGGCTGGCGGACGGGGACGGCCTCGGCTGCGTGTCCTGCGAGAGCGCCTGGGCCGGCGGCGGGCCCCGCTGGCCCGACACCGCCGAGGGCGCCATGATCGCCGCCGTGGAGGCCGCGCTGGCGGACCTGCCCGGCGAGGTCGACGGCTACCTCTCCCCCGTCCTCGCGGAAAAAAGGCCCCTCGCCGACGTGGCGGAGGCCTGCGACCTGTGCGTCCCGATGAAATATCCCGCCCCCGACCCCCGCCCCTGCGTGGGCCTCGTGAAGCAGCTCAACGCCCACCTGGCGACGGTCCGCCCCCTCTACTACCGCGCCGAGGCGACGGGCGGAAGCCAGGGCCCGTGGACGGTGGAGGCGGTGTGGCTGGACGACGCATAATGTCACGGGACGGTTCTGTTGTCGGCTTTTTTGCGTTGAAGCGCTGCCGGGAGAACCGTCCCAACGGCATATTACCTGAGCGTGCCGCCGTGGAAAACGCATTCGTACACCTTTATCTCATGCCAATGGATTTCCTCATAGCCCTGGAACCAGCCAAAGTCACCCGTCACCTTACAGCGATAGGTGTATTCCCCGGCCTGGTAATACTCCGGTCCCCGGTATGGCATCCTTCTGTCGGCCTTCCGAAGCGCCTCCTTCAGGAAATTGCCGCTGAATCGATCGTCGAGCACCCGGCCCATATAATTCATGGCGTACACGGAAGCGCCGCGATGCCAGATCGCCTCTTCGCCCGCGAACCGTTCCCCGCCGACATAGGTATCGTGATACAGGTATTCGCCGCTTTCATACCTGAAATCGTGGGATTGCGGCCTGCTGGCATCCACCTCGTTCATGAAAGCCGCGTAGGTATTGACGTTGGCCTCCAGCCGGAACGCGATCAGCGCCTCCATGTCCGTCTGCGCATCCGCGCAGACGCGAACAGCGCAATCCTGATCCTTGACCAGATAATCCACGCTGACATTCATCAGGTTGCTGATCTGGATCAGGTTGAAGATGTCGGGATATACCTGCCCCGCTTCCCATTTGGCAACCGCCTGCCTTGAAACGCCGAGCCTCTCCGCCAGCTCTTCCTGCGTCAAACCCTTGTTCTTTCTCAGCAATTGCAGCTTTTCGGAAAAGATCATTTCCATCACCCTCCGAAATCAGTATACAAAACCCGAGCCGTGTTTTACAGCAATCAGCGGTTGCGTTTTAGCCACTTTCATTATACAATGAGGCTGAGAGGACCGCTCTCCGGGACCAGTCAATTCCTGACCGCACGATTCAGAATGACCTCCTCGATGATTCCGGCATCCGCCATGCTCTATAAAGGAGGGGCAGCCTCAAACGACAATTCCTTGTCTGCCGAGGCTGCCCCTGTCCGCCCTGACGCGCTTGCCGGTTTCGGGACTTCCGCGCGTCGCAACGGTTCACTTCACGATCTTGGTGTACTTCTCGGACACCCACAGGCATTTGCCCTTGTACTTGATGCCGTAGAAAATGGTCATGCGGCTGTCCAACGCCCACTTGCGGCGATAGGTCACCTTGTCGCCCTTGTGCAGCGCATGGCCGTAGCTGTTCGACAGGCTGGGTGTATGGTGCATCCAGACCTTCGCCTTCGCCTTCACGTGCTTGTCGCAGTCGGGACTCAAGCGTGTTTTTCCAGCCCGAACGCTTTGCGCAATGGTTATGGTGCTCGTCCTGTCCGCGCGGCTGCCCGTGTCGTCCAGAATCGGTGAACCCGGTTTGGATATGCCGACGCCGCCGTTGGCGAAGGTCACGTTGATCTCTTCCCTGTCCGTAGCCTTGAGGACGTCTTCCTTGACCCAGCAGCCCCAGTAGTACCATTTGACACCATCCACCTCAGAGTAGGTGTTGCCATACTTGCTGTCTGTTGTGTAGGCGTAAGTGATCTGAAGGGCGACCCAGCTGCCCTTCGTTCCCATCACCTGGGCAATGGAACCCTTGCAAATGATGGTCTCCGGGTCGTCCCACTTCGTGCTGGCCTTGTTCTCCGCGTAGCAGTTGGAGTTCTTGACGAACTTGACAAAGTCGTACATCTTGAACTTGCAGCTTGCCGTCGCGGTGCCGGTCAGGGCAAGCACCAGCGCCAGCACCAGTATAACGGATACGATCTTCTTCATGGTGAATTGGTCTCCTTAAGTAATGATAGTACGCTGCTATTCTACCACACCAAATGTTACAATTCAATAGCAAACCGGCGCTGAATACGGATATGGTTCACTTTTTTTGTAACATCTCCGAGTCCTGATTATTCGGAACCCCTCCGTCAGCCCTACGGGCTGCCACCTCCCCTTTCCCTAACCCCTAATCCCTAAAACCCAACCCCTAATAATCCCTCACATTTTGATCCCCAGCGACACCTTCACCGCCTCGCCGACCCGGGCCATGACCTCGGGCTTCAGGGTGCCGATGCGCTCCCGGAGGCGGCGCTTGTCGAGGGTGCGGATCTGCTCGGCCAGCACCACGCTGTCCTTGACCAGGCCGGTGCCCTCGCAGGCGATGGGCACGTGGGTGGGCAGCCGCGCCTTGCCCAGCTGCCCGGTGACCGCCAGCACGATCACCGTGGGGCTGTAGCGGTTCCCCACGTCGTTCTGGATCACCAGCACCGGGCGAATGCCCCCCTGCTCCGAACCCACCACCGGGTCCAGGCACGCGCTGAACAGGTCGCCCCGGTTGATCATACCATCACGCTCCACCATCATCCTGTGGGGCATCGTATGCGCCTGGCCCGGATACGGTGCAACGGTTTGCGTCGTCATTGCGCTTCACTCCATGCCGTCGTCGATAAGAATATATAAGCCGTGCGGAAGGCGTCGGCGGATACAGACAGGCATCCGCGCAGCTGATCTGCCGAAAGCGCCCGACCGCCCCCCGTCACGGGCCTGCGATCCGGGGTCACCCGTTTATCTTTTTCAGCTCCGCCACCACCTGCGGGATCAGCTCGATCACGCGGTCGATGGGCTGGTAGCACTGGGCGGGCATCAGGCGCACCGCGTCGGGGCCGGTGACCAGGAAGCCCAGGGGCTGCACGGTCACCCCCGCCCCCGCGCCGCCGGCGAAGGGCCGTTCGTCGGGCGGGTTCGCCCTGACCTCCCCGCCCCCGGCCACGAAGCCGAAGCTGACCCTGGATATGGGGACCACGGTGGCCCCGTCCGCCGTGGCGATGGGCTCGCCCACCACGGTGTTCACGTCGATCATGTCCCGGATGCTCTCCAGGGTAGTTGTCATCAAGCCTTCAATCGGGTGTCTGTCCATCTGGCAATCCTCCTGCGGATGTTTTCAAGCTGGCTCATGGCCATCGCCCTCATAATTTGCCCGGAACGCAGCCGTATCATACCCTGGAGCTCCAGGCAAAGGCCGTCCCCGTCGAACACCGGCGTCACGTCCACCACCGCCCGGCCCGCCCCCAGCGCCCGCAGCGCCCCGCAGGCCAGCGCCGTCGCCGCGGCGTCTCCCAGCCCGACCTGCCCCGCCAACCGCGCCCGCGCGCCCCGAAGCCGCCGAAGCACGTCCCACGGCACCCCCGGCCCGCCCTTCCCCGCGGCCCGGTATCGCCGCGCCCTGCGCACCGCCCCGCGAAGGCTGAACGCGCTCACCCCCACGCCAAAGCGCAGCCCGTTCGCCGTGGACAGGCTGAACGCCCAGCAAACGGGAATGGCGGCGAGATAGATCATCGTTTCGATAATGGCAGTGATGAGTATGGGCATGGCGTGGCTCCTTTGGAAATTCTGATTTGTGGGGGAGTACGCAAAGCAAACTAACCTGGAGGTATCGGGGGGCGGAGCGCCCCCGATCTTCAATCGTACGCGGCGGCGTGTACGCCGCGG
>JAZTZK010000055.1:0-44402 GCA_045637485.1 Clostridia bacterium
GGGATCTACGATGTTTTTGGGGAGAATATCAAAAAGCATCCGGCTGATCTGGTCCGCAAGGGAAGTTCCACCGTATGTCCCCGTATTAAAACGAAGCGTCAGGAAGGGCAGGGAAAGGATTATCCCCGCCATGCTGAGGCAGATGGAAATCAGAATAAACCGGAACACCGCGCCTCGCCCCGAACGTTCCGCCGTTCGCGAATCTCCCATTCCCATAATCCCGCTGCATACCGTCATTACGATCATGAGTCCGGAGAAGGTCCTCAGCAGGCCCATAAAGCCATCTGCCATGGGGATGAGCAGAGAATCTGTCAGGTCCTGCCGCAGTCCTTCCGGCATCCAGCTACCTGCCGCGCCCAGAAGTACCGCGATGAGGATGGAGGAAAGAATATAGAAAAGTATGCTTCGCTTGGGCCTTTCCGCCAGGGTCATGGAAACGGTGTTGTGCCGCCCTCTGCAGCTCCAGGACGGAGAAAGGTCTAGCAAACGCAACAGGTCATCGGATTCGCTGCGGCTGCCTTGTGTGGGATCAAACGGCTCCATGACATACCGAAGCTGAAAAACGGTGCGCCCGAAGCGTCTTCCCAAGCCGATGCTGATTTTCATGCCGATGTTTTTTTCCAGAAGGTTTAGCAGAAGCTCCTCTGCAGCCAGCCGGAACCGCTGGATGCTGCGCTCTTCCATATTCTGCCCGGCAAGAAAGGTCTGCAGGTCGACCGAAGCCGTCTCAATGCCGGCCTCATTCAGGGAATATTCTTTGAATGACAATGCCATGAATATCACCTCCGCTGACGAAGTTTGCCGAACGCGCCATCCATCTCAGGCGAAAAGAACCTTCAGATCAAGTAATAAATCCCCATTGTACCAATTCCTACGTTCACTCATAGCTTCGAGCCCCCAGCAGGTCATACAGAGCATCTTGGGAAAGCACGTCGTGTTTCATGTCGGGCGGGAAATCCCCACGTTCATCTGCTTCATAATCCTCCAACCATTCGCCGGAGGTGTAGTAGGCGTCCAAGAGGCGGAGCTTCTCCGGGTTCCGGGAGACAGCCGCTTCGTCGAACAGCCGCTCATACTTCTCCACGCGCTCGATACGGTCCAGGCGATAGAAACGGCGATATGTCTTGCCATTTCTTTCAACGGTTTCATTCCACATATCTGCCGGACGCACCCACAGGTCGCCGCCTCCTTAATATACTCAACATACATTATATGCGAACAATCGTAGAAAAGCAATATCCGGGCTGTTTTCGATCAGCCCATTCCCGGCAGCGGTTGAGCATCTTCTCCAACTGCTCGTGACACGATCCGCTGTCGATATACAGGCCGCTATAAAGCCACGAATCATGTTGCAGGATGACCGTGTATCAGCTTCATTTATATGGCGTGCGATAACTTCATTTGCAGAACAAATTATAGAAAACAGCGAATTCCCCCGCCAAAAACCGGTTGCGCTCGAGTCGGCGATATGGTATGATGGAGCCGTGGTGAACACCAACAGAGCGTCACCGCGGTTCTTTTTTTCGCTGTATGTGTGAGACAGGCGACGGCATGAAGAGACTACCCCCTGGCTTCAGGGACAGTGGAAACGGATAATTCCGCGGCATCCGTTCTCCGCCCTTTCAAACCGGTTGCCGCGCCGGTGCGGTGGACATTATGAGGAAGAAGCATTTTCTTGAAATCTGCGCATGGCTGCTCTGTGCCCTTCTCGTGGCCTCTGCCTGCGGCGCGTTGGCCGAGGCCCGCGAATACACGGAAGGCGAACAGGCAGCCCTGGATTATCTCGGCGAACAGCTGAAAGCGCCGGCCAGTCACATGATGAGGATAGGTGAAAATGTGGATGACATTTATTCAGGACTCGACGGTTCCTTCCGGGCGGATATCTTTCCTGAGAAATTCGACCTGCGCCAGAGGGGCGTGGTAACCCCGGTCAGCAATCAAGGCCCATGGGGCACCTGCTGGTCCTTTGGCGCCATCGCGGCCAGCGAAACCAGCCTGTTGAGCGACATGGGCCTGACGACGGATGAATATGCGCAGCAGAACGGCGAGCCGATGGACCTGTCCGAGAAGCACCTTGCGTATTTCACCGCCAAAGCCCTGCCGCCGCTGTCCGATTATCCCGATAGCGAGTATCCCTACGATCCCGTCCAGGCGGGAGAGGGCGCGTATGTCCTGGGCGAAGGAGACGAGTCGGTATACGACATGGGCGGCAATTTCTACATGGCCACCTCCAGCTTCGCTTCGGGCGAAGGCATCCTGAAGGAGAAATACGCGCCCTACCAGAACAGCGATGGCACCCGGGACAAGGCGGGCGACTGGAGCCTGCCGGAGGAAATGCGCTTCTGGACGAGCTTCGAGCTGAAGGACGCCAATGTGCTTCCCACGCCTGCGAAATATGACGGAGACGGCGCGTACAACTACCGCCCGGAGGGGACCTATGCCATCAAGAGCGAATTGCTCAAGGGCCGCGCCGTGGGTATCGCCTTCAGGTCGGATCAGTCAATGCCGGAGCTGACGCCGGAGGAACTGCGCGCGCAGCTCGAAGCGGCACTCGCCGACGCGGGCAATATCACAGAGGAGGAAAAGGCGGCCTATATCAACGCCCGCGCAGGCGTGACGGATCTGCGTTCGCTCCCGAAGGAGGAGCTGGAAGGGCTGGTCCGGCTGCGCTGCAGGATCAACGACCTGCCCGAGGATCTCTACGATGTCGGCGCGATGGACGCGGAACAGCTGATCCGAATCTTTTCCTCCCTCTTCTTCAGCAAGCCATACGACCAGCTGGCGAAGCTGGAGGACGAAGCCGCGGATAGCAAACCCTACATGAGCTTCGTCGGCGAGGACCCTGTGATCTACGCCCAGTACACCTACGAGCCCAAAACGGCAAACCACGCGGTTTGCATCGTGGGCTGGGACGACACCTTCCCCGCCAGCAGCTTTCGGGAGGGCTACCAACCCCCGGCGGACGGCGTCTGGATCGTGAAAAACAGCTGGGGCGCGGAATGGGGCAATGAAGGGTATTTCTACCTCTCCTATTACGACCAGACCCTGTGCGGCATCGAGAGCTTTGAATTTCTGGATGACGCCGACGCGAAGAAGCTGGAGCGCTATGGAATCCTGCAATACGACTACATGCCCGCCGACGTGATCAGCTCCACGCTGTTTGACGCGCCGGTATACGCCGCCGCCGTGTACAAGGTCGACGAGGACGCGGCGCTTCAGTATGTTTCGACGATGACCGGCGATTTGAATGCCACGGTCACCGCGAACATCTACCTGGTCGACGACGGGGCGGAGTCGCCTGCCGACGGCAGGCTGTTGGAGAGCTTCACTCAGACCTTTACCTACGCGGGTTACCATCGGATCTCCCTGCCGGAGAACCTGGTGCTGCCGGAGGGGGCGACCGTCGGAATCACCGTGCTGCAACGGGTGCCCACGGCTGAGGGTACCAAATACGCGTTGGTCAATACCTACAGCCCGGGCGAGAAGGCCCCGGAAACCTACGCTGAGCTTCATCGTGAGGATGAGAACAACAGCCTGACAAACTACTGCGTGGGCGTCGTCAATCCCGGAGAAAACTACGTGAGCTTCGAGGGCGGCCGCTGGCTGGACTGGCGCGACGCCATCGACAGCTTTGCCTCAAAAGGCGATTGCGTCTATATGGCCTACGACAACCTCCCGATCAAGGGCTATGTCTACCCGTTGAACGACGTCATAAAGGCCCATGAGCTGGATGTATGGGTGCCCTCCGCCGGCGGCACCGTCGCCATTTGCCAGGACTGCGGATATGTCCTGCAGAACTGCGAGGGATGACAGCCCTGAAAAGGATGGACAGTGAGGACGGGAAACGCCGCTTCCGGGACATCCAGGCGCGGCGTGATCGGTGAAGAGGGTATAAACACCGCACAATGCGGCTCCGTCAGGTGCGCCGCCACACTGTGCGGTGTTTTCATCGTCCACACGGCCATATCAATGCCCGTCGGCGGGGGTATCCAGCTCACTCACCACATCTCGGTGATTGACAAACGCAGGGTATTACTGGTTTATCGGTACTTCCAACCTGTATGCCATGTACGAGGTGAATTCACTGTGGAAATAACGAAAACCGGGAAAGCTCGGGTTATTCCGGTTACGGCGGGAGACATCTTGCACCTGATGGGCGGATTCGGACTGCGGATGGACTATACCGTTCGGATGTGTCTGTGCCTGACGGATCTGATTGATGAAGGCATGCTGTGCGAGGCAGTCGAAAAAACGCAGAAGCGCTTCCCGTACCTGTCCCTTCGGCTACGTAAAAATGACCAAACCTTCTGGTATGAAGAAAACCCTTTGCCTGTGGTTTTACTGCATACAGGAGGATGCTGTGTACATCGAATATTTATTCATTGTTGTCTGTTTGCGATAGCCAGTATACTGAATACCACGCTTCGATCTCGAACCCGAATTTCTGCGCCAGACGCCGGGAAGCATCGTTTTGCGCGTCCCAGTGAACCACGATCCCGCGTTCCATACAATCCCGCAACATCCGGGCAATGCAGGCAGTTGCCAGCTTTTTCCCCCTGTGAGATTCCTCTGTGAACACGTCCAGTTCAATTTCTCCGTTCAGGCTAAGGAAGGATGAGGCCGCTGCCACGATCTCCCCGCCATCATACACGACAGCTCCGGAGCCCTCCGCCTGAAAGGCATCCCAGCAGGTATAATTCTCTCCATGGGAAAACGGGTGTTGTGCAAAAGTGGTTTTATCCATCCCGGCCAGTCGGTAGCCTTCCGGAATCTCAATGCTTTCCGGCAGGGTGAAACGGCATGCGGGTTTCATCATCGTTCGCCGGTATATTGCCGCAGCGGGATACTGTGCCTTAATTCGTTCTTCCCAGGCTTCTGTCAGGCACACCAATGGTCTGCCCCTGAAACGGGAATCCACCCAGGCAAAGGATTCCGCTTCCGGTTCTCCATCCAGGTAAACAAACAGTGCGTCTGTGATACTGCTTCGACTGAATTCGGTCCGTTTACCGAAAACACCCTGCATGGCCGCTTGGTATAAAAGAGGCAAATTCATAACGCTTCTCCGATTCCCGCATAAGGGATATCGTTGATCAGGCAATCCGCCGCGTTCTCAATATCTTCCCAATCCGGTGTCTCGCCTTCCCGTGCGCAGCATTCCAGTTCATCCACGATGTTTTCGATCAGCACCATGTCGATGAACAGCGGCAGCTTTTCCAGCGCCTCTTCCGAAAGGTCCGTTTCGGTTTTGTAGCCCTGAATTTGTTGGTCAAAGCATTGCCGCATCAGGTCAAAGCGCCTGCCCGGGTCGGTTTCCTGCCGCATCCAGCCCTCGTTGTGGATCCAGAGATTGGCCAGGTCGAGCATATACCAGCAGTTCATGCAGTTGTCGAAATCGAACACCGTGATCGCGCCCGTATCCATGTCGATATGGTAGTTGCCGTCGCTGAAATCGAAGTGGACCAGGCCATAGCAGCTTCTGTCCCTCGGGAGCGCGCGGAATGCCTCCAGGCGCGTGGCGATAGCCGTTTTCAGTTCGCCGTATTCGTTCGGGATCAGCCGGTCGAGGTTTGTCATGTTGTACTTGTCGAAATAGTCCGGGCGGGGATGGACAGGCACATACGACTTGGACAGCCTGTGGATCGCGCCCAGGGCTTTGCCGGTGTTGTAGAAGTATTCGCTCAGCGGCGCGCCTTCCCGGTAACGATAGCCGTTGTCCGCAAGCAGCATGCCTTTGGCATAGGCGAAAAGGCTGACAAACGCCTCTTTTCCATCGATCTCCATGCGCTCCACCAGCCTGCCCTGAACGGACGGGATCACATCCGCCACAGGCGCGCCGTTCTCAGCCAGGAAGCGGACGAATTCCGTTTCCACAAGATATTGCTCATAGCATCGATCTTGGAGAGCAGATACGCGGAGAACATACTTGTTTTCCCCGTTTCGGCTGACGATCAGTATTTGGTTCCGCCCGCCCTCATGGCCGGATACCGGGGTGAAGTTGCATGCTTCAAGGGCGTAAAGGTGTTTTGCCTGTTCAAGGATGTCGGTCAACGACAACGCCTCCCTTCAATTTCAATCACGATACGCTGTTCGATTGTCAATTGCTCAATTATCCTTTATGGAGAACCGGAACAGCGGATCGCCGTTTTCTTCCGTGCCATACTGAGCCATGCCGCCCTTTTTCATGGCCCGGGCGGAGGCAATGTTCTCTTTCGCGCAGCCGCCATGCACGCCTGACAGCGCGTAGTCCTCGACGGCGATTCGCAGCAGCGCCTTCACGCATTGGGTTCCGTATCCCAGATTTCGGTATGGTTCATCCAGCAGGATGAAGATTTCAGGCTCCGCGTGATTCCTCGTGCCGTCCAGACCGCACCAGCCCATGATTGTTCCGGGACGCTCCTGCCCGCACACGGCGAGGCAAAGATGACAGACATAGCCTTTTGTGTTCCTTGCGTAATTCCCGCGCATCGTAGCAATGGCTTCCCGCGCCTCTGTCTCGGAAACCGGGCGATGGTCGGAGGGCCAGGTCCGGACGACCTCCGCCAAGTCGCCTTCCTTGACGAAATGAAGGATCAGGTTTTCAGTTCGATAATCCATCGATAATCCTCCGGCCACGCGCTGATAAAGGGCAGGCTTTCCCGAAGCGCCTGCGCGATTTCATCGGGAAAATGATGCGCCGGAAAGCCGCTGAACAGGCCTGACATTTTTGCGTTCATGTTCATTCCCCGCTCTGTTTCTTTTTTTGCATAGATCGTTCCCGTTTCCGACCATTGGGGGATGATTTGCTGCCCGCGAAGCTTCGCGGATCCGTTTTCTTCAAAGCACAGGATCTCCGACAAGCCTTCCATAAAGAATTCTGTCGGCGATTTGGGAGAAAGCCTGCGTTTTGCTCCTTCCGGGTCCGTCAGAACACCGTCTTTGACGGAGAAAGAAGCTCCTGTCGCGTTATTCACATACGTTCCGTCCTTTGCTTTGCAGGAAGGCGCATCCTGATAAACGATTCCCAGGAATCGGAGCATCTCCGCATCGTAAACATCCCATGCCTGCGCTGTGATCTCGATCAACAGCGTCGGATGCGGCTGCGAGACCTCATGTACCCAGCGAACATCCCGTCCGTTCCGGACCAGCTGTTCAAAAATCCTGTATGAATTCGTCGTTTTTCCCGTTCCCGGAAGACTTTCCAGCGGAATCACTCTGTTCATACGTTTTTCCTATTCCCTCGCCATATACGCGTACAGCGTGACCCACTTGTTCTCCTCCCCGACGTTTCCCACCTTGAACGCCGGTACGCTCTTGGATGCCGTCAGTACATACCTGCCATTCTCCAGCCTGTGCTGATCCAGCACCTCGTACCCGGCTCGCATCGCCTCGGACATCGGCGCGCACCCCAACACCCGCAGGGCGTAGACGATCTGATGCGCGCCGATCTTGATGGGATCGGGGGGATAGAACGTACCCAGCATCACGTCTACCATGGGCGTTTGCATGTCGTCCGTCCGGTAGAAGATGTTGCGCTTGGTGAAGTAATGCGTAAGCGCCTCTTCGCACGCCGGTTTGCATCCCAGCAGATGCAGCTCGGCCACCAGCAGCAGGTATTCCACCGTCAGCCGCGCGCAGCTCTTGTGGGGCTTTCGCGGGTCATTGATCTTTTTGTTGGTGCTGATGCACCTGAAACCGCCGTCCTCCTGAATCAGCCCGAGAACACCGTCGATCTCGTTTTTCACGATCTCTTCCCTGCCGTAGCCCAGCTTGACCAGATTCCTGAGCAGAAGCGGCTCCCCGCACAGCATCTTGAAGCCCGTGCTTTCGATCAGGGTGAACACCTCGCCGTCGATGTCCCCTCCGATATCGGCCCGTGTCAGGCCCCACTCGGCAAAGCCCAGTATGGCGTCGTACTTCGCCCAGGGCTTGTCCGTCCTGAGCTTCTTCAGCCCGCGCTCGTAGACCTTGCTTTGCAGCAGCAAGTTTTTGCATTCAACGACGCGCTCGTCATCCTCCGGCAGCTTTTCATATTCCTTCAGTACCCTGAGCCGCACCTCCGGGTTCTTTTCCTCCAGCAGCCATTCCAGAATTGTCCGATCCATCCTTCTCCTCCTCCCCGTTTGGGCCCCCCTCAGTTCTTTCTTATATAAATCATGACAAAGTTCAAAATTCCGTCCAGTCCCTTTTGCAGAAATTCCCTGTCTCGGATGCCGTATTCGTGTCCTGAATCAAACCACTCCTGCCAGGCGATGTCAAAGCATTCCGCTTCCCTCACGGTGATAGCGCATTTGTCGCCGCATTCGTTTGTCAGGAGCGCTTCCCACCAGGCCGCCGTTTTGAACAGCTGCGCGTCGTCCCCTTCGGCCCACGCTTCAAACAGCTGCTTCAAATCGCCCTTGGGCTGTTCCTTCACTCCCGGAACGGCAATCATCACATAACCGCCGGTTTTGACAAACGGCAGGATCTTATCGGCAAACACGCCCTCTCTGCAGCCGAAGTAATGATAGGCGTCGACGCTGACGATCGCGTCAAAATAGTCGTGGGCAAAGGGCATGTCCATGGCGTCGCCATGGATCGGAATGATCCTGTCTTCAAGCTGATTGTCCCGTATCCTCTGATAGTTTTCCGACGCGGAAATCCACAGGTCATAGGCATACACGCAATCGGTGTCCGTCTCATTGGCGATGAACAGGGAGGTCAGGGCAAAGCCGCACCCCAGATCCAGCGTCCGGTGAAAACGGGCGTCGGACGGCTTTCTGCGGATCAGTTCATCCAGCAGGCGAAATGAATTCGGCCCCATCAGGTAGTCCTTTGTGAAATACTGCCGGTATTTCTCGATATTGCTCATTTCGGTTTACTCCTTTTTGTTCAGCCTTCCGTCCGCCAGCCATTCGATACCGGATTCCTTCTGACAATTCCCGGATTACGGTTCGTCATCACCACCGCGATCCGTCTTTTCCGGGTATTCATCTTCATCACGCACTGACCGTTTTCACCCCAGCCCCGTGAGTAAAGACCAGCGCCTGCGCAATGGCTTCTTAGGGTTTGCGCATAAGCTCCTGCAGCATCAGCTGCAGGATGCAGTAGCCGGCGTCCGAGTATTCGAAAGCCGTCCCCTGCGGTTTCTCCGCCCGTGTCGGACGGTTGTTGTATGCCGTTCTGCCTTCCAGAATGTCGATCAGGCTGATTTCAGGGTCGCCGCGGCGGAGGCCGCAGAACCCATCTTCACCGTCCGTGATTCCGGCGGTGTGACACAGAAGGGCTCGGACGGTCGCGTCGCTTTCTTTGCCCTCCGGCGCAAGCAGCATCCACTGTCGCAGGGTATCATTCACGGGTTTGTCGATATCGATCAGCTTCTGCTCGCACAGCTTCATCACGCATATTGCGGTCACAAGCTTTGATATGGAGCACGCCGGGAAAATGGTATTGTCATCCACCGGGGTATGGTTTTCCAGGTCCGCGACGCCGAAATACTCGTCAGAATCTTTTCCATCCGTGTCAACCCATGCGCAACCCTTTCCTGTAAACGGCTCCACGATCCTCCGTATTTCCCAATCCTCCCGCGTGATGGCGAAGGCATAGGAGATCGTGTTCTTCGGGTCGGGATACTCCTTCACCTTTCTCATCTCTCCTGTTTTATCCCGTACTGACAGGTATCCTTCCATGGCCCGCTTCCTCACAGTTTCTCAATAGACATTATACGCGAACAATCGAAGAAAAGCAATAAGCTGTGGTGTAGGTCGTCCAGGTATCCTCCCGGCGGTCGTTACCATTCACCCTTCAAGTCGATTGGCACATATCCGTAGCGGCGGTTCGCCGCAAGGGTGTATGGTAACCGGTGCCCCTCCCAGTAAGCGTGGCTGTAAACGTCAAGCTTGTCCACGCCCGCAGCCCCGGTAACGGCAAAGTACTCTTCTATCTACCTCCCTTAACAACCTGAAATACTTTCTTGATTCTTTCGTGATACCTTTGGCTATCTTTTCCTCTGCTTAATATGGTAAAATTATGATGAGAATATGACTGAAATGTACGCGCCCGCACTCAGTAACCGAATACTATCGGAAAGGAGGCCTGTCCCATATGAGAAAGCTATTCACATCTATTATTCTATTGGCAATCACACTCTCTGTGATTGTCGCATTCGCCGCCACTGGCAATCCCGCCCCGGCGGATCTCACAATCACTACCTCTGACGGCGGGGAGTTGACGCTCTCCTCCCTCCTGTCCCAGCACGATTATGTCATCCTAAACATCTTCCAACCGGGTAACACGGCCAGCAGCATGGAATTGTCATGGTTTGAGGATATCCAGGCTTCCCTGCCGGGTAATATCAAGGTTGTAGCTGTGACACCTAACTCAGCTTCCGAGCTGTCCAGCTATAAGGCTGCGCTCGACCTCTCCTTCCCCGTTGGAAAGACCGCTGATCTCACATTTCTCGCCAGGAAAGGGGTGGAGATAAAGGATTACCCCGCCACCCTGGTCTTCAATAAGCAAGGCTCCGTTATCTACACACAGGCTGGCTACTTTCGTCTCCAATCCCAGCTTCGCTCCGTCGTTGGCTATCTCCAACAGTCGCCTTCCTCCGCCGCAGCCACAAGCTATACCTTAGTGGTCAGAGACAGGGAAAACCACCCCGTCCCCGGCGTTGTGGTATATTTCTATGGAGCGGGCGTAGGCCAAATGCTCACGTCTGATGAGGACGGGCTCATCGTCTTTACTGCTGCTCCGGCAGATTATCATTATCAGGTTATGAACGACGCGGAGGAGGTCGAAGGCAAGGTAGAGAGCTGGACGATGCTGGAGGTGTAGCCGTGACCACCGCCCACACAGCAATCCTTTTTATAATATCAGGAGGCTCAAGGACGAAATAGAATGGTATAAGTATGCCTTCCACGCCGTTCGTGCGGACACCCGCAGAAACGGAAAGTATACGATAGCCGCGGAGGAGGACGGATGGACGTAATAGAACAGATGAGCTATGCGACCACCCCACAAAACCATGAAAGAAAGCCTGATTAAAAAAATCTATCGAGACGTCCTGCTGGTACAGATACTGGGACTGATCTCATCCTATATCTCCTATATGGTAGACAGCGCCGTCATCGGACGGTTTCTCGGTGACGCTGCTCTTTCGGCAGCCGGTTTTATAAATCCTGTCGTTTCCATGTGCTTCGCTTTAACGGGACTATTCAGCACGGGAATAGGCGTCAAGATCGCCGCGTTGTTTTGCTCCGGGGATATTAAGGAGACACGCAAGCAGTTTACAAAGTATTTCCTCAGCGGGCTTGCTGCCGTCGCCATGATATCGTTCCTGTGGATCGCACTGGCAAAGCCTTTTGCGGAATTCCTCGGCGCGTCATCCGCCTCAGAAGAGATATTCGACATGACCGTCTCTTATCTGAGGATATATCTGTTGGCCAATCCTATTTGGTTTATGCTGAATGTCAGTATTGGCGTGCTTGAACTCGACGGCGACAAAAAGCTGGTGCTCATAGCCAATATCGCCGTTCTAATGATCAACAGTACACTCGACATCCTTAATGCGTTGTGGCTTCACTGGGGGATGGCCGGCATGGCCGCGGCGACGGTAATTGCGGCAGCCGTCGAAACCATGATTGTGATGGTACACTATCTGCGCAGGCGCTCAATGATCCGCTTTACCTCTGACTTTAATTTTGCCCACTGCTTTGACCATATCGGGATAGGCGCGATATTTTCATTCAGAATGATCTGCGTCACCGCATTCGGCATCATCATGAACAGTTTTCTGATGCGAACAGAAAATGGCGTATCGGCAGTAGCCGCCTTTGCCGCCGTCATCGCTATCAGCAACCTTATCGAGACCGCATCGAATGCTTCTGAGTCCGCTGTGATGATCGTCGCCTCATCCATGATGGGCGAGGAGGACGCAAACGGTCTGGTGACCTTATTCCAAACATCGCTGTTGAGCGCGGTCAAGCTCTATATCCCAATCGTGCTGTTTGTCGAGCTCGCGGCGCCGGCGCTCCTGCCGCTGATCGTCAGGGAGGAGGGCCTGACTCTGCAGATGGCCGTCCGGGGTCTGCGCCTGTACGCATTGGGCTACATCCTTGCAAATGCCTGTGCTATTCTGCGATCCTTCTATCAGGTGCTTTCCAGAAAGACCTGGGCGCTCATACTGATCATCCTGTGCGATCTCGCATGTGGTGTGCTGGTCGCAGGTGCGTTGCTCGGAAAAATCGGAGAATCAGCCGTTTGGATCGCGCGTCCCTGCGGTATCCTCTTCGGGCTTGTCCTGCTCTTCATTCTTATTTCGCTGGCAAAAAGGAAGCGCCTGTGTGGCTTGCGCGATATACTGATGCTGGACGGACTCTTCTCCGATATCAGGGGCAGCATTGAAATGACCGCCAGGACGATGGCGGAAGTCATCGATGCCTCCCGGCAGGTACATGAATTTGTGTTCCAATCGACAGGAGATCATCGGAAAGCGTTCGTAAGCGCACTGGCAGTGGAGGAAATGGCCGGTAACATCATACGACACGGCTTTTCCACGAAGATGAATTTGATTGTCGTGCGGGTTGTTCATACGGACAGTGGAGTCGTGCTTCGCGTACAGGATAATTGTGTGGCTTTCAGCCCAAAGGATTTCGTTTTGATGCTGGATCCCGTGCAGAAAACAAGCCACATTGGAATCAGAATGATCAATGATCTCGCCGAGGATATGAGCTACATCAACAGCTTCAATACAAACAATCTGATTATACGGTTCTGATGACGGCGATGGGCTGTTTTGAAGCATGTGCGTGGTTACCATTCACCCTTCAAGCCGATTGGCACATATCCGTAGCGGCGAGCAATGCTCGCCGCTACGGTGGTTCACCGCAAGGGCGAATGGTAACTGTGCGAGTCTGTTTATTTACCCATAATTACCCAGACATATGGATTTTGGGCTACAGGTATGCTATACTGGCTTAAACAGCAATGGTGGAGGGCGCATATCATGGCAAAAGGCAAAAATGAAAATGCTCCATCTAATGCGCATTTTTTTACAGAAGAAACTGATGACGCGCATGCGCTTACGCCGCGGGAGATCAAAGGAATGCTGACCGCCGTCAATGTTTTCGCCGACAGGAAGACGCTCTACGATGACTTCGAACAACTGCGCCAGTTTGGTTTTGACATCATCGCTGGACAGCGAAATGGAAAACATTTATGCATTGAAACCCCATTATCTACATAACGCTGATGAAAGAGAGCATTCATTATGAATCTTCTTGCAATAGTGATTGCGAATAGCATAGGGATTTTTCTGGCGCTGAGTGTTCTCAACATCAGCTATATGGATCGCAGGGGCAATGACCCCGATTCCAAATTGTTGACCGTGCTGTTGGTGATCTGCTACAGCTGCTGCCTAATGGAAATGATATCCTTCCTCGTGGATGGAAAGGCGTCGGGCTTTTGCAGGGTTGTGGTATGGATAACAAACACATGGCTCTTTCTGGGAAATCCCCTGTTCTCCACGCTTTGGCTCCTTTATGTGGATTATCACCTATACAAGAAGGAGAAGCGGCTGACAACGATCTATAAACCGCACCTCATCCTGATCGCGATCTGCTGGATCGCTGTTCTGGGCAATATCTTTGGACATTATCTGTTTGGCGTGGACAGTCAAAATGCCTATTTTCGTAAGCCCGCGTCATATTCCCTGTATGTGGTAGCGCTTTTGATGATCGGAAACAGTATCTTTGTTTACTATCAATATCGCCGGAGACATCAAGTTGAGTTTTTCTTCCCGATCTGGATATTCCTGACGCCGGTCCTGATCGGGATCGTACTCCAGAGCCTTTTCTATGGGCTCTCACTGGCCTGGTGCTGCATTTCCATGGGCTTGGCTGCCCTCTATATGAGCACACAGACTGAATTGGCCTTCAGGGATCCGCTGACAGGGCTCTACAACCGGCACTATCTCGACCGAGTCCTGAACACCTGGTCCGGCCACAGCGGCATTATGCTCGACATGGACTTTTTCAAGGAGATCAACGACCGCTTTGGTCACTCTGTGGGTGATGAGGCGCTGAGGGAAACGGCCAATCTGCTCAGAGAAGCCAGTCCGGATGACAGCATAGCAATTCGATTTGCCGGAGATGAGTTTATTCTCCTGTTGACAACCAATCGGGAGGAAGCGATCCGCGAGGTTGAAGAGGACATCAAGAAGGCGCTTGAGGCATTCAACCGGTCTTCCGGGCAGCCATACACGATCAGCCTGTCCATGGGCCACGCTGTCTTTGATACGAAGGATAAAGACGCTTTTATGGAAGCCATCGACAGCGCGATGTACATTGAAAAACGGGCCAAACATGCATCAGGGACGCTGAAAGATAGAAGGCGCAATTGAAGTATTTGGCTCCACTATAACCCCGTTTTGTTTTTTTCCGAGGGTTATAAAGGGGGTTGTTTTCCAATCGTATATGTTCAGTCATGGCGGCGTAGACGCCGCCATGACTGAACATATACTCGCGCAGTTTCCTTTTTACCTCCGTTCAAGCCCATAAGACCGCTTCAATCTCTCCACGATCTCATACGTCACCGGACACATCCCGGTATACCTCTGCTTCCGCGCCCTTGTCCAGACACAGATAGGCCAGCGACAGCGCCAGGTTTTCATTCTGAACGGCTATGCCCTCGGGCACAGGCAGCTGGCACGGCGCAAAATTCCATATCGCGGTGATGCCGCTGGCGATCATTTGGTCACAAACTGCTTTTGCCGCGCTCGCGGGCACCGTGATCACGCCGACATGTACGCCGTTGGATCGGCAAAAGGATTCCAATTCTTCAATGGGCAGCACGGGACATTCCTCGCGGTCGGGGTCGAGCTTCCGCGGGTTTGCGTCAAAACCAGCGACAATGCATAGCCCGAATTCCCCAAATCCCCTATAGCGCATCAGTGCCGTACCCAGCTTGCCCGTGCCGACGACGACCACCGGTACCTGCCGGTGAAACCCAAGGATTTTCTCCAACGCTTCCAACAGCTCCCGCCGGGGGAAGCCGGTCTTCGGGCGTCCCTTGTCGCAGACGCTGTTCAGATCCTTGCGCACCAACACCTCTCCCAGCTTCAGCACCCGCGCCATCTCCGAGGCAGAGATCCTGTCGTCGCTCTGTGCGCGTATATATTCCAGATAGATTGGAAGCCGACTCAGCGTCGCTTTCGAAATCATCTCTCTTTTCATCTTTTCCAGTCCTTCAGAAAGCCTCGTCCTTGCCAGCTTTGGGTGATTATTTATTCGAAAGGTATTCGTCGATGGCCTTTGCCGCCACCTTGCCCGCGCCCATGGCCGAGATGACCGTGGCCGCGCCGGTGACCGCGTCGCCGCCGGCGTACACGCCCTTGCGGCTGGTCAGGCCTTCCTCGTTGACGATGATGCCGCCATGCCTGTTCACCTCAAGTCCTTTCGTCGTGGACTTGATCAGCGGGTTCGGCGAAGTGCCGATCGACATCACCACCGCATCCACGTCCAGCACGAACTCACTGCCAGGGAGCTCCACCGGGCGGCGGCGTCCGCTGGCGTCGGGTTCGCCAAGCTCCATGCGGATACACTTGATGCCGGTCACGAAGCCGTTCTTCTCGTCGCGGGGGTTGTCGGGGTTGTTGTAGCCCAGAATCTCCACCGGATTGCACAGCAGTCGGAAGTCGATGCCCTCCTCCTCGGCGTGCTCGACCTCTTCCCTGCGGGCGGGAAGCTCCTCCATCGAGCGGCGGTACACGATGTACACGTGGTCCGCGCCCAGCCGCAGCGCCGTGCGCGCGGCGTCCATCGCCACGTTGCCACCGCCCACCACGGCCACCTTGCCGCCCTTCATGATGGGTGTGTTGGGGTCGTCCTTGTAGGCCTTCATCAGGTTCGAGCGGGTCAGGTACTCGTTGGCCGAGTACACGCCCTTCAGGCTCTCGCCCGGGATGTTCATGAACCGGGGCAGGCCCGCGCCGGAGCCCACGAACACGGCCTCGTAGCCCATTTCAAACAGCTCGTCGATGGTCAGCGTCTTGCCGATGACCACATTGGGCTCCACATCCACACCCAGCTCCTTCAGCGTCTCGACTTCTTTTGCTACGATGGCCTTCGGCAGACGGAACTCGGGGATGCCGTACACCAGCACTCCCCCCGCCGTGTGCAGCGCCTCGAAGACGCTCACCTTGTAGCCCTTCTTCGCCAGGTCGCCCGCGCAGGTCAGGCCGCTGGGGCCGCTGCCCACGATGGCCACCCGGTGGCCGTTGCTCGCGGGGGCTTTGGCCTTCTCAGTAGCATTGGCGTTGTGCCAGTCGGCCACGAAGCGCTCCAGCCGGCCGATGCCCACGGCCTCGAACTTCTTCGCCAGCGTGCACTTGCACTCGCACTGGGTCTCCTGGGGGCAAACGCGACCGCATACCGCCGGCAGCGACGACGTCAGATTGATGATCTGATAAGCGCCCTCAAAGTCCCGCTCCTTCACCTTCGCGATGAATTCGGGAATCTGGATGTTCACCGGACAACCCTCCACGCAGGGCCGGTTCTTGCAGTTCAGGCACCGCTCGGCCTCCGCAACCGCCGTCTCCTCGGTGTACCCCAGGGCCACCTCGCTAAAGTTGTGCGCGCGCACCTCGGGAGCCTGCGTCGGCATCTCGTGTTTCTTCGGAATGATCGGCATTGTTCTCTCCCTCCTTACGCTTGTTTGAACAGGTTGCAGGTCTCTTCGTGGGCGTGGCGCTCGTAGCTGAAGTACATCCGGCTGCGGCTCATGGCCTCGTCGAAGTCGATCTCATAGCCGTTGAAGTCAGGACCGTCCACGCAGGCGAACTTCGTCACCTTCTTGCCGTCCTGGTTCAGCGTCAGGCGGCAGCCGCCGCACATGCCCGTGCCGTCGATCATGATCGGGTTCATCGAAACCGTCACCGGCACGCCGAAGGGTTTCGCCGTCAGCACCACGAACTTCATCATGATCAGCGGCCCGATGGTGATGATCATGTCGAACTTCTCCCCTGCCTCCAGCATCTCCTTCAGCGGTACCGTCACGTTGCCGTGGCGGGCGTAGCTGCCGTCGTCGGTCATGACCACGAGCTTATTTGAGCAGTCGCGGAACTCGTCCTCAAGGATCAGCAGATCCTTGCTCCTGAAGCCGATGATGCTGGTGACCTCGGCTCCCAGCCTGTGGAACTCCTGGGCCACCGGCATCGCGATGGCGCAGCCCACGCCGCCGCCCACGATGCACACCTTCTTGATGCCTTCGGTATGGGTCGCAACGCCCAGCGGGCCGACGAAGTCCTGGATGGAATCGCCTGCGCTCTTGTGGTTCAGTTTCTCGGTGGTGGCGCCGACGATCTGGAAGATGATCTTCACGGTGCCCTCGTCGGGATTCGTGCCGGCCACGGTCAGCGGGATGCGCTCTCCGTCGGCGTCCACACGCAGTATGATGAACTGGCCCGGCTTCGCCTTGCGGGCCACCAGAGGCGCCTCGATCTCCATCTGGGTCACGGTGGGATTCAGCGCCTTCTTGCGTACGATCTTGTACATGCTTATCCTCCTTACATGGTGAATGGGGCTGTCCCAAATTTGGAAACAGCCCCACGATATAAACACACTTTACTGCAGCACGAAACCGCCGTTGGGAGAGAGAACCTGCCCGGTGACGTAGGGCGCGGTGAGCAGGTATTCCATGGCGCCGGCGATATCGGACACGTCGCCGATAAAGCCCTGGGGGATCGTGGCGGCCAGCGCATTCAGCTCGTCCTGGTTCACTCCGCGCAGCATGTCGGTCATGATCATTCCGGGAGCGATGGCGTTCACGCGCACACCGCGGCCCGCAAACTCCAGCGCCAGCGCCCGGGTGAGGCCGATGATGCCGGACTTGGAGGCGCAATAGTCCGCCTGATTGATGACACCGGTCAGGCCGCCCACGGAAGAAGTATTGATGATGCAGCACTGATGCTCCTTGTCGGAGTGATTGATCATGTGCGGCAGCACCAGGTGGGTCATGTGCAGGAAGCTCATCAGGTTGGTGTTGATGACCCGCTCGTAAGCGTCCCTCGTGATATCGATCCAGTTGCAGTTGTTGGTGATGCCGGCGTTGTTGACCAGCACGTCGATGTCATCGCCGAACTTCTCAACGGCAGCCTTCACCAGCGCCTCGCAATCCTCATACTTGCTGACGTCGGCCTTGACGACCAGCGCCTGCACGCCGTAGTCCTTTTCCAGGGTGGCGGCGATCTCGTCGGAGAGCGCCTTTGAGGATTCGCTTCGATAGTTGATTACCACGTTGTAGCCCATTTCGCCCAACTTCAGAGCCATGGCCTTGCCGATGCCGCGGGAACCGCCGGTGATGATAGCAGTCTTGCTCATGATGATGTTTCTCCTTTCAATTATACACAATTCGGGTATCAGAAGTCCACTTCAGTATCATAGTAGCAGCACTTCAACAGCTTCTCCATCTCCTCCTGGCTGGGCTGGCGGGGGTTGGAGCCTGTACAGGCGTCACCGATGGCATTCTTCGCGATCTCAGGCAGACGCTCAAGGAACACTTCCTCCGGCACGAAGCCCTGCTCGCAGGGATAGCTGTCCGCGCCGTAGTTCCTGATGCAGTGCGGAATGTTCAGCTGGTCGTTCATGCCACGCAGGAAGGCGATCAGCTTGGCGACCTTCTCATCGTCGCTGGCGGCCTTATCGGCGATGCCCATATAATCCACGATTACGCCATAGCGCTTCCTGGCGGTTTCGTCCTTGGCGTTGAAGGCGATGACCTTTGGCAGGTACATGGCGTTGGCCGCGCCGTGGATGATGTGCGCGCCGTAGTCGGCGAAGATCGCGCCGGTTTTGTGGGCCATGGAGTGGACGATACCCAGCAGCGCGTTGGAGAACGCCATGCCTGCCAGGCACTGGGCGTCGTGCATGCGATGGCGGGCGGCCATGTCGTCGTTGTAGGAGGGCACCAGATCCTTCATGATCATCTCAATGGCATGGATGGCCAGCGGGTCAGTGTAATCGCTGTTGGCGGTGGAAACATAGGCCTCGATGGCGTGGGTCATGGCATCCATACCGGTGTGGGCCACCAGCTTCTTGGGCATTGTCTCCGCAAGCTCGGGGTCGACGATAGCCACGTCGGGCGTGATCTCAAAGTCGGCGATGGGGTATTTAATGCCCTTGTTATAGTCGGTGATGATGGAGAACGCCGTCACCTCGGTAGCCGTGCCGCTGGTGGAAGACACCGCGCAGAAGTGGGCCTTGCGGCGCAGCTCCGGAATACCGAACACCTTGCACATGTCCTCGAAGGTGCACTCCGGGTACTCGTACTTAATCCACATGGCCTTGGCCGCGTCGATGGGGCTGCCACCGCCAATGGCCACGATCCAGTCGGGGCCGAAATCCTGCATGGCCTTTGCGCCCTTCATCACAGTGTCCACGGAAGGGTCAGACTCGATGCCCTCGAACAGGGCGACCTCCATGCCGGCCTCTTCCAGATATTTCTTGGCCCGATCCAGGAAGCCAAAGCGCTTCATGGAGCCGCCGCCCACGCAGATGATCGCCTTCTTGCCCTTCAATCCCTTCAGGTTTTCCAGAGCGCCCTTGCCGAAGTAGATGTCCCGGGGTAGAGTAAAACGTGCCATGATGAAACCTCCTTTGATTATATCGCTACCTGTTAATTCGATATATATTATAGCGATATTTTTTCGTTATATGCGGCCGCTTTCATGGCGGCCGCTCTTGTGAACATCTCTATTATACACATCTTCGGCAGAATGGGAATGATAAATAACGCATACCGGATATATCATATTTGATATATGACGGGTTAATGCACTTTCCCCAGCGTCCGCCGCTTTGATTCGGCAAGTTCCTCGATGAACTGCCGGTCCAGCGGGGTCAGCGCATAGTCTTTGCGGCGGATCAGCACGTCCCGATAGACCCGTCGATTGTCAACGCATGGGCACTGAACCAGATTGTAGCGCACCAGCAGCTTGTCCGGGATCGGCGATACCCACATGTAGGTCTCTGGGTTTTCGCAGAGCAGGTCGAACTGTCCGCCGCGCTCGAACAGCAGTATCGAGCGTTCAGATTCGTTCGGCAGCTCACGCCTGCGCACCGCGCCAGGGGACATCGACGGCACGAAGGGATCACCGTGGCTGATCTCAATCATGGAGGCGAGGTCGGCGTAGAAAACCGCCTCCCTCTGGGCGAGGGCGCTGTTCTGGCTCGCGATCAGCACGTATATAAAATCCGTCGACAGCTCACAGACGATGCCTTTCTCATCAAGCATGCGTTTGAAATAGTCGTCGTCCTCAACCGCGTAGCGTATGATGCCCAAGTGGTAGTCGGATTCCAGCAGATTCCGTATGGCCTTCTGGGTGTTCGTCTCCATGTAGTAGATCTCTGTGGGCTGCGCGTCAATGCGACGCGTGAACTGCACGAAAGCGTCGGCGATATAGCTGGCCCTCGGCACAGAGATTGAAAACTTCTGCTTGTGTGAAGCCTCGCCCTTGTACATCTTTTCCAAGTCATCGACCTGGCCGAGTATCTGCTCGGCATAACGGATAAACGTCTCGCCCTCAGGCGTCGGCACCATGCCCCTGTGGGTCCGCTTGAAGATGCTGATGCCGAGTTCGCTCTCCAATTCCCGGATATAGCGGCTCAGATTCGGCTGCGCGATGTACAGCTCCTCTGCCGCGCGATTGATCGATCCGAGCCGAGCGACCTCCACCGCGTACTTGATTTGCAGTATGTTCATATAAAGATGCTCAACTGGTCAGTGCCAGCTCTCTTCGTCACCGTTCTGTAGCGATTCCGTCCCGCGGATTTCTGATAACCCCGCAGCATACCTCCGGAACAGCTCCACATAATATTCACTGCCCTTGGGCAATATCTCCGGGGGATTCGCCCGATCAAATACGATCTCTTCAACCGTCCTCACACGCTTTGGATTCATAGGATCACCTCAGAGACATTTTTGAGCTGCAGCGCCGCTTGGTCAAACAAGGGGGAAAGCTCTCGCGACGCTGCATAAAAAACAGAACACGCCGGATCTTCGTCCAAACATGTCCTGTGATTGCGCTACTGATCGATGGGGAGGTAATCAGTATAAAATCATAGTCATCGGCGCGAGATCAATGCCGACGGTTCAACCCACATACGCGGATATCGCCATATGAACGCAAACGCTTCAAAACAGCAGGTACCAGCTGCCGCTTCGTCGCTCAAGGGACATATCCTTCCTTAGTCCGAAGAAGTCAATATGTTCTTTCCACAGGCAGGTCTTCTGACTTGGTTTCATCGCGTCCGGTCGTCTTCTCGATCTTTCGATCAATGACATGTGGCCGTCGGCTCCACTTCACAGCAGCGGTCCTGTCGGAGATTTGCACTCCGTTCCCTATTCTCCCACACATCCTCTATGTAACAGGGAAAAGATGTTCGAGCACCTGTGAATACCCGGTTATTCTGTTTTCGATTGATATTATAGCAGATTAACTCAGTCGATGCAAGTGTATTTTCGTCAGCAACCGCATATCCCCAATATCGATGTCGTTTAGCGATGGCGGCATCTGATCTGATCATAGCCCGGATGCTATGCAACCGTTTATCATGCTCCGATGGCGCTGCTAAAAAAGCGTATCTGTTCAGTCATGGCGGCGTAGACGCCGCCGCTACGAGGAGATATGCCTGTAGCGGCGACACGAAGTTATTCCTTTAGGACGGCCTCCAGGCCACCACAGTAGGTGCAAATACATCAGGACTGAACAGATACAAAAAAGCATACAATGCGCAATATCTCGCAATAAATGAATGGCACTATGTCTCAGTTCACGTTATAATAATGTTATATAACATTTGTTGGCATATTCGTCGTTGATTTCAGTGATTGTGTCTTATTGCGTAGTGGCTCGTCCGTCAGAGTGCTCGCGAGGCATGGGTTTATGATATGGACAGAGGAGGCGTTGTATGATGACGCGCAAACAGCTTTCAAAGCCAGCGGACAGGGGGTGGTTCCGCAGGGACTGGCGGCTTTACGTGATGCTGATTCTGCCGGTGACGTATTACCTCATTTTCTGCTATAAACCGATGGTCGGCGTGATCATCGCCTTCCAGAAGTACAATATGTTCAAGGGCATGTGGGGCAGCAAGTGGGTCGGCCTGGAAAATTTTCGCTTCACCATGGGCATGGCCGACTTCTCCTTCGCGTTGCGCAACACCCTGTGGCTGAATTTCCTGGGACTGGTGGCGGGCTTCCCCGTGCCGATCGTACTGGCGATCATGCTGAACGAGATGAAGGCCACAGGGCTCAAGAGGGTTTCGCAGACGCTGCTGTACCTGCCGCACTTCCTCTCCTGGATCATCATCGGCGGCATGGTGCTGCAAATCTTTTCGCCCACCACGGGCGTTGTCAATGCTACGCTGCTCAAATGGGGTGTGATCGACAAGAGTATCCCCTTCCTGACCGACGGACCCCACTGGCAGGCCACCTACACGCTGGTGGGCGTCTGGCAGAGCATGGGCTGGGGCACCATCCTCTACCTGTCGGCCATCACCGGCATCAACCCGGAGCTGTTCGAGGCGGCCAAAATCGACGGCGCGAACAAACTGCAGCAGATCTGGCACGTCACGCTGCCGGGCATTCGCTCCACCATCGTAGTGTTGCTCATACTGAACGTGGGCCAGATGATGAACATCAGCTTTGACCGGCCCCAGATCCTGGGCAACCCGCAGGTGCGCAAGTACTGCGACGTGCTTTCCACCTTTGTCTATCGCACGGGCATACAGAATTCCCAGTTTTCCCGCGCCACGGCCATCGGCCTGTTCCAGTCCGTAGTCGGACTGATCCTGATCTCTGCCGCCAACATCATTTCAAAGAAGTTAGGCGAGGACGGCATTTGGTAAGGAGGCGCTGAACATGAAGCATACAAACGAAACAGCGATTGTCTTCCAGGAACCAAAAAAGCGGGTGTGGACCCTGCCGCAGGTCATACTCTCCGCCATAATAATATTGATGAGCCTGACGTGCCTGTTGCCCTTTGTAAACATGCTGGCCTTATCGCTGAGCTCGAAATCGGCCATACTGCGCGGCGACGTCAGCTTTTGGCCCGTTGAGCTGGAATTCACGGCATACAAGGCGATTTTTTCGGACGCCTCCATGATCCACAGCCTGTTCTACACCGTGGGCATCACCGTGGCCTATACGGCGCTGTCGATGGTGATGACGGTGCTGATGGCATATCCACTGACGAAGCACCGGCTGAAGGGCCGGGGGTTCTTCAGTTTCCTGGCGCTGTTCACCATGTATTTTTCCGGCGGCACGATTCCGATCTACCTGAACATCAAGTCGCTGGGACTGTTGGACACCCCCTGGGCGCTGATCCTGCCGGGCATGCTCTCCACCTACAACATGATCATCCTCAAAAGCTTCTTCGCCGCGCTGCCCAAGGAGCTGGAGGAGGCCGCCTTCATCGACGGGGCCAACGATTTCCAGGTACTGCTGCAGATGTACCTGCCCCTGTCCATGGCTTCCATCGCCACGCTGACGCTATTCTACGCCGTGGGCAAGTGGAACAGCTTCCAGGACGCGCTGTACTATATCAGCACCAAGGCCTACCAGCCGCTGCAGCTGAAGCTGTATCACATCATCAAGGGGTCCCAGGCCGTGGACATCGCCGCGATGGAGGGCGGCTCCTCGGCGGTGGCCACCAGCGTTTCGGAATCCATCGAGCCGGCCACCATCATATTCGCCACGCTGCCGATCCTGGTGGTGTATCCCTTCGTACAGCGCTATTTCGTCTCGGGCGTCACGATTGGCGCCATCAAGGGTTAATATCTATGATTCCATCACATCCCCGATGCGCTCTGCCGCCCGGTGGCGGTGAATATAATCAAAGGAGTGTGCTCATCATGAAGAAGACGCTGTCCATCCTGCTGGCCCTGTCGCTGCTGATCGGTCTTATGACCGTCGCTAGCGCCGAAGACGACTGGATCACCCTCCGGGTCGAGACCTTTGACCGTGAAATCACCGGCCTGGACGTGACGGACTGCTGGCAGTTGCACTATGCCCAGGAACACTTCGGCGATCCCAACCACATCAAGCTGGAGTTCGTTCCCTTTGCCCGCTGGACCGAGGGCGACCTGCTGACCAACGCCCTGGCCGGCGGCACCGCCCCTGACATCTGCGTGACCTACAACAACAACCTGGTTCAGCAGTGCGTCGATGACGAGGGCATATGGCAGCTGGACGACCTGCTGAATGAATACGGCGCGAACCTCAAAGCCTTCCTGGGCGACGAGCTGCTACCCTACGGCCAGAGCGACCACGATGGCGACGGCACGCCGGAGCAGTGGTACATTCCCGCCCGCCGCATCTCCCGCGCCAACGTGGGCAACTTCATCCGCGAGGACTGGCTGAAGGCGCTGAACCTGGAAAAGCCCACGAACATCGAGGAATTCACCGCTTACCTGCGCGCGGCCAAGGAAGCCGGCCTGGGCGGCGAGAGCACGTTGCCCTTCGCGTTCAGCATTTTCGAGTCCGACCCCCTGTTCAACGTGCGCCGTTTCACCGACGCATGGGTGGATTTCTCCCAGGTGACTGAGGAGGACTGGTACGCCAACGCCCGCACCCCCGAGATGCTTCCCGGCGCCAAGGAGGGCTACCGCTGGCTGAACACGCTGTATCACGAGGGCCTGCTCCCGGACACCTTCGCCCTGACCAACAACGAACAGGCCAACGACACCCTGCTGATCATGGGCTACAACGGCTTCTTCTCAGAGCAGCCCGACCAGCCCTGGCGCACGGACAGAAACTTGCAGATCGAGTTGGAAAAGAACGTGCCGGAGGGCCACTGGGTCACCGTCAACTGCTTCCAGAACGACAGCCTGGGCGGCAAGTGCCTGCATGACATTTACTCGCCTGCCGGCCTGAGCATCATCATCCCGCTGACCACCGACGAGCAGACCGCCGTCGCCGCCATGAAGTATCTGGACTGGATGGCGATTCCCGAGAACATGTTTGCGATGCAGAACGGCGTCGAAGGCGTCAACTACGAGGGCTTGAACGAGGACGGCATCCCCTACGGCATCAAGAGCGCCGACGACGTGCCCAACGAGAACAAGATGCACGCCGGCGACATCTGCTTCATCTCCAACGGCCTGTGCTACAACGACGACGCCAAGAATACCGCGGCGCTGGCGCTGCCCTTCAAGGGATACGAGGAGGACGTCGTGGCCTCCTACGCCGATTCCCTGAGCGACACATGGACCCAGATCAGCTTCCCCGTGACCATCCAGGCCGAGACAGACTACGGCGCCACCGTCAAGAGCAAGCAGGGTGAGTTTTTGGCCGCCGTGGTCAGCTGCGATCCCGCCGAATTTGATTCCGTATTTGACGCGGCTATCCAGGAGACCCTGGATTCCGGCGCTGCCCAGATGATCGAGGAATTCCGCGCCGCATACCAGGAAGGCAACTTCCGTGGCACTTTCCCCGGCAACCTTTAATTGACATGTGCACAATTCTCTGAAAGCATGAACAGTTCCCCATCGATAACGCTTCGATGGGGAACATTTTAACTCAATGGCAGACGCTGGTCAGAGGTGTGGTATCGACGGCTGGGCCTATACTCTACTGGCCTTATTCTTCACATTATTTTGAAACGGAATTGATTGCAGAACAGGCGATTGCCAAGATACTGCTGGTAGATTGCAGGCTTTACCATGCCCTGCGCCTTTAGCGCCTCCATGTTCTGCCGCTCTGCTTCAGACTGCTCCAGCGCCGCTTTCAGCATGGCCTCAAACGCCTCGATCCGTTCCATAATATCCGCACCTCTGTTTTTGATGGGATGATATTCACTTTGTGGTTTCACATCCGATTTCACGGATGATTGGGTCCAGACTGCTAAAGTCAACAAAATCCACGTGCTTGCCGTATGTATCAATCATCGTCTTGACTTCCGCAGTCTTTTTTTCTTCCGACAGTCCTTTGGCCTTTCTATACAGCAGAGCCATCATCGTCCTGTGCTTCAGATTGAGACGCGAGTAGTCTATCCCGCCTCTCAGGTGAAAGATTCTCGCATGATTACAGATGTTCTCAGGGATCTGCTTCTTCAGTCCGTTTCGGATGGCTTCTGTATTTTCCCTGTCATTGGAATCTGCCAGGCCAACTGTCACAATCACGATCTTTTGGTTCGGAAGCTCATGGCCGGTCCCTTCAGATGGTTCTTGCTCTTTCGACGAGCAGCTTTGGCCATGTGCCGCTCCATCAACAGGCTGTCGGTATTCTCGTCCGTGTACCAGCTTCCGGATGGAACAGCAATGATGTGACCGACCTGTTCGCCAGCTCTCCCGATGACATGTGGAGATCTATCCTTTGGGAGGGTTCGGGGTGGACTGAATCCCCATGCAGCAAGCCGCGCCACCATGAATGAAAGCCGGGGCAGGCTGTTGCATCTCTGGTTATACAGTGTTATACTATAGCTACTGTAGCCAGAGTATCAGTTATATAATGCTTGCGATTCTTTATATAACCGGTTCATAGTGATATCTCAATACCCTGTTGGGCGGGGATAATTGGCTCTTTTTCCCACTGGGGCGTTCTACTTTCACAGTAACAGTTACGTATAATCAATAGAAAACAACCGGATGGGGGTGGGTTCATGGACATTCAAAAGGATCTTTCCGCCGCGATTCTGGTCGGCCGCTCCAGGCGCATGGGCCGGGACAAGGCGCTGCTTCAGCTGAACCGGCAGACGTTCATCGGGCATCTGGCGCAGGAATTATCCGGTTGCAGGGAAGTATTCATATCCGCGTGTGAAGAGAGAGATTATTCCGATACAGGCCTGGAGGTTCTCGTGGACGAGCGCGAGAATGTCGGCCCCATGGAAGGGATCCGCCATGCCCTGCGTCATGCCTGCGCGGACCGCGTGTTCATCTGCGCGGTTGACATGCCTTTTTTTCGCAGGGAAATGGTGGAATACCTGGCAGAACGCATCTCATCCGAGCATGACGCCTGTGTATTTCGGGATGGTGAGCGTATCCACCCCCTTTGCGGAATCTACAGCCGAACGGCGCTGCCCGTCATAGAAAAGCTGATGGCCGAAGGATGCCACCGCATGATGGAACTCCTGTCGCAGATGCGAACACAATACGTGGACATCGCCTCCGGGGGCTTTGCCCGCCAAACGCTGAGCAACATCAACACCCCGGAAGACTATGCCGGATTGATGCGCACGTTTCCCCGGGATGATCGCCTGTAACAAGGAGCGATTACTGTACGGATTATTCCATGATCTCCTGCTCCGTCACGCATTCCGTTTTGATCCTGCCCAGCAGGAACTCCAGGGCCGCGATCACCCGCGGGCGGATGTCGCCGCCAACCATCACATACATGATGTCGTCCCCCACCGCCAGCTCGCCCTCGTTCATCCACGCTCTGGCAAAGAATATGCCCGGCAATTCGAGGGTCTGCGCCACGGCCTGGCGCACCTTTTCATCGTCCGCGTAAAAGCGCATCCCCCTGACGGGGCGGGCGTCGGCGTCGCCCTCGCGCACGCGAGCCCGGGCGTCCTTACGAACCACGCCGTTGTGAACCAGGAACATGCCCGTCCGGGCCAAGTCGGACGAGCGCTTCGCCTCCCTCAGCCAGGCGTCCATGGAGGGAGTCTGTCGCGACTTTGGCGGCGCGGGCGTCGCGCAATCGGCGGAGCCCTCGGACATCAGCATCTGAAGGCCGTGGTCCAGCGCGGGCAGGATGGCCGCCAGGTTTTCCCGGGCCGCCCGCTCGCTGCCGGGCAGATTGACGATCAGGGTGCGGTTTCGGATGCCCGCCACGCTCCGGGACAGGCAGCCTCTCGGGGTCACCCTCATGCTTTCAGCCCGCATGGCCTCGCACAGACCCGGCGTCTGGCGCTCGATTACGTCCAGCGTCGCCTCTGGGGTGATGTCCCGGGGCGAAAAACCCGTGCCGCCGGTGGTCAGCACCAGCGCCACGCCCGCGTCGGCCAGCTTTGTCAGCGCTTCGGCGATCTGCGGCCGCTCGTCCGGGAGGATGGCGCTGTCTACCACCGCATAGCCCGCCTGGATCAGCATCCCGCGCAGCGCCGGCCCGCTGGTGTCCACCCGTTCGCCCCGGGCGCCCTTGTCGGAAATCGTCAGTACCGCAGCCGTATAGCCCATCATTCATCCGTCCTTTCATAGTCCCCATGGACGCCGCCCGATTTTTGCAGCAGGCGGATATCGGAGATCACGACATCCCGCTGCACCGCCTTGCACATGTCATACACCGTCAGTGCGGCGACGGACACGGCGGTCAGCGCCTCCATCTCCACTCCCGTCCTGCCGTCCACCCGAACCGTGGCGGTGATCTCCACCGACTGCCGCGCCTCGTCCAGCGAAAGGGACAGATCGACGCCGTTCAGCGGTATGGGATGGCACATGGGAATGAGGTCCGGCGTTCGCTTCGCCCCCATGATCCCGGCCACCTGGGCCACCGTCAGCACGTCGCCCTTCTTCATGCCGCCGCTGCGGACGAGGTCAAACGTCGCCCGGTTCAGCAGCACCCGTCCAGCAGCCACCGCTGTGCGACATGTGACGCCCTTTTCGCCCACATCCACCATGCGGGCCCGGCCCTCGCCGTTAAAATGGGTAAAATCACGCTGTTCCATCAGAAAATACGTCAACTCCTCATGCTCGTTCCATCCAAAGCGCGGCACGTCCGCCGCGATTGGCGCGTCTGACACCACCGCAATATAGCGCTCCGGCGGCTCCGGCAGCGGCCTGCCTGCCGCCGCGCGACAAAGGCCGACCCGGGGGATCGGCGCATGCTTGAAGCCCTCCACCAGGACGATGTCCTCGCCCCTCAGCGCTTCCAGCGCCTCCCACAGCCGTTTCTCCGGCGCTGCCGCCTCCGGGCCGATCAGCACCACCCGGTCGGCCCCGGCCTGGCGGAAACGCCCGGAATCCTTGCCGTCATCGCAGGGAGCGATGCCGTGCACGTCGTGCTTCACCACCGCCACGCGCAATCCGCGGGCCTTCATGTTGCGAATGATTTTCTCCAGAAGCGTCGTCTTGCCCGTACCTGACCAGGCCGAGAAACCGAATACGCTGCCCACGCTCATCCTCCGATCCGGTTCATGCTCCGGTTGGCGCCGCTTGGCTGGGCGTAGGAAAGCTGCCCGTGCCGCTCCGGCTTGGCGGCGCAGGCCGCGAGGAACTGCCGCCGCATTCCCCCGGCATCCAGGCCCTTGACCGGGAATTCCAGCGGGGAATGCAGACAGGGCTTCACCCTGCCGTCCGCCGTCAGCCGCAGGCGGTTGCAGCTTGCGCAAAAAAGGGCGCTCAGCGGCGATATCAGCCCGATGCTGCCCTGGGCGTCCGGCAGTCGGTACTCGCGCGCCACGCCGTCGTCCCGGCCCGTCGGCACGAGCTCCGGCAGCGCCTGGAGCACCCGGCTGCACGGTATGAAGGCCTCCGGACCGAACGCCGCCCTGTCGACCATGGGCATCAGCTCGATAAACCGCACGTCCACCGGCCAGCGCACGGAAAGCGTCGCCAGCGGACGAATCTCGTCGTCGTTCCAGCCGCCGATCAGCACGGCGTTGATCTTGACGCGCTCAAAGCCCGCGTCCAGCGCCGCCTCGATGCCCTTCAGCGCCATGTCCAGCGCGCCCGCGCGGGTCATCCAGGCATACTTGCTTTCATCCAGCGTGTCCAGGCTGATGTTCAACCGCGACACCCCCGCCCGCTTCAGCGGCTTCGCCAATCCGGGCAGCAGCAGGCCGTTGGTCGTCAGGCAGACCGCTTCGATGCCGGGGATTTGCGCGGCTCCCTCGCAAATGTCGAGGATATTCCGCTTGACCAGCGGTTCGCCGCCCGTGATCCGCAGCTTGCGCACGCCCAGCTCCGCCGCCACGCGAAGGGCCAGGAGCATCTCCTCCTGGGTCAGCATCTCATCATGGCGACGCTTGCCGACGCCCTCCGCCGGCATGCAGTAGCGACAGCGCAGATTGCACAGCTCCGTGACGGACAGGCGCAGGTAGGTGATCTCGCGGTTATAACGATCCTTCATCCCAATTCCTCCGATATATGCTCAGTAACGCCCGAAGGTACAGTTGGGAAAGTGACAGGACGGACACAGCTGACACAGGCCACCGTCGCCCAGGCGTATGAGGTCCGCCTTTGTGATGATCTCCCCCGCATAGATGGTGGGCAGCAGCACGTCGAACAGCGTCGTGGGCATGGAGATCGCCGCCCCCGGTACGCCCAGCACGGGCACATCGCCCAGATAGGCCACCAGCGTCATGTTGCCCGGCTGGGACGGGACGCCGTGGCTGACCAGCCGAGCGCCCAGCCGTCGCACCGCCGTGGGGGTCACGTCGTCCGGGTCCACGGACATGCCGCCGGTGAAGATCAGGAAATCCGCACCCTGCGCCAGGAATGCGCGGGCGGCGTCCGCGATCATGTCCGCGTCGTCGTCACACAGCGTCACCCCTATAATCTCCCCTGGATACGCCGACAGCTTTGCGCGCACCACCGGCTCGAACCTGTCCCGAATGCGCCCGGTGTACACCTCCGAGCCGGTGACGATCACGCCCGCTCTGCGCGGGGCATAGGGCAGCAGGCGCAACAGCGGGCGCTCCCGGCACAGCGCCTCCGCTTCGATGATCTGCCGCTCCTGGGTCACCAGGGGCACGATGCGCATGCTGGCCAGGCGCATGCCAGGCCTGACGGGATAGTGATCCGGCAGCGTGGTGATGGTGATATCCCCGATGCCGTTCAACCGTTCCAGCAGCAAAACGTCCACGCGAAGCATCCCCTGGACGTCGGCCATCAACAGCACCTTGCCCTCGGAGGGGCCCGCGTAGTGCGCGCCTTCCACGGGAGCCATGGCCGCCATGCGCAGGGCGCAGTCCTCCTCGTGAAGCTCCCCGGCGTTCGCCTCCCAGATGAAAACCGTGCGCTTGCCCAGGTCCTTCAGCTTCTCCACATCGTCGGGTTCGATCACGTGACCCCGCCGGAAGGCCGCGCCCTTGAAGCCATCCCGCATGGCCGTGATGTCGTGGCACAGGGTCATGCCGACGGCCTGCTCGACCGGTACCTTTTTCATAGTAAAAATCCTTTCAGCAACGTTCCCGCGGGCAGCGGGCCGCTCCCGGCAGGCACCGCCGCCATGACGTCGCAGCCGATCATGCTGCTGATGACCACATTGCCCTGGTCCCCGGGCAGGCGCAGCATCGCCCGACCCGCCACGATCTCCAGCCTCCCGCGCAGCAGCCGGGTGTACCGGCTCTTCCTGCCGAAGCCTTCGGCAAGCGCAACCTCGATCTCCCGGGGCAGGTAATCCGCCCGACCCGCCAGCTTCTTCACCCCGGGGCGGGCCAATGCGTAGTAATTCGTCATCGCGCTGGCCGGGTTTCCGGACAGCGCCATCACTGGCTTTTCTCCCACCATGCCATAGCAGCACGCCATGCCCGGCTTCAAAGCCACGCCCCGAAACAGGATTTCCGCGCCGCACTTCTCCATCGCGGCGGGCGTCAGGTCGTAATCGCCCACCGAAACGCCGCCGGTCAGCACCAGGGCGTCACAGCGGCCAAGGCCGTCCATGATCCGCGCGGAGATGGCGTCCACGTCGTCGCCCGCGCTGCCCAGGAACACAGCTTCGACGCCGTCCCGCGCCAGGGCTGCTGCGAGGGCGTAGCGACTGGTGTTGTAGATCATGCCGGGCTCCAGCGGATGGCCGGGTTCAGTCAGCTCTGAACCCGTTGAAACGACGCCCACCTTCGGCGTGCGAAATACCGCCGGCGCGGCCACGCCCTGCCCCGCCAGCGTGGCTGCCAGGCCACTGTCAATGGGGGTGCCAACGTCGGCCAGCAGGCTGCCGGCCTTCACGTCCTCACCTGCGCGGATCACATTGCCGCCGGCCCTGACGGGTTTGAACAGGGTGACGGTCTGTTCGGTGAAGCGCGTCTCCTCAAAGGGGACGATGGCATCCGCGCCCTTTGGCAGAGGCGACCCCGTCATCACCTTTACCGCCGTGCCGGGCGTAACCGCGCAGCGGCCCAGATGTCCGGCGGGGACCTCCTCCAGAATCTCCAGCGTCACGGCATGGTCAGCGTCGATGCCCGCGGTATCCGCCGACCGCAGCGCGTAACCGTCGTAGGGTGAACGATCGAAGGGCGGCACGTCCTCCGCGGCGACCAATGCCTCCGCCAGCACGCGCCCGGCACAGGCGTCCAGGGGCGCCCGCTCCGCGTTCACCGGGTGGATCCGCGCGAGCAGCGCCGACCGCGCCTGTTCGTAATCCATGATGTCGCCTGTCATATTGTCCTCCTCTTCCCCGGACAAAGCGGCTTATGCGGGGACGGCGTCGGATCCGACAACCCTCCCGGATCTTCAGCCAGTTTTCCTGAAAGGGCCTTGCGTTTCCGCGAGGCCCGGAAGCCATAGCGCATGCGTTGGATGAAGGGGCTCGAAGACTGCGGGATGTATACCCACAGCCGCGGCCGCGGCCATTTTTTTCGTTCCCCGCTTATTCGGCGGGCGGCTGGAAATCAAAGGTACCCGCTTGCTCGTTGGCGATCCACGCCTCGAGGGACGTGACGATCTGCCGCTTGACGCTGTCCGGGGAGCGGAGCCAGTTTTCGAACCTCGTGTTCGGGTCGGTTTCTGGATTTTGCATGGCCTCCCGGTCGCGGGCGATCTGATTGACGACCGCCCGGCGCAGGAACGAGTGATAGGTCTCCCCCGTGTCGTCGCAGTGCGCCTTGATGATGTCCTTGCAGCCCTTCATCATCGGGAATGCAATCGTGTCGTATTCTTCCGGCTTGTAAACGCCGTTCGCCTTCCTGTCATCACTCATGTTACTTTCTCCTCTCGCTGATTGTGCGGCTATGAAATATCACTGCCTGTAATTTATTATATTACAAAGCCCTTGTGCTGTCTATAGCAAATTCGCTTAGTTTGCCCATCTTGTCAAATTCGATTTCCCATATTATAATATATACAGTCCATAGCATATGGCACATCGGAAGGGAGAGCTGTCCATGATCGTCAAAGGAACGCTGAGCGCACAGGAGATCGATCGGGTCATCGGGGACGCGCAGACCGAGCTGGCCCGCGCCGGCATAGAGGAAAGAACCTGCCTCTGCTTTCGGCTGGCCCTGGAGGATACCCTGCTGCTCTATCGGGATTGTCTGGGTGAGAGCGCGCGCCTCAGGCTGCACTTTCAAGCGTTGAACGGCAACCTGAGAATTCAGCTGACCGTCGACGGCGCTTCATTCAATCCCTTCGCGCAGAACAGCATAGTGCTGGACAGGCTGTATCATCGCTTCGATAACCCGCCGGAATGGCGCTATGAGAAGGGGCGGAATCGCGTCCTTTTCGTCATCACGCGCCACAATACCACGCTGAAGAATTTCATGTTCTCCTGGAAGTACACCGTGAACAGCCGCAAGACGCTCGCCGCCTCCGTGGCCTGCCAGGTCGTCAGCGCGCTGCTGGGCATATTGGCGCCCGTCATCAGCGCGCGGATCATCATATCCTATACCCAACACGAGCCCGAGCGCGTGATGCTGATCGCCATCACGCTGCTCGCCGTGCAGCTCCTGCGCAATCTCTTCATGGTGCTCAGCAACCTGGGCTATAGCCGGGCCTATACGCAGACGCTGTCCGCCCTGGAAAAGGATCTGGTGCGGAACGTGCTGCAAATCGAAAGCCAGTGCCTGGATGAAAGAGGCAGCGGGCTGTTTATACAGCGCGTCACCTCGGATACCGGCCGCATCGCCTCCGGGTTCAACGCCGTCGCCGACATGGTATCTCAGGTGCTCAATTACTTCGGCGTGCTTTGCGCCATGTTCATGGTCCATCCCATGATCGCCCTGTTCGTCGTGGTCATCATGGGCGCCCAATGCGCCATGGAGCTGTGGCGAACCAAGCGCCTGTCCGCAGACGACCGGATCTTCCGTTCCGCCAACGAGCGCTTCTCCGGTCTGGTGGGCGAGATGGTGCGCGGCGCGAAGGATGTGAAGCTGCTCAACAGCGGGCCCCGTTTCATAGACGCAGTGAACAAGAGCATCGACGAAGCCAATGACAAGCGCCTCTACATGCAGTCCCGGTCCTGGCACGCCAAGCTGGTCAGATGGGAATTCGGCGAAATCGGCAGCTTCTCCATGATCGCGCTGCTGGCCTATCTGATCGCAAAGGGCAATATACTCCCCACCCTTGCCCTGGTCCTGTACAATTACTATGCCGAGCTGGGGCCCAACGCCGTGAAGGTCATCGGCAGCTTCATGGATTCCATCGCGGATTTCAACATCTCCAACGAGCGCGTCCATGCGCTGCTGAACAGCCCGGAGTTCCCCAAGGAGCGCTTCGGAAGCGTCGTCCTTGACGCGCCCGAGGGGGAAATCTCCTTTGAGCACGTCAATTTCTCCTATCATCCCGGGGACAGCCCGAACGTGCTGAACGACATGTGCTTCACCATCCGCCCCGGAGAGATGGTTGGCCTGGTGGGACGGAGCGGCTGCGGCAAGACCACGACCTTCAATCTGATTTCCAAGCTCTATGAGTCCACCGACGGCCGCGTTCTGCTGGATGGTATCGATATTCGCCAGCTGTCCCACGATTCCCTGCGCGACAGCATGACCGTCGTGACCCAGAACCCCTACATTTTCCGCATGTCCGTCAGGGAGAATCTGAAAATCGTCAAGGAGGACATGACCGAAGCGGAGATGACGGAGGTCTGTCGTCAGGCCTGTATCGATGAGGACATACGGGCCATGCCCCAGCGCTACGATACCCTGATCGGCGAAGGCGGCGTCAATCTCTCCGGCGGCCAGCGGCAGCGGCTGGCCATCGCCCGCTGCATGCTGAGGGGCAGCCCAATCATACTCTTCGACGAAGCGACGTCCGCGCTGGACAACGCGACCCAGGCAAAGATTCAGGCGGCCATCGACAACATGCGCCACGGCAGAACCGTGGTGATCATTGCCCACCGCCTCTCCACCATCGCCGGCGCCGACCGCATCCTGTTCATGCAAGATGGCAGGATACTGACTGAAGGCACCCACCGGGAGCTGTTGGATCGCTGCGAGGAATACCGGTCTTTGGCCGCCATGGAGAACAGCAGCGGTTCGGAGAAAGCCATGCGAAAGCATTCATAGCCTGCGCGGTAAGCTGCCATGTCAGGCTTGTAGCGTGTGACCATACATTTTTACGGACATGAATTCTTCATCTGTTTGTATCTGTTCAGTTCTTACGTACCTTCACCTACTGTGGCGGCCTGGAAGCCGTCCTAAAGGACTAACTTCGTGCCGCCGCTACAGGCATATCTCCTGGTAGCGGCGGCGCCTGCGCCGCCACAGTGAGTCACGAAGTGTTTGTCTATTCCGCTTTCAGTTCATTTGCCAGGGTGAACGCCAGGATCATCGCGCCACCTACCAACTGGATGACGGAAACAGGCTCGCGCAGCAGGGTCAGCGAGATGACTACCGCCACCAGGGGATCGACGTAACTGAGGATCGCGGATTCCTGTCCGGGCAGAACCTTCAGTGACGAGAAATACATCACATAGGCTACGCCGGAGTGCAGCACACCCACCGCCAGCAGACACAGCCAGCCGATGGCCGTCATGCTCTGCATGTGTATGCCTGTAGTCAACAGCAGATAGGGCAGCAGCACGATGATCGCAGAGGTAAATTGCAGCACCGTGCGATCTATGCCTGAAACCTTGCGGATACGTTTGTTGAGCAGAATGACGGTGGCATATAGGCTGGCGGCGGCCAGACCGAACAGTACGCCCCTGACCGGGTCTCTGCCTTCACTCAACCCGGTCGGGTTGATGACCAGCACCAGTCCAATGGTGCTGCCCACGAAGCAAATCACCTGCCACAACGTCATCCTTTCATGAAACAGCAGGGGACTGGCGACCATAACGATCACCGGGGCGAAATAGTAGCTCAGCGTCGCCACAGACACAGTGGTGTAGCGGTAAGCTTCGAACAGGAAGATCCAGTTAAAGCCCATGGCCGCGCCGGAGAAGAAAAGCGACGCCAATTCCCCGCCCAGCCCGCGAAGGGGTATCATCTCACCTTTGACCAGCTTATACAATACCAGGCAAAGGAGCGCGATCACAGCACGAAACAGGGATATTTCGCCCGATGTCAGCGGTATATTCCGCACAAACAGCGAGATTGTGCCGAAGAGTACCATCGCGAATATCATTTGAAGCTTGGCTTTCAATATGCAAAACCTCTTTCCGGAACAGGTTATACCTGCGCTGCTTGATCAGCGTAGGAACGGAAAATGCATCAGGAGATCTCATGTCTTATGACCGCCCCAAGTCCGGCATACAGTTCCTCGTCGCTCATTTCACTGTTGTACAGCGCTGTATTGCAATCGTCGGCATACCGGACAAAGCGCAGTTCCCGGCCTTCAAGCTCCCTGTCCAGCTTATCAGGATACACATTGCTCAGCGCTGGTGACAGCAGCCCGCCTTGCGGCACACCCTCCGTCGTTGGACTGATCAATCCCCCTTCTATCACGCCTGCTTTCAAAAAAACTTCTGATCAGGTGAAGTGTTGGCGCGTCGTTGATTCGCTCCCCGAGTACGGAAATCTGTTTGTCATAATTCACCGTGTCAAAGTACTTCTCAATGGTCATTCTCCTTCTCCCGGATAGCGCAGGCCCATCCTGGCGCGCATGGCGTCCATGATCTGCATGATGCCCAGGCTTTCAGCCAGGGGGATCACGCGCTGGTTGGTCTGTCCGGCCAATATGGCCTGGGCGGCGTACTCAAACTCATTGTGGAAGCCCTCGTTTTCGGGCGCGAATTCATGCGGCTCCGAAGCCTGGCCGGGGCGGTGTACCGTGAAGCACGTCGGGTGCCAGAAGTCGGGCAGCTCCACCCAGCCCTCTGTACCATAGAGCTTCATGGTCTGGTCGGTGGTCACTTCGAAGCCTGCGAAGCCCTGTCCTACAGCACCGTCCGCAAATTGTACCTGGAAGCTGCACAGGCTGTCCACGCCCGTCTCTGTCTTCGTGAAAAGCACCTGCGCCTCCTCGGGCAACGCGCCTTTATAGAAGCAGATGAGGGAGAGCGGATAGACGCCCACATCCAAAAGGGATCCGCCGCCAAGCTCGCGCTTGAAGAGGCGATCCTCGTAATCCGGCGCCGTGCGGAATGAGAAATCGGCGGTGATCAGGCGGATATCGCCGATCGCTCCCGAATGGATCAAGGTCTTCAGTTCCTGGGCCGCCGGAAAGAAGCGAGACCACATGGCCTCCATCAGGTAACGGTCCTTGGCCCGGGCGCAGTCGATCATTTCCCTGGCCTCCCTCGCGTTCAGCGCGAAGGGTTTCTCCACGATCACATGCTTCCCGGCCGTGAGGAACAGCTTCGCCAGCGCGCAATGGAAGGGGTGCGGGACCGCCACGTAGACGAGGTCGACGGCGTCACTGGCGGCCATGTCCTCATAGCTGGCAAAGACATTGGGAATTCCGAAATCCACCGCGGCGGCCCTTGCGCGCTCAATGCTGCGTGAAGCCACGGCGGCGATTTCTATGTGCTCTGCTTTTCTCAGATCAGCCATAACCCGGCGAACGATCCGGCCCGGTCCGGCGATGCCCAAACGTACTTTTTCCATTATACTATCCTCCGATGATTCAAATGTGTGGTCGACTGGCGGCGTCTGCCAATATACTACTAACGTACTGGATTATATCATAAAAACAAGTCGGATACAATCATGAATTTCGGATAAAGCGGATCCATCCGAACAGGGCATTGCGCGCCGTGCCGCTGGCCGTGATCAAACAGGCTGATCAAAACCTTTGTTTTCCATCGTGTGAAGCATTTGAAGCGTTGCCCGATAGCAGTTCTCCAGTCCCTCACGATTCAGATTGTCCCAGGTGTCACGGCGCGTGTGATAGTAATCCTCCAACCTGTGATTAAGGCCGGTGATGCCCACCGAGCTAAATCTGCCCTGGGTGAAGGCCGCACTGTCCGTCGCACCGCCGAACGGCGGCACCCAGCCCCGCTTGCAGGGCACGCCCACGTCCCTCGCCGCCCGCAGGAAGGCTTCACACAGCTGTTGATCCGCCTTCAGCGTCCCGTTCAGGTCCCGGGCGTTTACCATCAGGTGCTTCGGATCATGGATGGTATCGAAGCTTATGATGTATGTGGGCACATCCCGATAGTCCTGAGCGTGTGCCTGACACCACGCCTTTGCCCCGCGCAGCCCGGCCTCCTCCGAACCGGTCAGTATGACGCCGACCTCCGTGTGTTCGAGGCTCATCCCGTGCCGCTCCAGTTCCCTCAGCAACGCGATGCCCATATAGCAGCCGGTCAGGTTGTCATTTGCGCCGTCCACCACACGCCATGGGTTATAGGTAAACCCCACGGCGACAAAGAACGTCACAAAGGCCAATCCCCACATCGCCGCCGTGTGGGCCCAGGCCACACCTCGCAGGGAGAGCAGGCCAACCGCGATATAGAAAAGCACACCGACCACCGTGACCATGCCGGGAATCTCGAACACGACGCCGCCGAAGCGGTAGTTCAGCGGAAATTCCCACGCCGCATCCGTATGGCCGTTGAGGAAGACGCGCTGGCGCACCTCGCCGACGCAGGGGCGGACCGCCGTCACGTTAGTTCCTTCCCGCTTCGGGAAAAGTGGATCAATGACCTGTCTGTACAACACAAACTGAAAGAGAAACAGCAAAAGGGAAAGGCATCCGGATATGACCCCCATGAGCGGATGGATGAAGAAGCCTATCGCTGACAGCACGTCGAACATCGCGGAGAACCAGAAGTATCCATAAAAGGCTTCGGGATGTTCCGTGAAGCGCTCCACTCGCACGTCCCTGCAGCCGCACTCCGATTGCAGTACCTGAGCCATGTATTCGGCAGTTTCACGTTCGCCCTCGCTGCCCGGGCTCCGCTTCTTCATGTCCCGGCAGATATGTGTAATCTCGCCGATCATATATGACACGGCTTGTCCGCTGTTTGCCAACAGCAAATCCAAATTCATTCCCGTGAATTCCCTTCACATCAGATAATGATTATCCTGCCTCAAATTGGTATAGTCGTGTTCATCGAGCGATTTGCCCGCAACAGAGGACAGCGCGCTGTGGTTCGATTGCTTTTCTTTCTGCGTCATCTATCTGATCTCCCGTGTTTCGGCTATAATATCTGCGTCTGTGTTCGACTCCACGAAGTCACTGATCTCATCCATAAGGTGATCTGCCATAGCTGAACAGATACCCTCAAAGAAGGAATTGATCGAATCCCGTCACTTCCAGAATCTCCCGTACCTCTTTGTTCACACCTCTCATACTAAACCGGCTCTTATCCTCCAGTGACTTGTACATCATGAGAAGGACACGAAGCCCGGCTGACGAGATATATTGCAGCCCTGAACAGTCGATTTCAATTGCGGATATCTGTTGTCCTGCCTTTTCCGTCTCCCACGCTTTCAAAAGCTCCGGCGCTGTGATCGTATCCATTCTACCCCTGAGGGATACGGTGAATACACCGTCCTTCGTCGCATAGTCCATTCCGAACGGCTGTGATCCCCGTTCTCTCCCCTGCTGCTTCTGATCCTTGTCCAGCGTGATTATCCAATAATGGCATTTCTCCATCGCAGACTTGAAAGCCGTGATCTGCTCGTGGGTAAGTTTTCGATAGACGTCCAATTCGGGCATGTTCTCTGCCAGATTAATTCGTTCCACTTTCAGGCCGTGTTTGTGTAGAAATGCCAACGACCTCTCCAGTGTCCCCTTGATATCGGCGGGACTGACAATCAGAGAGTTCGTCAGATTGATAACATCCGACTGCCCCGTTGCGGTTTTCCTCGACTGCTCAAGCTTCCTTATTGCTTTATCTCCAAGCACAGACGTAAATGTCAGGTAGAACTGTAACATAAACTCCGGATCGGGCGTAATCCAGCATCCGCCGTGCTTCTCAAGCAGGCATCGAATATTGGAAACGACAGACGAAGCTTCACTCTCCGTAAAATACATCATCATGCCTTCGGTGGAGATGCAGACAGGACCATTCACCTCCTTCAGCGCCCCAGTCAGCGATTCAAGGTTTGTGGCGTCCACACCATGAATTTGAAGCCGTTCCGGATACGACGCCAGTGAAAGAATGATCGGCGCTACCTCCTGAGCGACAATCGGAAGATCCAGCCCGACAAATCGCAGACCCTTTTCGGTCATGTGAAGTGCCTTGGGGGTATAGCCGCAGGGAAGGTCAACATTGGTCTGGATACCTGTCTTTTCAATCAACCGGCACATGGTTCGGTATTTTGCCTCGACAACAAGTTCGTTCCCCAGCATCATATCAGGGTCTGCCATGCCGAAGTCTGAGCTGCTCACATTGAGCTTCCGAACGATTGCGGCAGCGCCGGGAATCCCAGCGTCGGCCATCAGGCATACTGCTGTCTTTGCGGTCAGATAGACTGGATTGACGATGGCGCGGTAATCTGTATCATTTTTCATTTTTCAGCCTTCTTTAGGTATTTTAAGAATCCCGCTGGTGATGATTGCTCTGCGATATAGCCGGGAAGAGAAGAAAGAGTCTTGGCGAATTCTGTGACGTCTTTTGACCAATCCGGATAACCGGTTACCAAAGATGGATTCAACCAATGCGCTTGCTTTACTCATGATTCCCCTCCTCGTCCGTCCTCCGGGAGGAGGAAGGGGAATGTGACGGGAATGCCGCGTCACACCGCGAGGTTGACCAGCATCCCCGTCACCCAGGCAAAGCCGATGACGAACAGCAGGTAGATCAGGAAATGCTTCCAACCCAGCACGATCTTCACAGCCCCCAGGTTGGTGATCTTCGTGGCGGGCCCGGTGATCATGAAGGCCGCCGCGCTGCCCAGGCTCATGCCATCCGCCAGCCACTGCTGCAACAGAGGTATCGTTCCGCCGCCGCACATGTACAGCGGCACCCCGATCGTGGCCGCCATCAGTACCCCAAAGCCGTTATCCCTTCCGAACAGCGCGCTGACAAACGCATCCGGTACGTGGATCTGATAGAGCGCCGTCAGCAGTATGCCCAAAAGGAACATGGGGCCCGTGGCCTTGATGTTGCGCCATATGTTTTTGAGCAGGCGCATGAGGAGGTTCGGGTCGGTATCCCGACTTGCGCCCTCGTGAAAGCCGGTAAAATCAAAGAAGCGCTTCCCCTTGCCGCTGTAGAAGCGCCGGATCAGCCAGCCCGCGATGCAGCCGCACAGAAGGCAGCTCAAAAAGCGAATCAGCACGGCGGTACGGCCCAGCGCCCGGCTGTAGAGCAGAAGCTGAGGATTCAGCAGTATGCTGCTCATCATGAAGGCGGCCAGATAATCGTCCCTGACCCCTTGCTCGGAAAAGGACGCGGCGATGGGGATGGTGCCGTACATGCACAGCGGCGAGGCAATGCCCAGCAGACTGGCGGGTATGATCCCCATCCAGCCCGTTTTCCGCTGCCCAAGCCTGGCAAACGCCCCATGGATATATTGCTTTCCGAACACCGAGACAGCGCTGCCCAGCACGATGCCCAGCGCCCAGTAGGGCGCGATCTGCCGAAGCTGTATGTCCAGGTAATACCAGAGGTAGATGACCTCGCGGCGAATCCAATCAATCATTCAGATCCACCAGTTTATAGTGACGGCTGCCGAGGCCGATTGCCTCCGCGTGCTCCAGCGTGTGAAGGCCGTTCCGCTGATCGATGCGCCGCAGCAACGACGCGTTGCCCTCGGCCAGCGCCACCAGGTCCAGGCAGGCCTGATCCACCGCGGCTGGATCCTTGGACGCCAGTATGCCGATGTCGTGGATGTCCGGCTCCGCGGGATTGCCGTTGCAATCGCAGTCGATGGAGATGCGGTTCATGACGTTGATGAAGATCACCCGGTCCCCCAGGTAATCGCATACGCTCCCGGCGGCCTCCGCCATGGCCTCCAGAAATTCATCCTGGAGCTCATCGTGCCAGTGGGTGTCGCTGGTGCCGCCGGAATGGATGCGTACCTTGCCCCTGGCGGAGGCCAGACCGATAGACGCATTCTTGATTGCGCCTCCGTAACCCGCCATCTCATGTCCCTTGAAGTGGGACAGCACTACATAGCTGCCGTATTCCGGGAAATGGGTGCCCACCAGGTTTTCCGCCAGCCGGACGCCGTCGGTCACCGGGATGCCCACGGAGCCGTATTCATCCAATATCTGGAAATCGGCGATCTCGGTGTAGCCGTGCTCCTTCGCCACCTCATAGTGCATGGCGGTGGAAGCGCGTTCGCCGCCGTAAGCCGTGTTGCACTCGACGATGGTCCCATCCAGCCGCTTCACCAGGTCGACGATCAGCTCCGGGCGAAGGTAGTTGCTCGCCGGTGGCTCTCCAGTAGACAGCTTGACCGCCACGGGAGCGCTGGGCGTCCATCCCAGCGCTTCATAGACCCTGACGAGGCCCTCCGGGGATATGTCCGCGCTGTAATACACCACAGGCGCGCCGTCGTCCTGTGTGTAAAAGGCCAGGTCGTTCGTCTCTATCGAAGCGCCACCATTGAAGGTCAGTGTCTCGGCGCAGGCCGCCACTGACAACAGCAGCGCGGCAAGCAATACGTAAACCAGCTTATTCATGAACATAACCCTCCAATACAATTCGCCGTTGCGGCAGAAAGCGAAATGCTTCAGCACTTGTATTTGTTCAGTCCTGATGTATTTGCACCTACTTTGGCGGCCTGGAGGCCGCCCTAAAGGACTAACTTCGTGTCGCCCTAAAGGACTAACTTCGTGTCGCCGCTACAGGCATATCTCATCGTAGCGGCGGCGTCTACGCCGCCATGACTGAACAGATACCAGCACTTTTTTGATGTTTCTGCGCTGACTGTCGGCGCGCGTTCCGCGTCCGCCGCAGCAATACCAGTGCGACGGTGGCGATCAGCAGGTACAGCGGCAAACGGAAAGCCAGAACGGCTGAAAGCACACGCCGCATCATCAAGCTGCCCCTTTCGGTTTGTGCGTCAATCTATCACGCCACAATATGAATCATACATTGATCTACAGTTTATGTCAATAGTTTTGGCGAGAAAACGGCACGGTCACAACATCAGATTGTTACCATTCACCCTTCAAGCCGATTGGCACATATTCGTAGCGGCGAGCATTGCTCGCCGCTACGGCGGTTCGCCGCAAGGGTGAATGGTAACATCAGATTACATATGCTACAAAAAACCACCACATCTTGCGATATGGTGGTCGTGGAAGTGGTGGAGCCGAGGGGGGTCGAACCCCTGTCCGAAGACCAGAAGACCAGAGCATCTCCGAGCGCAGTCTGTATATTGACATTCCCTCCACTGAACTCCTACAGACAGGATTCCAGCTTCAGTAGCTTCATAAAATCCCACCGTCCGCAAAGCTTGAGGCGGCTGGTTCCCTGCATTTACGACGCCGATGGCCTACGCCGCAGGAGGCTTAGGGTCGACGATCGCCGATTAAGCGGCGACAGGAACGAAGTTAGCTTCGTCAGTTAATTTGTTTTTCCCGTTGTCAGGCGGTTCAGGGCCGCCGCTCGCTTCTCTGTCCCTCCGCATCCCCGTCGAAACCAAAATACGGCCCCGAGTCGGTGGAAGGTGTGAACTGTTGCTCCTTCCTGAAATTATCCCCTGGCGCGCATCGTGCGCTCGATGTCGCGCTTGGCGTCGCGCTTGGCCATGTCGTCCCGCTTGTCGTACAGCTTCTTGCCCTTGCACAGCGCCAGCTCCAGCTTCATGCGTCCATCCTTCAGGTACACACTCAGTGGAATCAGCGCCAATCCCTGCTGCATCACACCCTGGTGGGCCTTGCGAATCTCTGCCTTGTGCATCAGCAGGCGCTTGGGGCGAAGCGGATCGGTATTGAAGTAGCTGCCCTTCTCATAGGGGCTGATGTGCATGCCGTACACCAGCATCTCGCCATTCTTCACAGCGGCATAGCAATCCTTCAGGCTGCACTTGCCGAGCCGGATGGATTTTACCTCTGTGCCCTTCAGCTCGATGCCCGCTTCCCAGGTCTCCAGAACGAAGTAATCATGCCGGGCGCGGCGGTTTTGCGCGACGACCTTGACGCCCTTTTGCGGCATAACGACTTCCCTCCCTTGCTACGCTTGCAAAAGCTATTATACCACGTCTCACCTGGTTTGTAAACCTCCTGTCGTGTTTTTTCACGAATAATGGCCGGTTTTGGGTTACATCTCAGCGTAGTAACTGTGGAACCCCTTCGACCCCGCCTATGGCGGGGCCACCGTCCACGGGCCTACCGGCCCCATCTCGCTGAAAACTGTCCACTGGACATTTTTCCGGCGCTCGATACCCCTTTCAGGGGAAGCTGTTTTGGAGAGCGTCCACACTTTTTGCCTCCCCTGAAAGAGGAGGTGCTGAGCGAAGCGAGGCGGAGGGGTTCCGAATAACCATGACGCTGAGCTGTAACGGGTATGAGCGG
>JAZTZK010000056.1:0-8279 GCA_045637485.1 Clostridia bacterium
TTAGCGATCAGAATAGTGCTTTCATACCTGTCCCTCAGCTTTTCCACCATCGTGCGGATTTCCGTACCGGTTTCCCATGGGGTAAAGGTCTGATAATCCAAGCCGAAAACCTCGCAATCGGGAAACAGCGGTTTATAGTGCTCACACTCTGTTGCGCTGCCGCCTTTCCCGTGGATGTATAATACCAAATCTTTCATAAGTCATATCTTCCTGTCCGGATATAACGTCCTTCCTGTATGGCTGGTCATTCTCCGTATACCCGTTCTGCGAAAACTTCTCCAGTGCGAGCTCCAGTATTCTTTTTTAGGTATCCTTTGCCATATGAACCTCCACAGATTATAGTGACCTTACGTTCACTCATTATAGTGAACGCAGGTTCACTTGTCAATATGGTTTAAAAAGTTTACATGACTTCATCTATGGAAGGTTGTTTTCAGCGGGGAGCAGATCATCATGTGCAGGATACTGGAACTCGATCCACAAAACAAACTGTACAACCAAGCCGATCAATGCGCATATCATCACTCAATAAGCTGACACGACAGCTTATGCCGTAGGTCGAGGGTGAAGGCACTGCCTGCACCGACGGTGCTCTCTGCGGCCAAGGGTACGGAGATCAGGTCGGCGGCCTTCTTGGCGAGATAAAGGCCGAGGCCGCTGGATTTCTGCCCCAGGCGGCCGTTGATCCCGGTATAGCCCTTCTCAAAAATGCGGGGCAGGTCCTCCGGGGCGATGCCGATGCCGGTGTCGGAGATCGTCAGCCGCCCATCCCACATTCCGATAGTGACAGCGCCCGTCGGCGTATACTTCACGGCGTTGGACAGAAGCTGATCCAGAATGCAGGCCAACCACTTTGCGTCCGTAACGATCGATGCTTTCGTTGGCGCGTATTCGAGCCGGAGTCGTTTTTCTACAAACTGCGGAGCAAGCTTCCGCACGGACTCGCGGATCAGCTCATCGAGGGCGTACTCCTGTATCACCAGATCGTTCGTCTCGCTGCCGATACGGATGTATTGCAGTACCATATCCACATACCACTCGATGCGCTGCAGCTCGATAACGAGGGCATGATGCTCCGGCGTGTCGTCGGAGAGCTTCAGGCGCATCACAGCGATGGGCGTTTTGATCTCATGCACCCAGGCGGTGCAGTAGTCCAGCATGTCCTGACGCTCGGCGTCGCCCTCTGCGGCCAGCCGCTCCATCTGAGCGCCGAGAGAGGTGATCATTTTCTGATAATCCGCTTCGGCGAGAGAGTTCGCCTTAGGCAGCGACCGCCATTCGGAGAGGATCGCCGTGAGCGTCCTGTCCCGCTCCAAACCGCGCTGCTTCTCCCGTACAAAATCGACGGCCAGTACCGCCGTCAGCAGCAAGAACGACAGCACTACGGCGTAGATCAGCGGCTCCGCCAGAATGCCGTACAGTCCGAAGACCACCGCGTTTCCCGCGGTCATCGCGGCGAATATGAGGATCGCCGTGCGGTTCCTCCGCAATACTTCCTTGAAAAACTTCATGGGATGATATACCCGCTTCCCGGTCGGGTGACGATGGCGTTCCCCAGCCCATGGGCCTCCAGCTTTCTCCGCAGGCGGGTCACATTGACGGTAAGGGTGTTCTCCTCCACATAGCAGTCGTCGTTCCAGAGCCGCAGCATCAGCGCGTCCCGACTGACGATCTTTCCGCGGTTTTCCAGCAGCGTACACAGTATGCGGAACTCGTTTTTTGTCAGCTCCACCCGCTCGCTACCCACGCTCACGCTGTTGTCGTTCAGGTTCAGCACCGCGCCGCAGAACTCCAGGGTGCCCGCGCTACCGGACATCTCATAGGCGCGGCGCAGCACGGCCTGTACCTTCGCGTTCAGCACCATCGGCTCCACCGGCTTGGAGATGAAGTCGTCCCCACCCATATTGATGGCCATGACGATATTCATCCCGTCCGACGCTGAGGAGAGAAACACGATGGGCACGGTGGAGAATTTGCGGATCTCCGCCGTCCAATGGTAGCCGTTCTGATAAGGCAGCATGATGTCCATCAGGACGAGATGGGGATCATAAGCGCGGATCTCCTCCGGCACGGCGCGAAAATCGGATACGACCCGCGCGTCGTTCCCATATTGCTCCAGCTGCCGTTTCAGCTCGCGGGCCAGGGCAGCGTCGTCCTCCACAAGAAAAATTCGATACATGGCGTCCTCCAAAGAAAAATGGCTTCAAGCCGTCCCGGGGGCCGGGGCGGCTTTGGCCTCAATGAACGATTATATAGTAGGTTCTGGCCGTCAGCAGATACACCGCCGTATAGACCAGCGCGAACACCGCGAGCGTGATGAGCGTACAGCTCACAAACAGCTGCGTGTTAGTGAGCATCAGGATTTTCAGCAGCTTGAGCAGAATCGGAAACGCCGCCGCCGTGTGAACCGCCGCCGTCGCCAGAGGAAGGAAGAACTGAAGCGCCATCTGACTTCCGATGGTCTTTTTGACCTCCTTCGCCTCCATGCCAATCTTCTCCATGATCTGAAAGCGCTCCCGATCCTCATAGCCCTCGGAGACCTGCTTGTAATAGATGATCAGTATGGTCGAGAACAGGCAGACAAGGCCCAGCAGGATCCCCAGGAACAGGAAGGTGCCGTACATGTCCAGGACGTTGTGCAACGCTTCCCATTTGGTGTCGAGGGAATAGCTCAGCACTCCGGGATACGCGGCGCTCAGCTTGTCGATGACCGTCCGGTTGAACGCCGTTCCTACGGCGCTGACGGCCTCCTCGTCCGCGAAGCTTACCCCAATGCGGTCCACGTACGCGCTGGCATATTCGCCGTAAGCCGCCTGCTGCGCAAGGTAGATCTCCTCCAGTCCTCCCTCATCTGCAACCACGATCCCGACCACGTCCACCAGGTTCCCCATGTTGACGCTGACGGGAAAATGTGAGAGCATAGCCTTGACCCGGTATTCCTTCCCGTGAATGGTCAGCGTTTCAGGCGCATCGCCGAAATTGCGGACGGTGGACATGATCCGGCAGAAGGCGATCTCGTCCTCCGCAAGTCCCAGCTCGCGCGCGTCCGTTGTGAAGAACACCTGTCCCTTCAAACGTGCGTAGGTGGCTTCCGTGATGTACACAGCCCCGGTAAGCTCCTCCATATTCCAGCCGCCCGACACTTCGTTTTTGGTCAGCAGGGTGTCGCCTCTTGTGAGGTAGGATACGGTAAGCATCTTCTCAGACTCGATATGCTCAATTTGCAGGCCATATTCTTCGGCGGTACTTTCTACCATCTCAGTTAAGCGGGACGAAGGAACCGGTGTGACCGCATCATTCTCCGTCTGATTGGCCGAAAGATAAAGCTGCTGCGGGTAATTGGCATTCACTGTGTCCTGCACGCCGCTGTACAGACTGACGGTGGTGGAGATCATCACCAGCACGCCGGTGGCGAGGATGGCGATGGAAGCCAGGCCCACTGCGTTCTGCTTCATGCGGAACAGTAGCCCCGCCACGGCGGGCATGTGCCGCCGGTCATAGTAGTAGCTTCTATTCCGTTTCATGCATTTGAGCACAAAGACCGTGCCGGCCACGAACAGGCAGTAGGTCCCGATGATGACAAGGATGACCGCCGCAAAAAAGCCTGTAAGGGCAGCCAGCGGACTCTTTACCGTGAGGGCGTAAGCATACCCTGACCCGAGCGTGAGAAGGCCGATGATCAGAAACAGCCAGCGGACCCTGGGCTCCTTCTCTCCCGCGTGCTTTCCGGCCATCAGCTCCACCGGTTTCATTCTGTAAATCGTGATGCCGTTGATCAGCAAGGCAAACAGGTCCAGCGCCAGAAAGATCCCGGCGGGGATCAGCAGCGTGACCGCGTTCAGGTAGTAGAAGCCGGCCACGATATCGCCGCGCATCAGCCGGCAGATCAGCAGACTGGACGCCTTGTAGAACAGAACCCCCAGGAGTAGCCCCAACGCAACGGAAAGCAGGGAGGTTATGAGGGATTCCGCAAAGAGCAGCTTCACGACATGCCGTTTTTCCATGCCCAGCACATTGTAAAGGCCATACTCGCTCTTGCGCCGCTTCATCAAAAAGCTGTTGACATACAGGATCAGGACGAAGGAGAGCAGCCCGATGATGACCGCGCCCATGGTCATGAACATGGAGAGATACGCGCCGCCCAGTGCCTCCGACAGCCGCGAATCCATCGCCAGCGTCAGCAGAATGTAAAAGCAGCCCAGAAGCCCGGCCTCTGCCAGAATGCGAGGAAGATACAGGCGTCGGTTCTTGCGGATATTCTCGGCGGCGATCTTCGTATAAAACCTGTGTTTCATCCCCTGTCACCCCCTGTGCGCAGCATCGTGAGGGTGTCAGAGATCTTTTTGTACAGCGCTTCGTTGGTCGAATCGCCGCGATAGAGCTGATGGAAGATCACGCCGTCCCGTATGAACAGCACGCGACCTGCGTGGGATGCCGCGTCCGTGGAGTGGGTGACCATCAGGATGGTCTGCCCGTTCCGATTGATCTGGGAGAACACGCGCAACAGCTCTGCGGAGGACTGGGAGTCCAGCGCGCCGGTCGGTTCGTCCGCCAGGATCAGTTTCGGCTCCGTGATGAGCGCCCGCGCCGCGGCCGCCCGCTGCTTCTGCCCGCCGGAGACCTCATAGGGATACTTGTTCAGGATATCCGCGATGCCGAGCGAGGTCACAATGGGCTCCAGACGGTGTTCCTGCTCCCGGACGTCTGTGCGGCTAAGCACCAGCGGGAGCAGGATGTTGTCCTTCAATGAAAAAGTGTCCAGCAGATTGAACTCCTGAAAAACGAATCCCAGATTCTCCCTGCGCCAGGCGGCCAGTTTGTCTTCCTTCAAGGCGTCAAGGCGTTCTCCCTCCAGCTCCACCGAGCCGGAGGTAGGCTTGTCCAGCGCGGCGAGGATGTTCAAGAGCGTCGTCTTGCCGGAGCCGGACTCGCCCATGATCGCCACGTATTCACCCTGCTCCACGCTGAATGTCACGCCCTTCAGCGCCTGTGCCTGCGCTCCGCCAAGGCGGGATGTATACGTCTTTTTCAGGTCGGTGACCTTCAGAATTTCCATGGTCTGCACCTCCGTTTCGTTTTATGGCTCTATTGTAGCGAAACGGACGCTTCCGGAACATCGAAGGAGGTGACATTCCTGTGACAGTTTTGCAAGGTGCGCAAGCGGTTTACAGTATACCCAGGATTTTTCAGCCAGCGCCTCCGGTCATGTCTCTGTGCTGTCAAGACAAAGGTCATATCCTGTCTGTGGATACAGGTATTGGAGGGAGGCCTCCGCGGAGCCGACGCAGCGGTCGCCCCGCTCAGCCTCCCGTCTGCGCCGGGTCTCGATGTCGCAGCTTACTAAAACTGTTTTCATCTGAAAGCCTGCGATCTCGTCCAACAAGGCGCGGTAGATCCTCGGACTGGTGATCACATGGTCGATTCTCCTATTTTCCCAGCAGCGAGACGATCCCTCCGCAAAGCAGGCAGGGAACCAATCCCAATGCCATACCGATAGCCGATTGCCTGGCATGATATAGCTTCTGGTGATAGGCGCTGTCCATATGCTCCGTCCCTGGCAGGCGGATGCGCTTGAGATTGGCAAACAACACCCAGTCCAGGAATAAGCAGTCGTACCAGTCGACCAGCAGCCACAGTCCGTAGCTGGTAAGGAACGCAGATAGAAAGTCCCTCGCTCCGGCAAGCCAGGCCAGACCCACGAACACCGCCAGGCACACCAGCAGCGCCATGCCCTTCTTCATCAGCACCGGTGCGCTGAACGGCTGCGTGGGGATGCGCTCGTGAGTCTCAAAGTATTTCTCCTGTATGTCCTGCGGGTAATCGTGAATCCACCAGATGGGATTCCGACACAGTGGAATCATAATCGCACAGGTGAAAATGACGATGCTCGCCACGCACTCCACGCTAAAAATTGTCCAGTTCATGCTTCTCTCAACCTTTCGATTGTCTTCTGCAATATTACTTGAGCGCTTCAAGCGCTGCCTCTCCGGCATGAATGATGGCAGTATCGAAAACAGGAAGATCGACATCCACCGGGCTGACCAGCAGTCCCAGCTCCGTGCAGCCGAGAATGACGCCCTGTGCGCCGCGACTGCGAAGGCCCTCGATGATGCGCAGGAGATGCTTCTTTGAGTTTTCGCGGATGGTTCCGACACACAATTCATCGAAGATGATATCATTGACAAGTTGAATGTCATCACCCTCCGGGATCAGGACGTCGATTCCGGCATCCTTCAGCACATCCACATAGAATTCCTGCGTCATGGTGTAGCAAGTGCCCAGGAGCCCGACCGTCGAAATGCCAGCTTCCTTCAGCTTTCGGGCTGTGACCTCGGCGATGTGCAACAGCGGGATCGACACGCTATCCCGAACCTCCGGGGCGACCTTGTGCATGGTGTTCGTGCAGATAACAATGAAATCTGCTCCTGCTGCTTCGAGGCGCCTCGCCGCGTCCGACAGGATATCGGCGCTCCGCTTCCAATCGCTCGATGACTGGCAGCGTTCGATCTCATCAAAATCCACGCTGTACATCAGTATTTTCGCCGAGTGCAGCCCGCCGAGCTTCTCCTTGACGGTCTCATTGATGATCCTGTAATACGTGACCGTGCTCTCCCAGCTCATTCCGCCGATCAGTCCGATGGTCTTCATGTGATCACGATCCTTTCTATTTCAGTTGGCTGCCAAGATCGAAAGCGCGCTGCATACCGTCCCCGCGCCTGACCTCGCCCTTCTCTTTCGCTCCGCTGACAAGCACCGTTCCGATGCTCTCCAGTTTGAAGAACCTGCATATCATCCGGTATTGCATGACGATGGGATCAAAAAGATCCGGCAGCGTTGCAGCGCCAACCAGAATCAGCCCCAGCCGCCGTATAGGGAAATCATTCCGCATCGGCGTATGCAGCCGGTCGACCAGCGCCTTGAGCTGCGCGCTGATTCCATAGAAATACACCGGAGAAGCGACGACGAGGGTATCCGAGTTTTTTAGTTTATCATAGATCAGCGCCATATCGTCATCCTGGGCACAGACATGATCCTCATTGGAAAAACAGCGGTTGCACCCCGTACATGGATGGATATCGTAATCAGCCACGGAAACAACTTCCACCTCATTGTGTTGCCCAGCACCTTCAGCAAAAGCGCCTGCCAGCAGTTCTGTATTGCCGCCTTTGCGCACGCTCCCGACAAGAATAACGATTCGACTCATCCGACGATTCTCCTATCCGTAATATCATGAAATCCATTGAACAAAAACAATCCGAGTACGGCGTTGAAACCCACCGCAGCGAATACGCTGAACCGTTCTACAATGCCGAAATATTGCGGTGGCACCACGCCCGTTCCAATGGAGCCGATCATCATCATGGCCAGTGCGATCGCGGCAAGGATCCCTATCTTGCGAGCATTTGCGTTCCTGATGCCGGAAATGATCAGCAACACCAGCGAAACGATCGATAATAACACGACAAGCGCCGTGACGATAATGTGCATCACTTCCTGGAAGGAAGCGATCTCCTTGCCCGCGTCCGCCAGAGGGAACATTTTATATCCGACGGCAGACACCCAGTTCATTGCTGCAAAGAGATAGATCCCCGCGCGAAAAAGACTCGTGGATAGTCTCTCTTCGGACACATAGATGGCGACACACGTTGCGCATACGACGCTGCCTGTCCCATAGAAGGCCGCCAGTCGATTCCACAGGATTCTGGAAGGCGCCGTTTCCGCCGACAGATCGCTGACGGCCTGCGCCATCCAGTTGTAACCCGGATAGGCCATCGGCGAAAGGATCACAGCTGCCGCATAGGAGAGCAGCGCCAGCAGCCCCGTCAGCCCAAACCAGTTGATCAGTTTTCGGTTCATCTCAGTATCCTCGCTTTTTGCCTGAGTGGTTCAATTCACGCCGTCGCAGGGCAATACTCACCATTTGTTCGTTCTTCCTGTTCATGCTCCAGCGGTTTTCCATTTCCAGCCGCGCATACATCTCCCAGCGTTCGGGGGAAAGTGTGCCATCTTCGAGGGCGCGGCGAATGGCGCAGCCCGGCTCTGTTCGGTGGGCACAGTTTGAAAACGCGCACTGGCTGATCAGTCCGGCGATGTCGGAAAAGGTGTCGGCAATGCCTTCGCCCGCGTCGATCATGCCAAGCTCCCGAAGACCCGGAGTATCGATGAAGGATGCGCCGTCCAGTTCAATCAATTGACGTTGCGTGGTGGTGTGGCGTCCCTTGGAATCCTTCTCCCGAATCGCGAAGTCGGAGGCCAAGCGGTCTTAGGAAGACAAAGTT
>JAZTZK010000057.1:0-1863 GCA_045637485.1 Clostridia bacterium
GACGGCACCTATTACCACATGAACGACGAGTGCTCCGGCATGCGCAACGCCAGCCGCGTCACCTATGCGGAGGCGCGGGTGACCGGCAAGAAGCGCTGCCCGACCTGCATCGGCGGCGAGGACGAAACCGAGGCCCTGGCCGAGACCGAGGGCGACGCCGGGGCGCAGGCCCAGGCCTCCGGCTACTACGTCTACGCCACGCCCAAGGGCACCTACTACCACGTCAATTCCACGTGCTCGGGCATGCAGAACGCCGAGCAGGTGCTGCTTTCCGACATGCTCAAGGAAAACCGCCCGGCCTGCCCCAAGTGCTGCCCCAACGCGGAATCCACGGTGTTTGCCGAGAAGGGCAATCCCTACTACCACTCCTACGCCACCTGCTCGGGCATGACCCACGCCACCCAGGGCATACTGGTCAACGCCCTTGTGGCCGGGCTGACCCGCTGCCCCGAGTGCTGGACCGCGAACGGCGAGGCCGCCGTCGGCAACGGGTCGTGACGACCGACAGCAAATAGGCTGTCTCAAAACGCGTTGCAATGCGCGGATTCCAATGTAACGGCGACTATCAGTCGCCATTTGGCGGCAGATTGCCGCCGCTACGCGTTGGATTCCCACAATTTCGCCGTTTTGAGACAGCCTCTTTGCCGTTCAGAACAGTATTACCACGTCAGCACCTCGCAGCCGTCCTCGGTGATGGCCACCAGGTCCTCCACCCGGACGCCGAATTTGCCGGGCAGGTAAATGCCGGGTTCGATGGAGAAGATCATGCCGGGGCGGGTGACGGTCTCGCTGACGGAGGAGCAGTCCGGGAACTCGTGCTCGTCCAGGCCGATGCCGTGGCCGGTGCGGTGGGTAAAGTACGGGCCGTAGCCGGCGTCCTCGATCACCCTTCGCGCGGCGCGGTCGATGTCCTTCAGCTTCACGCCGGGGCGGCAGGCGGCGATGCCCGCGCGATTGGCGGCGGTGACGATTTCGTGCACCCGCTTTTCCTCGTCTGTGACCTCTCCGAAGTGCACGGTGCGGGTCATGTCGCTGCAATAGTGCTGCCAGAGCAGGCCCACGTCCATGATGACGGTGCTGCCCGGCTTCAGCCTCGTGCCGTCGCTGTCGTGATGGGGCTCCGCGCCGTTGGGGCCGAAGCAGATCAGCGGCGTGAAGCTCGGGCCGGGAGAGCCCAGCTCCCGGGCGATCTGTATATACAGCGCCTGGATCTCCTTCTCGGTGACGCCCTCCTTCAGAGCCCGGGCGATGCGGTCGCAGACCTCCACGTTCTTCCTGGAGCTGACCCGCATCAGCTCCAGCTCGGCGGCATCCTTGGTCAGGCGGGCGTCGTCCAGCGGCTGGCTGCCCAGGGCCGGCACGACGTCCGGGCGCTGCTGCATCAGGCGGATGGTAAAGTGGCTGGGCCAGGTCTTGTCGATACCGAGCTTCCCCGGCAGCACATGGGGCGCCAGCACCGCCACGCAGTCGTCGGTATCCTCGTATTCGACCATGGGCGCGTCCGTCAACCCCCGCAGCGCGAACATGCGGTTGGCGAACAGCGTCATTTCACCGGTGTCCTTCACCAGCAGCGCCAGCATGCGCTCGAAGGGCTCGCACCACACGTCGGTGAGGTAGTACACGTTGGCGGTGCTGGAGACGATGATCTGCCTGAGCCCGCAGGCGCGCATATTCTGGATGACCTTCTCGATGCGATTGGTATTCATTTCTCTCTTACTCCGTCTTTTTGTCTTCCTGCGGCTCAAAGCGCTCCAGCGCAACGCCGCCCTCGCTGAGCATCTCCCGGGCGAAGTCGTCGGGATAGCCCTCCCTGTACACCACCCGGCGGATGCCCGCGTTGACGATCATCTTCGCGCACAGCAC
>JAZTZK010000058.1:0-9872 GCA_045637485.1 Clostridia bacterium
CTTTTTGTCTTCCTGCGGCTCAAAGCGCTCCAGCGCAACGCCGCCCTCGCTGAGCATCTCCCGGGCGAAGTCGTCGGGATAGCCCTCCCTGTACACCACCCGGCGGATGCCCGCGTTGACGATCATCTTCGCGCACAGCACACAGGGCTGGTGGGTGCAGTACAGCGTGGCTCCGTCGATGCTGCTGCCCAGGCGGGCGGCCTGTATGATGGCGTTCTGCTCGGCGTGCACGGCGTAGCACAGCTCGGCACGGGTGCCCGAGGCGATGCCCAGCTTTTGCCGCAGGCATTCGCCCCGCTCCACGCAGGTCTTGATGCCCGCCGGCGCGCCGTTGTAGCCGGTGGTCACGATGCGCTTGTTCCTGACGATCACCGCGCCGATCTTGCGGTCCGGCTTGTAGCAGCTTGCCCAGCCGGATATGGTATCGGCCAGATCCATGAATCTCGCGTCCCACTTGTCCATGGGCGCACCTCCTTGTCCCGTCTATTTCTGTATGGCAATCGGTGTCACAGCCGTCAGCCCTTCACCGCGCCGGCGGTCAGACCGCTGATGAACTGCTTGGACATGGCCAGGTACAGCGTGATGACCGGCAGCGCCGACAGCGTCAGCACCGTCAACAGCTTCGGCCAATCCGTGGTATACTGTCCCTGGAGCTTGGTGACCGCCAGCAGCACGGTCTTCTGGCTCTCCTCCGTGATGAAGATCAGGGGGAACCAAAGGTCGTTCCATATCGGCACCAGGTTGTAAATCGCCACCGTCGCAAGGGCGGGCCGAATCAGCGGCAGCACGACGCGATAGTAGATCACGTGCCGGTCGGCGCCGTCCACGAAACTCGCCTCGTACAGCTCGCCGGGCAGCTGGCGGATGAACTGGGTCAGTATAAACACCGCGGTGGGCAGGCCCATGGCGATGTACACCGGGAACAGGCCCCAGATGGTATTGAGCAGGTTCAGCCCCTTCATCAGCTGCAGCAGCCGTATCGTCGCGATCTTGATGGGCAGCATCATGCCGATAATGAAGAAGAAGTGGATGCCCTTCGCCGTCCGGGTGCGCCAGTGGGCCAGCGCGTAGGCCGCCAGGGAGCCCAGCAGCAGTATCATCGCCAGAGAGCCCACCACCACCACGAAGGAATTCCTGAAATAGGCGAGGAAATCACTGCCGCGCATAACGTAGCCATAATTGTCAAGGGTCCAGTTTTGGGGCAGTCCAAAGGGATTTGAGTAGATTTCCCGCTTGTTCTTGAAGGTATTGATGATCAGTATCCACACCGGAGCCATGGCGACAAGGGACCAGATGATCATGATGATATGATATCCGATGTGCCTCTGGTTCAGATGGAGCTCGCTTTCGCGCTTTTTCCCGCTCATGGGCGTCACTCCTTTCCCTGCGTCGCCCTCAGCGTGGGCAGCACGCCGCACAGCAGCATGAAGAGTATCATCGTTGAAATGGCGGCGCCCAGGCCCGGCTCGGGGATGCCCACGGGGTGCTGGCCCGCAATGCCGTAGCGGTAGAACAGCGTGCCGATCAGGTCGGTGGCGTAGTCCGGCGCGCCGTCCAGCGTCTCCATGGCATACACGACGTCAAAGGCGTTGAAGTTGTTCACGAAGGTCAATATGGCCACCATGCCCACCACCGGAAGGATCATCGGCACACGGATGCGACAGAAGGTCTGCCAGGCATTGCTGCCCTCGATGTCCGCAGCCTCGAGCATCTCTTTCGGTATGCCCTGGAAGGCCGCCACGAACATCATCGTGGGGATGCCCACCCACTGCCACACGGACACCAGCGAAACACAGGGCAGCGCCGTACTCCGGTCGCCCAGCCAGGGCCGTACCAGGAACCCCAGGCCCATGCTCTTCAGCGTCTTGCCCGCCCAGACCGGGTTCAACATCAGCTTGAAAAGATAGCCCGTCACCAGCACCGCGATGGTGCAGGGAATGAAGATCAGCGTCTGGTAAACGCCGCGGCCCCGCATCGTGCGGTTGGTGAGTATCGCGGCAAAGAGTATGCCCAGGGAATTTTGCAGTATCATGTGGAAGGCGAAGAACACCCAGTTGTTGCGAAAGGCGTTCCAGAAGCGCTTCGAGACCACCTCGTCGGTAAAGAGCCGGACATAGTTCGCCAGGCCCACGAATTCACGATTGGCGGCCGTGGTGCCGGTATAAAGGGAGAGGCGGATGGAATCCAGCATCGGATAAGCCATGAATATGCCGTATACCAGCAGCGCCGGGATGATATAGCGCAGCCAGTAAAAGCCGCCCGGCTTGATGCTGTCCCCGCCCCGAAAAGCCGGGTGCCTCTGCTTCACCATGAACAGGACCTCCTTCACAGGCTTTGGTATCCGGCGGTCGACGATCGCCCCCCGCACGCTGCCGGGGACAATCGTCGGACGCCCGTATTTATCAGTATTGCCGGGCAGGCACAAGGGCCCGCCCGGCACAATTCACATCCGGAAGGGATCAGCCCGCCAGGGCCGCCTCCCACAGAGCGTTGATGCTGTCTGCCGTCTCCTGGGGCGTGGACTCGCCGCGGCAGATGGCGTTCAGGTTCTCCACCAGAGGCGTATAGAGGTCCATCATCTTGGCCCAGATGAAGCGCACGTCGGTGTTCTTGCCCTCGGACAGGCCAGCCAGCTCGGCGATGGTCTCGTCCTGGAGGGTCAGCTCGGTGTTGATGATGGGCAGGAAGCCGCCGGGCAGATAGTCCGCGGTGATCTGGGCGCCCTCGGGAGAGGCCAGCCACTGCAGGAATGCCTTCACCTCTTCGGGATGCTCGGAGGCGGCGTTGCCGGCGATGCCCATGTCGGCGTGCAGGCACAGGCCGGCGGCATTGCCCGCAGGCGCCGGGAAGGCCATGAAGCCCAGGTCGAGATCGGGATATTCTTCCTTGTTGCTCAGGGTGCCGCAGTTCCAGGAGCCGTCGATCAGCATGGCGGTCTGGCCCAGCCCGAACATCATGTTGGCATCGGCGTTGCCCACAGCCTCGAAGCCGTCGGGCAGGAAGGGCACCAGCTGGGCGAAGTCGCTGTAGATCCTGACCCAGGTCTCGTCGTTCAGCTTCTTCTCGCCAGTCTCGTAGGCGATGCGGTCCTCATAGGTGACGTAGTTGGGGATCATGCCAAGCAGCACGCATTCGAGGATATCCCAGTTGTCGGCAATGCCGTTGGCCAGCGGGGTGATGCCGGCGTCCTTGAGCTGCTGGCACAGGGCGATGAACTCCTCCCAGGTCTCGGGCAGCTTCTCGATGCCCTGCTCGGCGAAGATGGCCTTGTTGTAGTAAATCACCTGGGAAACCGCGGCGAAGGGCACGGCGAACACATGGCCCTCGTCATCCGTCCAGGCGCCGCGCACGGAGTCGGTGAAGTTCTCCATGACGCCGGGAATGTCGTTGCAGATCACATTGAAGCCCGCGTCGCACAGTTCGGCGCCGGTGGCGTAGGAACGGCTGTAAAACAGATCCGGGCCGGTGCCGTTGTCCAGCTGCATGCGCAGGGTGGCATTGTACTCGGTGGGGGTGGTGGGATCGAAGGTGATCTTCACGCCCGTCAGTTCTTCATACTTCGCCAACAGCGCGTTGACCTGCTCAACGTCGTCGGTCCGCCAGGAGCCCAGCTTCAGCTCGACGCCCTCCGCCATCGCCGCCATCGGCAGCAGGCAGACCAGAACAGCCAGCAATACAGCCAACAGTTTCTTCATAAGAAATACCTCCCATTGTGATTTGATTACCGGTCATATTATATCACAATCACGGTAATGTGTAAAGAAGGAATAAACTCCTGATTTATCGGGCTTTGCTCGATAAATCAGAAATTTACCCCTCCTCCACCCTCAGACAAATCGCGGTCATGTCGTCCCTGTGCCCGCTGCGGCAGGCTCCTTCGGCGGCGGCCAGCGCCTGCCGGGCCAGGCGGGGCATGTCCTGCCCCTCCCGGCGCATCAGCTGCACAAGCGCCGCCTCGCCGGCGGCGCCCATCACGCCGTCGCTGGCCATCAGCAGCACATCCCCGGGCAGCAGTCGCGTCCTCTGGCCCTCCGATTGCACCTTCTCCAGTATGCCCAGGGGCAGGCGGCCGCCCTCCGCCCGTCGCAGCCCGTCGCCCCGCAGGATCAGCGTGGGACAGGCTGCCAGCTTCACAAGCTCCGCCTCGCCGGTGTCGAGATTGAATATGAGCATGTCCACCGTGGCGAACATGTCCTCGCCGCCGCGATTCAGCAGCAGCGCGTTCACCGTCTCGATGGCCAGGCCACAGGCCGCCCCGGCCCGCAGAAAGCGTCCCAGCAGTCGCACCGCCTCGGCGCTCTCCCGACAGGCGGCCTCCCCGCTGCCCATGCCGTCACAGATCAGCACCAGCAGGCGCTCGTCGTCCAGCATGCAGCTCAGGTGACTGTCGCCGCAGGGCGCGCCGGCTTCCCGGGAGGCGCAGGCGATGCCCGTCCGCGCGCGCAGGCGCGGGCGGCGCACGAAGCGAAGCTCCCGCCCCAGCGTACCTGCCGGGGCATAGCGGCGTCCGAAGGTCTCGCCCAGGCACAGGGCAGCCTTCCGCGCCAATGCCTGGGTCCAGCTGTCACGCTTCAGCGTGACAACGATTTCCACCCCCCTTCCGCCCAGCGCCATCACCGATGCCACCCCGATGCCCGCCCGCTCCAGCGCGGCGGCGGCCCGCGCCGCCTGTCGGTTGCGCACCCGCAGGGCGCCTCCCTGCTGCAGGGACAGCGCCTCGATCAGCTGGCGGGCCTGGTTGAACTGGGCGGAGATCAACCGGTTTTCCGTGCCGCGCTTCAGCCCGTCCCGACGCGCGCGGGCAAAGTCCTCCAGCATGTCGCCGATGCGCTCGGGAATCAGTCGACCACGGCGACAGCGCCGGGACAGCTCCGGCGGCGCCTCGCCCTCAAACAACGGGGTCTCGCCGGACAGGGCCACTGCCCGGGCGATCAGGTCGCACAGCAGCCGCGCCCCGCCCTCTCCCCCGCCCTGCCAGCATCCGGCATAGCCGGCGCAGCCCTCGCAGAGTCGCTCCCGCAGCCGCTGCACCAGCGCATGTGCGTCCGGCAGCTCGGTCGGCGCGGCATAGCCCTCCGCCAGCTCGCCAAAAGCCGCGCCCAGCGCCCTGAGTCGCTCCGCGGAGTTCCGCTGGAGTCGCGACGCCAGTCGCCGGGGATCGCAGGGGTCGGGCGCGGGCTCCGCCATGCGGGAAAAAAACCGCGCCCACGCCTTCGGCATGGGGGCGACCAGCAGCGACGACGCCCCGACGCAGATCAGCCATTGTGGCGGCGCGTTCAGCAGCAACCCCGCGGAAAGCATCGCGCCGCCGGCGCAAACCGCCCGGACAGGCCCGGACCGTCCGCCGCAGAGCTGCGCCGTCGCGCCGCCCATGGCCGTCAGCGCCATGATCCGCGGGTCCGCCCCGGCGATCAACAGCGCCCCGCCGACGCCCACGCCCGCCAGCGCCCCGCCGCCTGCGAGCAGCTGGGTCAGCGCGCTGCCCACGCACAGCGCCATCGGCAGCGAAAGCCGCGCCAATCCCAACAGCATAAACGCCCACAGCAGGAATACGCCCGCCTTCTCCTCGACGCTCAGCCAGCGCCGCCGGGGATGCGCTTCCAGTGCCGCGCTAAAGAAGGGTGTCGCCGTGGAAGCGGCCACCGAGGCGGCGGCCACCATCGTCGCCGATGGCCAGATTGCCTCGCCCATCCCCGCCAGGCCGGGAATCAGCACGCCCAGGCCGGCCAGAACCGGGCCGGCGATCCCGTCCGGCCGGTTCGGCGAGCGTGCCTGCCGCCTGGGCATGGGGATCGTTCCCCGGGCCAGTCCCTTCACGCGCAGCCACGGTCCTTGCCCCAGCGCCCGCCTCAGCGCCGGAGACAGCGCGTCCCAGGCGATGCCGCCCCCCAGCACGATGGCCGCCCCCGCCGGAAGGCGCAGGTTGAATTCCGCCAGGCTGCCCCCCATTGCGCCGGCAACGCAACCCGCCAGCAGCGCCGCTGCGTTCTTCCCCATCGCCAGCCCCGCCGCCAGGAACGCCATCCCAAACGGGGCCAGCAACGGCGGCAGCCGGGCCCTGCACAGCAGATACGCCGTCCCCGCCAGCGCAAGCCACACCAGCGCGCGCCGCCCCAGCGCTGCGGCCCCGTCCCAGTCCATCCTGCGAAATCCCGAAGCGACCCAACCGTCCATTCCTCGCAGCATCCGTCATTCCTCCCCTCGACCGTGGCATTATTTATGCCGTCGGAGGGGCGGATAGCACCGAATCGCGCGCGCAGAAGATTCCTTTTACCCGGAACCCCTTGAAAAACGCGCTTCAGTTCGATAGAATATGTATGCAGAGACATACTATCGGAGGAGGCGTAGTCATTTATGCATTTCCTCAGGACGATGAAGCGGGAGACGCTGGTCAACATCATCGACGGCCTGCTGTCCCTGATCGTGCTGGCGCTGTCCGTCGAGATGTTCAAGGCCTGGAACAGCGGGGCGGAGCATCTCGTACAGATATCGACGGCTTTCTTCCTGTCGTTGGCGGGCTACAGGTTCATACGCGCCTTTGTGATCCGGAAGGAATCCAAAATGGAATTTATCCGGGACGTCATCGCGGGCTGCCTGCTGCTGGTGTGTTCAGTCTTGCTGATGGTCAAGGGCGACGGCCCCGATGTCATGACCACCGTCGGAATACTGTACTTTACGGTAATCGTTGTACAGGCGATCTTCTCCATCATCCAGAGGCGCACGCCCGCCAACATCATATTGAACCTGCTGTTGGTGGGGGTGCTGGTGGCGGTGGGGCCCTCCGTGCTCGTCATCGTACTGATACGCATCGTACATGCCCTTCGGGATATCATCCGCATCGCCTTTTCCTCGATGAAGATGGACATCTTCTGGAAGGTGGTCCGCAAGACGAATGCCGCGGAAATACTGTTCGGTATGCTGCTGCTGATCATCGCCTTCTCGCTGGTGCTGCCGATTGTGGAGGATGATATTCCCGACTTCGGCAGCGCGCTGTGGTACTGCTTCGCCATCATATCCACCATCGGCTTCGGCGACGTCGCCGCGATAAGCATCCTCGGCCGGATCATGTCCGCGATCCTTGGGATATGCGGCCTGGTGGTGGTTTCCGTCATCATGTCCATCGTCGTCAACTTTTACAACGAGACGAAGGACCTGAAGGACTGATCCTTTCATATCGGATGCGGGAGGTACGCTTGCGTTGCTGAACGATGTCTTTGACGTGGTGGTGATCGGCGCGGGGCACGCGGGCTGCGAGGCCGCGCTGGCCTGTGCGCGGATGGGCCTTTCCACGCTGCTGACCACGCTGAACCTGGACGCCCTGGCGATGATGCCCTGCAACCCGTCCATCGGGGGCACGGCCAAGGGCCACCTGGTGCGGGAGCTGGACGCCCTGGGCGGCGAAATGGGGCACGCCATCGACGATGTATTCATACAATCCCGAATGCTGAATACCCGCAAGGGTCCGGCGGTCCATTCACTGCGGGCCCAGGCCGACAAGAAGGCCTACCAGCTGCGCATGCGCCAGGCCGTGGACGACTGCCAAAGCCTGACCCTGCGTCAGGCCGAGGTGCGGCGCATCGTGGTGGAAAACGGGCGGGTAACGGGCGTAGAGACCACCACAGGGGGCCGCGTGGCCTGCCGGGCGGTGGTCGCCTGCTGCGGCGTATACCTGAACAGCCGCATCATCATCGGAGAGTGCAGCTGGAACGGCGGTCCCCAGGGGCTGATGGCCGCCAACGCCCTGACCCGGAACCTGATGGACCTGGGCTTCGACATCCGCCGCTTCAAGACCGGCACCCCGGCGCGGCTGGACGGGCGGACCATCGACTTTACGAAGATGACGCCCCAGGAGGGGGACGACCCCATCGTGCCCTTCAGCTTCATGACCGACGCCTCCACGCTGAAGAACCGGGCGCTGTGCTACCTGACCTACACCACGCCACGCACCCATGAGATCATACTGAACAACCTGCGCCGCGCCCCGATGTATTCCGGCACGATCCACGGCACCGGCGCGCGCTACTGTCCCTCCATCGAGGACAAGGTGGTGCGCTTCAGGGACAAGGACCGCCACCCCATATTCATGGAGCCGGAGGGCTTGTACACCCACGAGTGGTACGCCCAGGGCATGTCCACCTCGATGCCAGAGGATGTGCAGCGCCAGATCTACGCCTCGATCCCCGGCCTGGAGGACGCGAAGCTGCTGCGCCTTGCCTACGCCATCGAATACGACTGCATCGACCCCACCCAGCTGAGCCCGACCTTCGCCGCGAAGCACGTTGAAGGGCTGTACTGCGCCGGGCAGATCAACGGCACCAGCGGCTATGAAGAGGCCGCCGCCCAGGGGCTGTACGCCGGCATCAACGCGGCGCTTTGGCTGCGGGGGAAGGCACCGATGCTGCTGACCCGGGCCGACGCCTACCTGGGCGTTTTGGTGGACGACCTGGTGACCAAGGGCGTGGACGAGCCCTACCGCATGATGACGAGTCGCGCCGAATACCGGCTGCTGCTGCGCCAGGACAACGCCGACCTGCGCCTGACCCAGAAGGGGCGGGACGCGGGGCTGGTGGATCAGGCGCGATATGAAAGGATGCTGGAAAAGCGGCGCCTGACCCTGGAGGGCAGGGCGCTGTTGGAAAAGCTACGCCTGACGGAAAGGCTGCGGCACCCGGAGGTGGGCTACGCCGAGCTGCGCGCAATGCGCCCGGAGCTGCCGGACTACCCCGCCGACGTCGTCGAGCAGCTGGAGATCGACATCAAATACGAGGGCTACATCGGCCGCCAGCAGGCGGACCGCCAGCGCTTTTTGAAGATGGAGGACACCCCCCTGCCCCCGGACGCGGATTACCTGAACATGTCCGGGCTGCGCATCGAGGCCCGCCAGAAGCTGGACGCCCAGCGCCCGCGAAGCCTGGGCCAGGCCAGCCGCATCCCCGGCATCAACCCGGGCGACGTGACCGTGCTGATGATCTGGCTGCGAGCGAGGGGTATATGACCCAACGATCAAGGACAGGAGGAAAATGCCATGAAACTGTTCATCAACGCCTGCGTGCGCAGGGAATCGAGGACCCTTCGACTGGCCGAGGCCGTCATGGCCGGGGATCGGGAGTGCTATAAGGAGATCCATGTCCCCGCGATCAGCTTTCCCAAGGTGGACGAAGCCTTTATCGACTGGCGCAACGGCTGCGTCGCAAGGGGCGACTATGCTTCGCCGGTATTCGACCTGGCAAAGGATTTTGCCGCAGCGGAGGAGATCGTCATCGCCGCCCCGTTCTGGGATCTCTCCTTCCCCGCAACGCTGAAGCAGTACCTTGAACAGATCTGCGTGGTGGGCGTGACCTTCCGTTACAACGAGCACGATGAGCCCTGCGGCCTGTGCCGGGCGAAAAGGCTGACCTACGTCACCACCGCCGGCGGGCCGATCTTCTCCGAAGAGCCCGGCTATGGCTATGTTCGCGCCCTCGCCGTGACCTTCTTCGGAATAAAGGAAACCCGGATGGTCAAGGCCGAAAACCTGGACATCCGGGGCGCGGATGTGGAAGGCATTTTAAGGAACGCCATGGACAAAATCGCCCGGCTGTGATTTTTCATCACCCCCGACAAATCGCCATTGGCCGCCCTTGATACCCGTTCCGCCGTCAGTTCCCACTGCGCTTTAAGCGTTTTCCCCCCCTCAAAGAAATAAAAAGGAGCGCTGCGAAGCATGCAGCGGTCCTTTGAATCAAGCGATTAGTCGTCGATGATCTTGGTCACGACGCCGGAGCCGACGGTGCGGCCGCCCTCGCGGATAGCGAAGCGCAGGCCTTCCTCGCAGGCGATGGGGGTGATCAGGGTGATCTCCATGTCGATGTTGTCGCCGGGCATCACCATCT
>JAZTZK010000059.1:0-11496 GCA_045637485.1 Clostridia bacterium
TAACGGCGTGCCGATGGACTTTCCGGGCCATTACGTCTACCTGCGGGACGACGAGAGCGGAGAGTACTGGTCCGTCAGCTGGCAGCCCACGGGCATCCCCCTGCGACGCGAAGCAAGTCCTTTAGGGCGACGCGAAGCTAGTCCTTTAGGGCGAAGCGAAGCTAGTCCTTTAGGGCGACGCGAAGCTAGTCCTTTAGAAGATGGGGCGAGATACGCCTGCCGCCACGGGCTGAGCTATTCCGTCTACGAATGCGAATACCAGGGCATCGCCGCCAGCCAGACGCTGTTCATCCCCCGGGAGTCGACGGGCGCCGACCCGGTGGAGATCTTCGACGTGCGGGTGAAGAACGACTGCGACAGAACGCGGCGGATCAGCGTCACCGGCTATGTGGAGTTCTCCTTCCACAACATCGACATCGACAACCAGAACTTCCAGATGAGCCTGTACTGCGCGGGCTCGTTCATGGAAGACGACGCCGCCATATGCGAGCTGCACTACGAGCCAGACAGCTTCCAGTTCTTCGCCGCCAATTTCACCCCGGACGGCTACGAGGGCACGCGGGAGGCATTTATCGGCCCCTACCGCACCGAGCGCAACCCCATCGGCGTCGAAAGGGGCGCGTTGACGGGCAGCCACGAGGAGGGCGGCAACCCCGTCGGGGCGCTGCAAAAGAAGCTGGTCCTTAAGCCCGGGGAGGAGGCGCGGCTGCTGTTTTACCTCGGCACGGGCCGGGGCAGGGCCGCGGAGGAGGCCCGCAGACGCTATGGCCCCGAGGGCACGGACAGGGCCTTTTCCGAGCTGCGCCGGTTCTGGGACGATAAGCTGGGTGCCCTCGCCGTCCGCACGCCCCACTGCAACATGAACCGCAGCCTGAACATCTGGAACCTGTACCAGAGCGAGATCAACGTGCTGTTCTCCCGCTTCTCCTCGTTCATCGAGGTGGGCGGGCGCACGGGGCTGGGCTTCCGTGACACCGCCCAGGACGCCATGTGCATCCCCCACGCCGAGCCGGAGGGCTGCAAGTGGCGCATCCTCCAGCTGCTGGGCGGCGTCACAACCACCGGCTACGGGCTGCACCTGTTCGACCCGGCGTGGTTCGAGGAGAAGGACGAGGAGAAGGAATGGTCCCCCACCGTCGTGCCCACCGCCGAGGGCGCAAAGCATGTCCACGGCCTCGGCGACGCCTGCGCCGACGACGCGCTGTGGCTGATCCCCGCCATCGTGGAATACGCCCGGGAGACGGGCGACACGGGCTTCTTTGACGCCATCGTACCCTATGCCGACGGCGGCGAGGACAGCGTTTGGGAACACATGAGGCGCATACTGGACTTCTCCTACGGCCAGGTGGGCGTCCACGGCGTCACCAGGGGTCTGCGCGCCGACTGGAACGACTGCCTGAACCTGGGCGGCGGCGAAAGCGCCATGGTGCACTTCCTGCTGATCTGGGCCACGGAGCACCTCCTGGACGCGGCGCGGGCGACGGACAGGGCGGAGGATGTGTCACTGTATACACCGAAGCTGGAGGCCATGAAGGCCATCGGCCAGGAGGTGCTCTGGGACGGCGACTGGTTCCTGCGGGGCTTTACCGCGGACGGACGCGCTATCGGCAGCCATGAATCCGTTCAGGGCAAGGTCCACCTCGAGAGCAACGCCTGGGCCGTGGCGTCCGGCGCGGCGACCCGGGCGCAGGGCCTTTCGGCCATGGACGCGGTGGACCAGTGGCTGTACACCCCCTACGGGCTGATGCTGAACGCCCCCGCCTTCACCGTCCGGGACGACGGCATCGGCTTCGTCACCCGGGTCTACCCCGGCATCAAGGAGAATGGCGCGGTGTTCAGCCACCCCAATCCCTGGGCCTGGGTGGCCGAGTGCAGGCTGGGCCGGGGCAATCGGGCCATGCGGCTTTACGACGCGCTGCTGCCCGAAAACCAGAACGACATCATGGAGATCCGGCAGGCCGAGCCCTACGCCTACTGCCAGTTCATCATGGGCCGGGATCACGCCGCCCACGGCAGGGCCCGCCACCCGTTCATGACCGGCTCCGCCGGCTGGGCCTACTTCGCCGCCACGCGGTACATGCTGGGCGTGCGCCCGGAATTCGACCGCCTGACCGTCGACCCCTGCATCCCCGCAGAATGGGACGGCTTCGAACTCACCCGCCGCTGGCGCGGCGCGGAATACCGCATCAGCGTGGAAAACCCGTCGCACGTACAGAAGGGCGTGAAGGCCGTCGAGGTGGACGGCCTTCACGCGGAGCGCATACCGGTGTTTGAGGCGGGCGTACATAGCGTGCGGATCGTTATGGGATGATACAATTCTAATTTGTCGCGTTGCGGCAAATCAGAATTGACCAACACTACAGGAGGTAAGGCACTATGATTCAATTCGGCACAGGCGGCTGGCGGGCGATCATCGGGGACGGCTTTACAAAGCTGAACATACAGCGCATCGCCGCGGCGCTGGGGCGCAGGATCCAGCGGGAGAGCGCATCCGAAAAGGAAATCTGCATCGGCTACGACCGGCGTTTCCTCTCCCGGGAGGCGGCCATATGGTTCTCCGAGGCCATCGCGGCCCAGGGCGTTCGGGTGGACTTTGTCAACCTCTCCGCGCCGACACCGCAAATCATGTACACGGTGAAGTCCTGGAACCTGCCCTACGGCGCGGCCATCACCGCGAGCCACAACCCCGCCATCTGGAACGGCATCAAGCTGTTCACCCGGGGCGGAAGGGACGCGCTCCAGGAGATCACCGACGAGATCCAGGCCGAGGCCAACGACATGGCCGAGGACGATATCAGGACGATCCTCTTCGAGCAGGGCCTCGCGGAGGGCAGGATCGTCTACGTGGACCCCCGGGACGCCTACCTGGATTCCATACTGGAGAAGATCGACACCGCCGCCATACGCAGGCGTCGTCCGCGGATCGTGCTGGATCCGATGTACGGCGTGAGCCTGACGGGGCTTCTGACGATACTGTACTCCAGCCGCTGCGACATCGACGTGATCCACGACACCCACGACGCCTTTTTCGGCCGCCGCCTGCCCGCCCCCACGATGGACACGCTGGCGGACCTGCAGCGCCAGGTGCAGGAACACAACGCCGACATCGGCATCGCCACCGACGGCGACGCGGACCGGCTGGGCGTGATCGACGAGCAGGGCCGCTATGTCAGCGCCAACGAGATCATCGTGCTGCTGTACTACTACCTGCTCAAATACAAGGGCTGGAAGGGCGCGGCGGTGCGCAACGTGGCCACCACCCACCTGCTGGACCGGGTGGCGGAGAAGTTCGGTGAGCGGTGCGTCGAGGTTCCCGTGGGCTTCAAGCACATCTCCGCCGGGATGCAGCAGTACGACGCCCTCATCGGCGGCGAATCCTCCGGCGGCCTGACGGTGCGGGGCCACATCTTCGGCAAGGACGGCCTCTACGCCGCGTCGCTGCTGGTGGAGATGCTGTCCGTCACCGCCAAGCCTCTCTCCCAGCTGGTGCAGGACATCTTCGACGAATTCGGCGAGCTGCACGTCGCCGAACACGACTGGCCGCTGACCCCCCAGAACAGGGCGGAGGTGCAGCAGAGGATATTCGAAAACCATGAGCTGCCCGACTATCCCATGCCCATACGGCGCGTCAGCTACGAGGACGGCTGCAAGGTGTACTTTGAAAGCGCCTGGGTCATCATCCGCTTCAGCGGCACGGAGCCCAGGGTGCGTATATTTGCCGAGGACAATACGGTGGCGCGCGCCGAGGCGCTGGTAAAACAGACCGCCGGTTTCCTCGGACTGAAGTGAGGGAATGATCGCCCATGCGCATCCTCAAGTCCATCAGCGCCCAGCTGACGCTGATCGTGCTGATCTGCTACCTGCTGCCGGCAACGGCGCTGGGCTTCTACATGGGCGGCACGATGATCCGGGACGAGCAGGCCAAGACGGAGGCGGCGCTGCTCAGTGGCATGGAATTCTCCCGGCTGCTGACGGACCAGAACCTGAGCCGCGTGGTGGCGCTGGCCCGCGCCGCAACCTATGACGGCGAGCTGGACGGCGCCAACGACCGGCGCAATGCCGGGGCCATCACGGACGGCGAATTCCTTCGGGTGGCCAGGGGGTACGTGGAGCGAAAGTACAGCCGGGAATCGGCGGTGACCTTCGCGGCGGTGTTCACGCTGGACGCGCCTCAGCTGCTGCTGGTGAACCGCTCCGGCGCCGACGCCGCCAGCCGCTACCAGGCCACGGCCCACGCCCGGGTGCTCCGGTTGGGCCGGACGCTGGACACCCAGTGCCGCTTTGCGCAGATCGACGGCGCACTGTACCTGGTGCGCAACCTGACGGACCTGCGCATGGAGCCCTACGGCATGCTGGTGCTGGGGCTGGACCGGGAGAAGCTGCTGGCCCCCCTGCTGGATCTCGCCCGGCGCTGGGACGCCCGGCTGGACGTGCGGCTGGACGACATGGACGCGGTCAACCTGTCGGGGGTTTCCGGAATGGACGAGGCGGTGGACTGGAACAGTATCGAGCCGGGACAGATCGTGCCGGTCTCCGTGGGAATGTACGCCTGTACGCAGTTCGGCGACAGCCGGGACTACGACATACGGGCCGGGCTGCTGCTGGACCGTCGGCGGCTCTACGGCGGCATCGACGGCTTCCGGCGGCTCCAGGCGGGGCTGCTGCTGCTGCTGATACCGGTGCTGGGCGTGACCATGTGGTACGTCCACCGGCGCATCTCCAGGCCCATCATGCTGCTGTCAGAGGCTTCGGGCCGCATCGAGGACGGCGAGCTGGGCGTCACCGTGCCCATGCACGGGGAGGACGAGCTGGGCCGCCTGGGCAAGGCCTTCACCAGCATGAGCCTGCGGCTGGAGGAGCTGATCGACAAGACCTACAAGGAGGAGATCGCCCTGCGGGACGCCCGCATACAGGCCATGCAGAGCCGCATCAACCCCCACTTCATCAACAACGCCCTGGAATCCATCAACTGGGAGGCGCGGATCGAGGGCTCCGAGACCATCTCGGCCATGGTGGAATCGCTGAGCGTGCTGCTGAACGCCAGCATGTCGAGAAACGACCGGCGCATCGTGACGCTGAAGGAGGAGCTGGAGGTGGCGAGGGCCTACTTCTACTTCGTGGGCCTGAGCTACGGCGACCGGCTGACCGCCCGCATGGAGATCGACGACGCCGCGCTGAGCGCCACGGTGCCGGTGCTGACCCTGCAGCCCCTGATCGAAAACGCCGTTGAGCACGGCATCGCCCCCGAGGGCGGCGGCGAGATCCGGCTGTGCTGCCATCGCCCCGGCCCCTGCCTGCGGGTGGAGGTGGTCAACAGCGGCAGGGGGATCTCCCCGGAGGACCGAAGGCGCATCGACGCCGCCCTGCGGGGCGACAGCCTGGGGGGAACCCACATCGGCCTTTCCAACATCTGCACCCGGCTGCGCCTGATCTACGGCGACAGGGCCGGTATCTCGGTCGCGTCCGACGCCGAGGGCAACACCCACGTCACGCTGGACATTCCCCAGGAGGACGAGAAATGAAAAAGAGGTTTACGCTGCTGCTCGCGCTGCTGTGCCTCGCCATGCCAGCCCGCGCGGTATCCCTGCGCACGGTCAGCGCCTTCGGCGGCACGGACGCCTCGGCGCTGGTCTATGTGGAGCTGCTTCGGGAGTACGAGGCGCAGACCGGCAACGTGGTGGAGGACAGCTCCGGCACCAGCGACGAGAGCTGGAAGGCCGGGGTGCTGAGCGACTTCGCCGCGGGCGACGAGCCGGACATACTGTTCTTCTTCGCGTGCAGCCCCGATTCCGCGCCGATACTGCGCAAGATGGTGCCCATATCGGAGATCAACGCCGCTTATCCCGGGCTCGACCTGCCGGAGTCGGATATCCTCCGGGAGGCGGACGGCGCGGTCTACGCCATCCCGCTGCGCCCCTACTTCGAAGGGCTGTTCGTGAACACCGACCTGTTTGAGCGATACGGCGCGCCGCTGCCGGACACCTGGGCACACCTTGAGGAGGCCATAGCGATTTTCAAGGGAGCGGGCGTCGTGCCGATCGCCGTGTCGCTGTCGGACATCCCCCACTACCTGGCCGAGTGCGCGGTGCTGGCCGCTTCCACGCCCCGGGACTTCACGGCCCGCCCCGCCGGCATTGACGAGGTGCCCCAGAGCTGGCACAGGGGCATGGAGCTGATTCGCCGCCTGTACACCCTGGGTGCGTTCCCGGAAAACGCGCTGAGCACCTCCGAGTCCGTCACCAGCGAGCTTTTCCGGCAGAAGCAGGCGGCCATGCAGATCGACGGCAGCTGGTTCGTCAATTCCCTGCCCGCGGAGAGCATGGACACCACCGTCGTGATGCCCATGCCCTCCCTGGACGGCCAGGACACGGCGATCATCGGCGGCGTTTCCATGGGCTTCTATCTGACCCGGCGGGTATGGAACGATCCCGCGCGCCGGGACGCGGCGGTGGCGCTGTTGGACTGGCTGACCCGTCCCGACCACATCAAGCGCCTGGCCGCCTCCGAGATCACCGGGGCGCTCGCCGAATCCGCCGACGCCATGGCGGCCCGGGCTTCGGACATGGTGCGCCCCATACAGGACGACATGAACAAGAACGCCCGCGAGCGCTGGCTGCTGGAGTGCGTTCCGGCAGTGGCCGCGGGCGATATGACCACCGAGGAGTGCTGGGCGCAGGTGATGGCGCTGGCGCCCTTTGATTCAGGGAGGTGAGCAAAATGTACCGGGTTGTTTTGGTGGACGACGAGCGCATGATCCTCGAGGGCCTCTCCCGGGTCGTCCCCTGGGAAAGGCTGGGCTGCGCGGTCAGCGGCACGGCCGCCAACGGCCGGGAGGGCCTGGAGCTGGTGCGCCGGGTCAGGCCCCACATACTGATGACGGATATCCGCATGCCCAACATGGACGGGCTCAGGATGGTGGCCGCGCTGAGAAGCGAGTTCCCCGAGCTCCAGATCACGGTGCTCACGGCCTTCCGGGATTTCGAATATGCCCAGACCGCGCTGAACCTGGGTGTATGCCGGTACCTGCTGAAGCCCAGCAGGATGGACGAGCTGAACGAGGCCATCCACACGATGATCGCCCGGCTGGACGCGGAGCGGGGAGCTTCCGCAGGGGGCGAACCTTCCGCCGGGGGCGAGGCTTCCGCAGGGGACGGACCTTCTACAGGCAGCGAACCTTGCGCCGGGGGCGGATCTTCCGTCGGGGGCGAGGCCTCCGCCGGGGGCGAGGCCTCCGGGAAGAGCGAAGGCGCTCCTGCCCCGAAGGGCGAAGCGCCGGAAGGGAACCCCGCGAACAACTACATCGTGCGCCAGGCGCTGGACTACATGCGGGCCCACTGCGCCGAGCGACTGAGCCTCGGCGACGTGGCCGAGCAGGTGTATGTCAGCCAGTGGCACCTGTCCAAGCTGATCAACCGGCACACGAACCAGAGCTTCCTCGACATACTCGGCGGCATGCGCATCGAGAGGGCCCGGCAGCTGCTGGCGGGCTCCGGGCTGCGCATCCACGAGGTGGCCGAGCAGTGCGGCTACAGCGACCTCGGCCACTTTTCAAGGAACTTCAAGAAGCTCACCGGCCAGACGCCCGGCGAATTCCGGGACAGCGCCGCCCACGGGGGCAAGGGAAAACATAACTAAGGTAGTACCCGTTCAGTCATGGCGGCGTAGACGCCGCCGCTACGAGGAGATATGCCTGTAGCGGGGAAACGAAGTTAGTCCTTTAGGGCGACATAAAGTTAGTCCTTTAGGGCGGCCTCCAGGCCGCCAAAGTAGCTGCATATACATCAGGACTGAACAAATACCCAAGGTACTATCACACGATACGGCGGCGCATCCGCCGTCATTTTCTGTAGACCAGCCAGTCGTAGCTGCCGCTGCCCACGGTCAGGGGCGTCATGCCCGGCAGGACGACGTCGGCCCGGGCGTTGGCCGGTACTTCCGCATGGACCAGCACACTGTCGCCCACGGCGCGCCATTCCACCGCCGCCCTGCCGTAGGGAGTCTCCTCGCTGACGGCGGCGCAGGTCAGCCCCGGAACGAAGGCCGGCTTCACTCGAAAGCGCCTGTAGCCCGGCTCGATGGGCTGAAGGCCCCCGATGTGCCTGTACATCCACTCCCCCACGCAGCCGAAGGCGTAGTGGTTGTAGCTGTAGGTGCTGACGGTTCCGTCCTCCGAGATCGCGCCCCAGCTCTCCCACAGGGTGGTGGCCCCGGCCCTGACCTCGTAGAGCCAGCTGGGGCAGCCCTCCTGGAACAGCAGCCTGTAGGCCACGTCCGCCTTGCCGTTGTCGCAGAGCACGTCCATCAGAAACAGCACGCTCAAAAAGCCGGTGTCCAGCCTGTCGCCGTTGTCGTGGATCAGCTTACACAGGCGCTCGACCATCTTCGGCCGAACCTCCTGCGGCACCAGGTCCATCTGCAGGGCGATGACGTAGATGCCCTGGAAGTCCGCGTCCATACCGCCGTCCGCATGCTCGTACTCCGCAATGAACGCCTCGCGGATGTTCTCATACAGCTCGGCATAGCGCCTGGCGTCCCCGTCCCTTCCCAGTATGGCGGCGATGCGCGACATGGTCCTCGCGCTGAAGGCGTAGTAGGCCGGAGCGACGACGCCCATGGTGGCGTAGGCGGTCCGGTTCATGGCGAGGGCGTCCGGGTTGCCCAGCACGATGGAGGGGATCAGCCAGTCGCCGAAGTGGAAGTCGGTGTTCCACAGCCAGCGGCTGCGGGCCCTGCGGGCTTCGTCCCAGCCCTCGTACCCCTCCGGGTGGTGGTTCCGGGCGCGCGCGTCGATGTATGCCATCCAGCGGGTCATGGCCTCGTAGTTGTCCTCCAGTATGCGCCGGTTGCCGTAGGCCTGGTACACCCGGTAGGGCACGATGATGACCGCGTCGCCCCAGCCGCAGCTGGTGTCCGCGCCCAGGTTGTCCCGCAGGAAGGTGGCGTAGGCCTTCAGGTAGGGCACGATCATCGGCACCGCGCCGTCGGGCAGCTGCTCGGCGCGGACATTGTCCATCCACGCGCTCAGGAAGGCGTTGGCGTCCCGGTTGAAGCACAGCGTGGGCGCGTAGGCCATGATGTCCCCCGTCCAGCCCGCCTTCTCCCGCTGAGGGCAGTCGGTGGGGATGGATACGGTGTTCGAAACCTGGCTCCACCAAATGTTGCTCTGGAGCTGGTTCAGCCGGGGGTCGGAGGTGGCAAAGCTGCCGATGTCCCTCATTTCGCTGGCGCAGGCAATCACCCGGAAGTCGTCGACAGTGGGCGTGCCCGGCCAGCCGGTGACGCGCACGTAGCGAAAGCCGTGATAGGTAAAGGTCGGCTGGAAGGTCTGGACGCCCTCCCGGCAGATATAGATCTCGGTCTGCTCCTTGTTGTTGTTCAGGATGCTGTTGAAGACGTTGCCGTCCCTGTCCAGCATCTCGAAGTGCTCCAGGCGGATTTGCGCGCCCTCGGGGGCGGTGACGGTCAACCGGGTGAAACCGGCGAGGTTCTGCCCCGCGTCCAGCACGGTATCCCCATTGGGGGCGGTAAGGATTTCCACGGGCCTGAATGCCCGACGCGCCCGCACCGGCGCGTAGCCCTGGCCCTTCAGGTGGTCCCTGTCATAATCCTTCCTTTGGACCGGCGTCCAGTCCCCGTCGTTGAAGCCCGGCGCGTCCCAGCCAGGCATCTCCAGCCGGGCGTCGTACTTCTCCCCCACGAACAGGTCGGAGAACACGATGGGGCCGGTGTGGCTGACGCCGCTGTCGCCGGTGACGGTCTGGCGGGCGCCGTCGGCGTATTCGATCTCTGCGTCCAGCAGCAGCGCCGTAGTGTCGCCGTACTGGCAGCAGTCGCCGGTGGTGCCCACGCGCCCCGTCCACCAGCCGTCCGCCATCACCGCGCCGATGACGTTTTCACCCCGCCGTATAAGGTCGGTGACGTCGTAGGTCTGGACCAGCAGCAGGCGGTTGTAGGCGGTGTTCTCCGGGGCGAACAGCCGCCCGTCCGGGCAGGTCCCGTTCACCGTCAGCCGATACAGCCCGTGGGCGGTGGCGTAGATTCGGGCGCGCGCGACGCCCCGACCCGCCCGGAAGGGAATGCGGATGTACTGCGCGGGCCGAAACTCGCCGAAGGTGCGCCTTCCCTGGGCGTCCCGTTCCATGCTGTCATAGGTATCGCCGCTGCGCTTCGCGTTCATCGAGGAAGGCGTGGGCTCCTGCACCGGCTCCGCCCAGGCGCTGGCGAAGGGCACGCCCATGCGCCCGGTTTCGAACCGGCCCTCCAGGGTCGCGGTCCTGCCGTAGTTGTCTGTCACGCTGACGGCCACCCGGTAGCGGGTCATCGGCGTGGCCTTGAAGCCGGGCACGGTCACCTCGATGCTTTGGTCGGCGGCGACCACGCCGGTATCCGCGACGGTCCCCGCGCCATCTGCCAGGGTCAGGCGATAGGCGGCCTGTACGGTGTCGTTCCTGTCGCTGTTCAGCTTCCAGGCGAAGCAGGGGCTGGCGTCGTCGATGCCGATGGGGTCTGCCAGGTGGTCGACGGTCAGGTCCGTCAAAAACAGCTTGTCGCACTTGAACATGGTATGCACCCCTTCTGCCGACTTCCGGCGCTTCGGCCAGCGGTTTTACCGTTCCGCCCTGTATCTACGGGCGGCAAATACCCGAACGGAATCGGTCAGTCGCTGGTGCCGCACGCCGGTAGCGTCGAAGCGGACCGTTCGGAAGGCCAGCTGCATGATGGGGCCCGTCGCGAAGGCGCAGATCAGCGTGCCCACGCCCACCGGGCCCCCCAGGAGCCAGCCGGTCAGCGTCGCCAGGCTCAGCAGCGCGACGCTGACGCCCCCGATCGGCAGCCGCCTCAGGCGCTTTGCCAGCCCGACGAGCAGCGTATCCCGGGGCCCGCAGCCCAGCGAAGCGATCATATAGGTGTACTGGGTATAGGCCAGTATAAACAGGCCCACGATCATCACCGGTATCCCCTCCGCCAGGGACTGGCGGGGCGGCACCAGGCCCAGCCAGTTGAAGAAGTCCACCGACTTGCCGACCACGACCGCGTCGATGAACATGGAGATGCCGATGGGCTCCTTCATGGCGACGTCGATGAGCAGAATGGTGCAGGAGACCGCGATGGACGCGGTGCCGTACAGTATGCCCAGCGACTTGGACAATCCCAGGTTCAGCACATCCCACGGTCCCGCGCCGATGTTCGCCTGGATCGTCAGGTAAATGCCGAAGCCGTTCACAAACAGGCTGACCGCAGCCAGCAGCATATTCAGTACAATCGCACCCGGGGTTCGGTTCTGCCGAAGGGAGCGAAGGATCATCGCATTGCCACTCATCGTAAAACGCCTCTCTATACCAGCCTTCGCAGCACAGTATAGCACATCCGGGCCCGTCGTAACAGGCTGTAATTGTTATCCCTTTCGTCCGGAAGGGCACCATTTATCCAGCTCAGGGTTCCACTCCCTCACCCACGCTCCTGTGACTGAGGGAGTAGCACCCTGAGCTGTATCAC